>NZ_JBSPKY010000002.1:22500-527704 GCF_053848025.1 Mesorhizobium sp. 128a | reverse complement strand
CGGAAACCACTTCGCTGCGCCCCTGCCGTCTCTCCAGGCGTCCAAAGCCTAATAACGCAACAGGCCCTCAAGGGGGGAGATTGGCTACTTGACGCTGGCGCTGATTCTCCCGCGCTTAAGATTGGCGAAAGCCAACGCGACATCTGATCTCCCCTCTTGAGGGGGAGATGCCCGGCAGGGCAGAGCGGGGTGTGAGGAGCGCTACGCTTGGAGTAGGGCGGTGCATCAATCCGGATAGCAAACCGTCGGAATCTTCGGCCAAACCGCGCTGTCGCAGCCGGCTAGCTGCTGCCTCTGCTTGAAAGACGCGCTGACCGGGCCGGTTACCACGGGGTCGACGCCGTCTGGGGCGTCGGCAAACATCTGTTCGGCCGTCTGGTCGGATGACGAAGCGGGATTGGCTTCCTTCAACGTCGCGGCCGATTGGGCGGCATTGGCGGCCAGCAGGGCAGCGAATGCGACCGAAGCGATGAGTGGCCAAAATCGGTTGAGTTTGTCGGTCATGAATTTCGAACTGCCCGGGCCCCGAAAGGTTCCCGCCTTGGTTAACAAAACCATCTCACACCGAGATGCTTAAGATTTGATGAGTATTTGGTGATGCGCCTCCTCTTTCGCAATTGCGAAAAACCCTGTATGAGCCGCGCAACCGAAAGAGGCGGCGCCTTTTGGCCTGCTGCCTGCAACGCTCCCGAGACCACAACATGAAAATTCGTAATATCGCGATCATCGCGCACGTCGACCATGGAAAGACCACCCTTGTCGACCAGCTTCTGAAGCAATCCGGCTCCTTCCGCGACAACCAGCGCGTCGCCGAACGCGCCATGGATTCCAACGACCTCGAAAAGGAACGCGGCATCACCATCCTGGCCAAGGCGACCTCGGTCGACTGGAAGGATACCCGCATCAATATCGTCGACACGCCCGGCCACGCCGATTTCGGCGGTGAGGTCGAGCGCATCCTGTCGATGGTGGATTCGGCCATCGTGCTGGTCGACGCCGCCGAAGGCCCGATGCCGCAGACCAAGTTCGTCGTCGGCAAGGCGCTCAAGGTCGGCCTGAAGCCGATCGTCGTCATCAACAAGATCGACCGTCCGGACGCCCGACATGTCGAGGTGGTCAACGAGGTGTTCGACCTGTTTGCAGCCCTCGACGCCACCGACGAGCAGCTCGATTTCCCGATCCTCTACGGTTCGGGCCGCGATGGCTGGGTTTCGGAAAACCCCGAGGGCCCGAAGGACCAGCAGCTTTCGCCGCTGTTCGACCTCGTCATCAAGCATGTGCCGGAGCCGACCGTTCATCCGGGCCCGTTCCGCATGATCGGCACCATTCTGGAAGCCAACCCCTTCCTCGGCCGCATCATCACCGGCCGCATCGAGTCGGGTTCGCTGAAGTCCAACCAGGCGGTCAAGGTTCTGCACCATGACGGCACCCAGATCGAAACCGGCCGCGTCTCCAAGATCCTCGCTTTCCGCGGCCTCGAGCGCCAGCCGATCGACGAAGCCCAGGCGGGTGACATCGTCGCCATTGCCGGCCTGTCCAAGGGCACCGTCGCCGACACGTTCTGCGACCCGTCGGTGACCGAGCCGCTGCATGCGCAGCCGATCGATCCGCCGACTGTGACCATGTCGTTCCTGGTCAATGACTCGCCGCTCGCCGGCACCGAAGGCGACAAGGTGACCAGCCGCGTCATTCGCGACCGCCTGCTGCGCGAAGCCGAAGGCAATGTCGCGCTGAAGATCGAGGAATCGCCGGACAAGGATTCGTTCTTCGTCTCCGGCCGCGGCGAATTGCAGCTGGCCGTGCTGATCGAGACGATGCGCCGCGAAGGTTTTGAAATCGCCGTGTCGCGTCCGCGCGTCGTCATGCAGAAGGGCGAGAACGGCGAATTGCTGGAGCCGGTCGAGGAAGTCGTCATCGACGTCGACGAGGAGCATGCCGGCGTCGTCGTGCAGAAAATGTCGGAGCGCAAGGCCGAGATGGTCGAGCTGCGCCCCTCCGGCGGTAACCGCCAGCGCATCGTCTTCCACGCGCCGACGCGAGGCCTGATCGGCTACCAGTCGGAACTGTTGACCGACACGCGCGGCACGGCCGTGATGAACCGGCTGTTCCATGCTTACGAACCCTACAAGGGGGAACTGCCGGGCCGCACCAATGGCGTGCTGATCTCCAATGAGCAGGGCGAGTCCGTCGCCTACGCCATGTGGAACCTGGAAGATCGCGGCCCGATGGTCATCGATCCGGGCGTCAAGGTCTATCAGGGCATGATCATCGGCATCCATAGCCGCGACAACGACCTCGAAGTGAACGTGCTGAAAGGCAAGAAGCTGACCAACATCCGCGCCGCCGGCAAGGACGAGGCGGTCAAGCTGACGCCGCCGATCCGCATGACGCTGGAGCGCGCGCTGGCCTGGATCCAGGATGACGAGCTGGTCGAGGTAACGCCGAAAACCATCCGGTTGAGAAAACTCTATCTCGATCCGAACGAGCGCAAGCGCTTCGAGAAGTCGGCCAAGGTGGTCGGCGCGGCGTGATCGCCTGATTGTCTGGATTTAAGAGGGGCGAGGCACCGGTGCTTCGCCCCTCTTTTCATTCACCCGCGGCTGCCGAGATGATGGCTTTGTGATCCGGTTCGCCGGTCAGGTCGATGCGGATCGTCGTTCCCTCACGAGCCGGCTTGCGCAAAGCCTTGGCCCCTTCCGGATCAACCACCAGCAATCGCTTCTCCTCCAGTGCCTGGAGCCGCGATCGCGAGATGCCGAGCTCGCCGGCGAGCAGCCGATCGAGCCGCAGCGATGTCGGCAATTCCAGCCCAAGCCCTAGCTCCAACGCGGTCGCGCTATCGCCATTGTCGCCGAGACTCTGTTTGTGAACGACGACGTCGGAGAATTCCTCGACGCGACCCACCCGGCTGCGCAGTGCGACAACATCGAAGGCATGGCGGCGCGCCAGGGCCGGATCGTTGCTTTCAAGCGCTGCCAGCAGCGCTGGTTCGATGTCGCGGCGGTTGCAACGTTCGAAAATTCCGAAATTCCACGAATTGTCGCAGTCGATGCAGCGGTAGATTAGCCAGACATCGATGCGCTTGCCATTAGCGTTGACGCGGAATTTGTCGCTGCAGCGATAGGCTTTCAAAGTGCCGCAGCGGTTGCAGTTGATGAGAGGTCGAGGTGCGATTTCGGGCGCAATTGCCCAGTGGATGCGCAGAGTGCCGGACATGCCGATAAGCCCTTCCCGTCGGGAAGTTCTTCAGGCCGGCAATGTCGAGATGCCCCTGCAGGCACGGCGTGGCGAGCGCTAGCTATAGTCGGAAGTCAGGTGTCACAGGCGCAAGGCCGCGCGACAGCGGTTCAGCAATGCCAAACCGGTCTCGAACCGCCGCCTGAGGAACACATGAAAATGAAGCAGGCTCCGCGGATGGCGGCGCCCTGCCAAGTGTGATCAGGGGAGTTGGCGAGACCGGCGGTTACTGAGGCAAAATGAAGCTCGAAATGGATGTCGGGACGGCTCTTCTACAGCAATTCCAGGAAAAATGTGAAACGGTTTTCCGTCAGGAATTGCGAAAACAAGGCAACAGATCGGCAGACAGACAGGCCTCGTGGTTTGCCTAATTGAACGCGATCTGCACCTTCATCGACTGGGTGCGGTCGCCGGCAATCTCGAACGCCGCAACCGCTTCGTCCATCGGATAGATGCCGGTCAGCAACGGTTTGACGTCGACGCGACGGTTGTTGATCAGATCGACGGCCAGCGCGAACTCATCGTGGAAGCGGAAGGAGCCGCGCATCTCGATTTCCTTGGCGACGATGAGGTTCTGCGGCAGTGACATATCGCCGCCAAGGCCGAGTTGGACCAGCACGCCGCGCGGCTTCAGCACGTCTAGCCCCGCCCGCACCGCGCGTTCGTTGCCCGAACATTCGAACATGACGTCGAAGCTGCCCTTTTCGACGTTGTAGGCGGCGAGGCTGGCGCCGTCGGTGGCGACATTGATGGTGCGGTCGGCGCCGACCTCCCGGGCCTTGACCAGCACGGCATACATGACATCGGTGGCGACGACCTCGCGCGCGCCGTGGACGCGCGCGGCAAGGATGCAGAGCGCGCCGATCGGCCCGCTGCCGGTGACCAGCACCCGCTTGCCGAGCAGCGAGCCGGCGCGGTTCATGGCGTGCAGCGTCACCGCGAAGGGCTCGGCAAAGGCGGCTTCGTTGATGGAGACATGGTCGGCTATCTTGTGGCACTGCGACGCTTCGGCGACGAGACGCTGGCGGAAGGCGCCCTGTATGTGCGGCATCGGCATGGCGCTGCCATAGAAGCGCATGTTGAGGCATTGGTTCTGCATGCCTTGCAGGCAGTAGCGGCAGGCATTGCAGGGCCGGCTGGGCGAAATCGCGACACGGTCGCCGACGGCGAGGCTTGAGACGCCCGCACCAAGCGCCTTCACCGTGCCGGCAACCTCATGTCCCAGGATCATCGGCTCGCGCAGGCGGACCACGCCAAAGCCGCCATGGTTGTAATAGTGCAGGTCCGAGCCGCAGATACCGCCGGCTTCGACTGAAATCTCGACCTGTCCGGCGCCAGCCGTGCCTGGATCGGTCTCTTCGATGCGAAGGTCCTTTGCCGCGTGAATGACGATCGATTTCATGGCGGCGATCCTTTCTCAAACCAGCGGTGTCAGCAAGGTCCGGCCGCTGAAATCGTCGCGCGTGCTGGCCCATCAAGCTCAAGGGTGCCAAATCGCTATCGATCGGATATTCTTTGCCGCCCAACGCTCGAAGGCTCCGCCATGCACCTCACCTCGCTCCTGATCTTCGCCGCCGCTTTGTTCGTCGCTGCCGGTTCGCCCGGCCCATCGATCGCGGCGCTGGTTGCCCGTGTCATCTCGAAAGGGTTTCGCGATGTGTTCCCATTCCTGCTCGCTATGTGGATCGGCGAGGGCATCTGGCTGTCGCTGGCGGTGTTCGGGCTGGCTGTCGTGGCGCAGACCTTTCACTTTGCCTTCGTCGTCGTGAAATGGGTTGGTGTCGCCTATCTCGCTTACCTCGCCTGGAGGATGTGGACCGCGCCGGTCGAGGCCAGGGAAGGCGATATGCCGCGTGAAGATTCGGCGACAAAGCTGTTCTTTGCCGGCATGGCGGTGACACTCGGCAATCCCAAGATCATGATGTTCTATCTGGCGTTGCTGCCGACCATCATCGATCTGGCTTCGGTCAGCATTGTCGGCTGGGTCGAGCTGACGGCGACGATGGCGGTGGTGCTGATCGCCATCGATCTCGCCTGGGTGCTGGCGGCTTCGCAGGCGCGCAAGCTGCTGAAGAGCAAGCGGGCGATGAAGATCGCCAACCGCATCAGCGCCGGCACCATGGCCGGCGCTGCCGCGGCCATCGCGGCGCGGTCATAGGGCATGACCCCAAACCGAAGGATCGCATCAGCGAAAGGCGGGATCTTTTTTTGCTTCGATGACTTTGGTAGATCGCGTCACATCATTTCGATGATCGGCGCGATCTCGACACTGAACGCCGGGTCCATCAGGATCGGGCAACCCTTCGCCTTGGCGACGGCATCGTCGATGTCCTTCGCTTCGACGATCGTGTAACCGGCGGTCGGACTGCTGCCACCATTGTTCTCGACCTTGCCGCCGGGCAGCACCATCTTCGACTTGCCGACCGGATTGCCGCCGTCGACGACGGCCGAGCCAAGCTTGCCGTACCAGCCGGTCCAGGCATCCATCGAGGCTTTCCGCTCGGCCTCGTCGGTCGGCATCTTGCCGGAGCCATGATAGACATAGAGAAATTTCGCCATGTTCTCCTCCCTAGGTGAGCGGCCCGAACCGGCACGCGGTCATGCCGCCTGCCGATCATCGGACCAAACGGGCAAACAAGCAACGAGAATGAGGGATAGCTGATATAGGGCGGCCGCCACGCCTCACCTTGCCATGGCGTGGTATTCGTCGTTCGGCCGCATATCGATCGCCGCCGCCACCCGGTTCGACATGTTGAAGAAGGCAGCGGTCGAGGCGATGTCCCAGATGTCGCGGTTGGTGAAGCCGGTGTTGCGCAGCGCTGCCCGGTCCGCCTCGACGATCTTTGCCGGCTGTTCGGTCAGCTTGACGGCGAATTCCAGCATCGCTGTCTGCTTCGCCGACAGATTGGCGGCGCGGAAATTCATCACCATCATTTCGCCGAAAGCCGGGTCGCAGGAGAGCTGCCGCACCGCCGCGCCATGCGCGGTCAGGCAGTAATAGCAATGGTTGATCGAGGAGACGACGACCGCGATCATCTCGCGCTCAAGCTTCGACAGGCCGGATTCACCCAGCATCAGATCGTTGTAGGTGTCGGTAAAGGCGCGCAGCTTTTTCTCGTCGAAGGCATAGGCAAGAAGGACATTGGGCACCAGGCCGAGCTTTTCCTCGCATTTGGCGAAATAGGCTTTTGTCGCCTCGCTGAGCTCCGCGATGCCGAGGTCAAGCGCGCTGATCTTGCCGGACATGGGGTCTTCCTCCTCGTTCTCTACGGCCTGGCCGCCGAATTCCGATAATTTTTAGCGAGCCGTCAAACCTTTGTCGCCAAACGGCGGTCATCTGCTACCATAGTCGTAAAAGCATGTGACGGGAGGACATCATGGCGAGCGTGAAATCCGCAGCTAAGTCGAAGAAAAAAGCCAGTGCAGCGGCGAAGCCCGACGAGAAGTCGACCGGTCTCGCCGACTATCTGCTGGCACGCGCGCCGGCGGAAGACATTGCCGCCTATGACGCCGCCGACCTTCAGCGCGCCGCCGATCTGGCCGGGCGGGCGGTCGCCGTCCATAAGAAGGGCCAGAGCGTCGTCGCCGTCGATGCCGAGTCGGGCGTCTCCCGCGAGGGCCGGCCGATGACGGTTATCACCGTCGTCAACGACAACATGCCGTTCCTGTTCGATTCGATCCTTGGCGAGATCACCGAGACCGCCGGCGAGCCGACTTTGGTCACCCATCCGGTCATCGTGGTGCGCCATGGCAAGGCCGGCGTCGACGAGATTCTCGGCGACGGCAGCGTCATCAAGGACGACAGCACCCACGACCGGCTGAGCGTCGTCCATGTCCACATCCCGCGCCTGACGGCGGAGCAGGCGAACGCGCTCGCTGATCGCTTGCGCAAGATGCTCAGCCAGGTCCGCGCCGCGGTCAGCGACTGGAAGCCGATGCTCGCCCGCCTCGACCAGGCGATCTCCGAGTTTCGCTATTCCGCCGTGCCGCTCGACAAGAAGAGCGTCGCCGAGGCGATCGCCTTCCTGGAATGGCTGCGCGACGACAATTTCACCTTCCTCGGCATGCGCGAGTTCAAATACAGCGGTGGCGCGGAGAGCGGCAATCTGGAGCGCGCCGACAAGCCCGGCCTCGGCATCCTCTCCGACCCCGACGTGCTGGTGCTCAGGCGCGGCACCGAAGCGGTGACGACGACGCCCGAAATCCGCGCCTTCCTGCATGGGCCGGAGCCGCTGATCGTCACCAAGGCCAACGCCAAGTCGCTGGTGCACCGCCGCATCTATCTCGACTATATCGGCGTCAAGACCTACACCGCCAAGGGCGCATTGTCGGGCGAATTGCGCATCGTCGGCCTGTTCACCTCGACCGCCTACACGCGCTCGGTGATGAAGATCCCGTATCTGAGGTCAAAGGCCGAAACCATCATCGCCAAGTCGGGCTTCGACCGCCACGACCATTCCGGCAAGGCACTGATCAACGTCCTGGAGAGTTATCCGCGCGACGAACTGTTCCAGGTGCCGGTGCCGATCCTGAAGAAGCACGCCGCCGCCATTCTCGGCCTGGTCGAGCGGCCGCGCGTGCGGGCGCTGGTGCGCGTCGACCAGTTCGACCGCTTTGTCTCCATCCTCGTCTTCGTGCCGCGCGACCGCTACGACAGCGTCGTGCGCGAGAAGGTCGGCACCTACCTCAAGACAGTGTTCGAAGGCCGTTTGTCGGCTTACTATCCGGCCTTCCCGGAAGGCGGGCTGGCGCGCGTGCATTTCATCATCGGCCGCTCCGGTGGCAAGACGCCGAAGGTCGAGCAGGCGGCCGTCGAGGCGGCGATCCGCGACATAGTGCGCACCTGGGACGATGCGCTGGCCGATGCGGCTGAGGCCGGCGGCAGCGATCAGGCGTTGAAGGCTATCGCCGCGCGGTTTCCTGAGAGCTACCGCGATTCCTTCAGCGCGAGCGTGGCGCTGGCCGATGCCGGGCGCATCGCCAAAATCAGCGCCGCCAATCCGATCGCCATCGATTATTATCGCCATGGCGAGCAGAAACCGCATCAGGCGGCATTGAAGATCTATCATCACGGCAGCCCGGTGGCGTTGTCCAGACGGGTGCCGGTGCTGGAAAACATCGGCTTCCGCGTCATCAGCGAGCGGACTTTCGAGGTCGACGAGGAGGGCGGCGACACCGTCTTTGTCCACGACATGGAGCTGGAGAACAGCTACGGCAAGCCGATCGACCTCACCGATGGCGGCGCGCTGTTCGAGGACGCGTTCCTGTCGGTGTGGCGCGGCGATATCGACAATGACAGCTACAACGGCCTTGCCCAGACCGCGGGCCTATGGTCGGGCGAAGTCACCATCCTGCGCGCCTATGGCCGCTATCTGCAGCAGGCCGGCATTCCGCAGAGCCAGGATTTCATAGCAGCCGCGCTCAACCGCTATCCCGACATTGCGCGCGGGCTGCATGCGCTGTTCGTCGCCCGCCTCGGCCCGACGGCCGGGACGGAAGGCGTCGTCGCCGCCAAGCACCTCAAGGCCAAGATCAAGGACGCCTTGGAAGAAGTGCCCAACATCGATGACGACACCATCATCCGCCGCTATCTCAACCTGATCGAATCATCGCTGCGCACCAACCATTTCGTTGCCGAAACGAAAGCGAGAGGCCAATCGCTGGCTATCAAGCTGGACTCGCAAGCGGTCGAGGGCTTGCCGGCGCCGCGGCCATGGCGCGAGATCTTCGTCTACGGTTCCGAGGTCGAGGGCGTGCATCTGCGCTTCGGTCCGGTGGCGCGCGGCGGCCTGCGCTGGTCGGACCGCGCCCAGGATTACCGCACCGAGGTGCTCGGCCTGGTCAAGGCGCAGCAGGTCAAGAACGCGGTCATCGTGCCGGTCGGCGCCAAGGGCGGCTTCTTCCCCAAGCGCCTGCCCGCAGGCGGCAGCCGTGACGCGATCTTCGAGGCCGGAACTTCGGCCTACAAGAACTTCGTCTCCAGCCTGCTGTCGATCACCGACAATATCGGCCTGGATGGCGTCATCCCACCGGCCGGCGTCGTGCGTCGCGATCCGGACGATCCCTATTTCGTCGTCGCGGCAGACAAGGGCACGGCGACCTTCTCCGACACCGCCAACGCTATCTCGGAGAAGCACGGCTTCTGGCTCGACGACGCCTTCGCCAGCGGCGGCTCGGCCGGCTACGACCACAAGAAGATGGGCATCACCGCCAAGGGCGCCTGGGAAGCGGTGAAGCGGCATTTCCGCGAGATCAACCGCGACATCCAGACCTCGCCGTTCACAGTCGTCGGCGTCGGCGACATGTCGGGCGACGTGTTCGGCAACGGCATGCTGTTGTCGCCGCAGACCAGGCTGATCGCCGCCTTCGACCATCGCGACATCTTCATCGATCCCGATCCGGATATAGCGGCGTCGATGACCGAGCGGGTGCGCATGTTCGCGCTGCCGCGCTCGTCCTGGCAGGACTACGACAAGACCAAACTGTCGGAAGGCGGCGTCATCGTCTCGCGCAGCCAGAAGTCGATCACGCTGCCGCCGGCGGCAGCCGCCGCGATCGGGCTCACCAAGACCACCGCGACCCCAGTCGAGATCATGACCGCCATCCTCAAGGCGAATGTCGACCTTCTGTGGTTCGGCGGCATCGGCACCTATTTGAGGGCCTCGGGCGAAACCAACGCCGATGTCGGCGACCGCGCCAATGACGCCATCCGCATCACGGCGCTCGATGTCCGGGCGAAAGTGATCGGCGAGGGCGCGAATCTCGGCGTCACGCAGCGCGCCCGCATCGAGTTCGGCATGAATGGCGGCCGCTGCAATTCCGACGCCATCGACAATTCGGGTGGCGTCAACTGCTCCGACGTCGAGGTCAACATCAAGATCGCGCTGGCGTCCGCCATGCGCAAGGGATCGCTGACCCGGCCGGCGCGCAACAAGCTGCTCGCCGAGATGACCGACGAGGTCAGCGGGCTGGTGCTGTCCAACAATTACGAGCAGACGCTGGCGCTTTCCATCGCCCGCAAGCGTGGCCTCGCCGACATCGCGCATCAGAGCCGCTTCATGACGGCGCTGGAGGCGCGCGGCCTGCTCGACCGCGCGGTCGAAACGCTGCCGTCGCCGGCCGCCCTTGCCGAACGCGAGGCGCGCGGCGAGCCGCTGACCCGGGCCGAGCTCGGCGTGCTGCTCGCGTATGCCAAGATCGTGCTGTTTTCCGACATCGTCGCCAGCAACGTGCCGGACGATGCGCATTTCGACCGCGACCTGATGGGCTATTTCCCCGACCGGATGGCGAAGAAATACGCAGCCGAAATCCACGGTCACCGTCTGCGCCGCGAAATCATCGCCCGCGTCGTCGCCAACGATCTCGTCAATCGCGGCGGACCGTCCTTCGTCAACCGGCTGCAGGAAGCCACGGGGCGCAGCGCCGCCGACGTGGTCCGCACCTTCGCCGTGGTGCGCGATGGCTTTGCCCTGCCGGCGCTGTACCGCGAGATCGACGCGCTGGACAGCCAGGTCGATGGTCAGGCGCAGCTCGACCTCTATCAGTCCGTCAGCAGGCTTATCTTTGTGACCAGTGGCTGGTACCTGAAGAACGATGCCGGCACCGCAGCGCTCGGCCAGCGCATCGCCGAACTGCAGGAGGCGCGCAAGGCGCTGGAGCCGAAGCTTGTCTCGCTGCTGCCGGCGTTCTCGCGCGAGCGCGTCGAGGAGCGGCGGCACGGCCTGTTCAAGGCCGGCGCTCCGGAAAGGCTCGCCGCGCAACTGGCACTGGCCGATCTGGCGGAACTGATCCCGGATATCGCGCTGACGGCGCGCACGGCCAATGCCGACATCGTTGCGGCGGCCAGGGCGTTCTTTGCCGTCAGCGACGCCTTCCGCATTCCACGCGTCGAGGATGCGGCGCGGTCGATCACGCCGTCTGACTATTACGACCAACTGGCGCTGTCGCGCGCCACCGACACGATCGGCGCGGCGCGACGCGGCATCGCGGTGGCTGCACTCACCGGCCATGCCGGGACGGCGGATCCTGTGGCGGCCTGGCTGGAAGCCGGCGGCGAGCGCGTGGCACGCATCCGCGAGCGGCTGCAAGCGCTGACCGAAGGTGGCGACATCACCGTCTCGCGGCTGTCGGTCGCGTCGGGGCTGATGAGCGATCTGACCGGGATGTGAGCTTCAAAAGCTTGGATTCCTCGCCCCCGCGAAAAGCGGGGGAGAGGTGGCCGCGAAGCGGCCGGAGAGGGGGCCCTCGTAGGACTGAGCCTCGACCGGTCAATCCAAACGTGTGGCGCTTTCCCCCTCTCCGTCTCGGCTTCGCCGAGCCACCTCTCCCCCACTCAGTGGGGGCGAGGAACTCGAGAGCAATGAGGGGGTGGCCCAGCGCTTGATATTTGCATGGGCATTCGAAACATGCAGACATGGCGCCCGATGCGGGCGGAGCAGGGATCTTCAGCATGGCGGCGGTAGAAACAGTGCAGCGGGCATCAGGACGCGGCATCTGGGGATGGATGTTCTTCGACTGGGCGGCGCAGCCCTTCTTCACCGTCGTCACCACTTTCATCTTCGGTCCCTATTTCGCTTCACGCATGGTCAGTGACCCGGTCATGGGCCAGGCAGTCTGGGCGTGGGGCATTGCCGCCGCCGGGCTGGTCATTGCCGTTTTGTCGCCCATTCTCGGCTCGATCGCGGACCAGACCGGTCCGCGCAAACCCTGGATCGCTTTTTTCGCAACGATCAAGATCACCAGTCTTTGCCTGTTGTGGCTGGCTGCGCCCGGCTCGAATGCGTTCCTGATCGTGGCGTTGTTCTCGTTGGCCTCGGTGGCGGCGGAGTTCTCGACCGTCTTCAACGATTCGATGATGCCGCGCCTGGTGCCGAAGAGCGAGATCGGCCGCATCTCGAACATCGCCTGGGGTCTCGGCTATCTCGGCGGCATGGTCGCATTGATCTTTGTCATTGCCTTCATGGCCGGCTCGCCGGAAACCGGCAAGACGATCATAGGCCTCAATCCCATTTTTGGGCTCGATCCGAGGCTCGGCGAAGATGCTCGCGCCACGGGACCGCTCTCGGCAGGCTGGTATTTCCTGTTCATCCTGCCGATGTTCTTCTTCACGCCGGACGCCATCAAGGGGATTCCGATCGGGCCGGCGGTACGTGAGGGCCTATCGGAACTGAAGTCGACTCTGGCCGAAGCACGCAAGCGCGGCGGCATCTTCCGCTTCCTTGTCGCCCGCATGATTTATCAGGACGGCGTCAACGCGCTGCTGACGCAGGGGGGCGTGTTTGCAGCAGCGATGTTCGGCTGGTCAATCACTGAGATCGGCATTTTCGGCATCATCCTCAACGTGGTCGCCATCGTTGGCTGCTGGATTGCCGCGCGCGTGGATACGGCCTTCGGCTCGAAAGTGGTTGTCGTGATCTCGCTCGTGATGTTGACGGTGGCCACCGCCGGCATCGTCTCTACCGGGCCAGGTTTTACCCTGCTCGGTCTCATACAGCTCTCGACCACCGATTCAGGAGGGCTATTCGGCACCGCGGCGGAGAAGGCTTACATCCTGTACGGCCTGCTGATCGGTCTCGCCTTCGGGCCGGTGCAGGCGTCGTCACGCTCCTATATGGCGCGCAGCGTGACCGCAGCGGAGTCCGGCCGCTATTTCGGCATCTATGCCTTGTCGGGAAGGGCAACGAGCTTCCTGGCGCCCTTCCTGTTGGCAACGATCAGCTGGGCCACCGACTCAGCGCGGCTCGGTATGGCGGTGATCATCCTGTTCCTCGGCATCGGCATCGCGATATTGATCAAGACGCCATATCCGGCGGATCAGCCGGTGGGGTGAGCTTACCCTCCCCATCATGGGGAGGGTAAAAAAGGCGCTAATGCCGGAAATGCCTCACGCCGGTAAACACCATGGCGATGCCATGCTCATCCGCGGCGGCGATGACGTCTTCGTCGCGCATCGAGCCGCCGGGCTGGATGACGGCGGTGGCGCCGGCTTCGATCGCCGATAGGAGCCCGTCGGCAAAGGGGAAGAAGGCGTCCGAAGCGACGACCGAGCCTTTGGTCAGCGGCTCGGCCAGGCCTGCAGCCTCGGCGGCGTCGAGCGCCTTGCGGGCGGCGATGCGCGAGGAATCAACGCGGCTCATCTGGCCGGCGCCGATGCCGACGGTGGCCCCGTCCCTGGCGTAGACGATGGCGTTCGATTTGACGTGCTTGGTGATGCGGAAGGCGAATTTGAGGTCGGCCATTTCGGTTGCCGTCGGCGCGCGCCTGGTCACCACCTTGAGTTCGAGATCGTCGACGACCGCATTGTCGCGGCCCTGGACGAGCATGCCGCCGGCAACGGATTTCACCGTGATGCCGGCAGAACGCGGATCGGACAGGCCGCCGGTAACCAGCAGGCGCAAATTCTTCTTGGCGGCAACGATGCGGACGGCGTCTTCCGAGGCATTCGGCGCGATGATCACTTCGGTGAAGGTCTTGACGATCTCCTCCGCCGCCTCGGCGTCGAGAATGCGGTTCATTGCGACGATGCCGCCAAAGGCCGAGACCGGATCGCAGGCCAGCGCCCTGGCATAAGCCTCTGTCAGCGAGACGCCCTCGGCGACACCGCACGGGTTGGCGTGCTTGATGATGGCGACGGCCGCGCAGCGGTTGGGGTCGAACTCGCCGACGAGCTCGAAGGCCGCGTCGGTGTCGTTGATGTTGTTGTAGGACAGTTGCTTGCCCTGCAACTGCCGCGCCGTGGCGACGCCCGGCCGGTTGTCACCATTGACGTAGAAGCCGGCGCTTTGGTGCGGGTTTTCGCCATAACGCATGACGCTTTCCAGCTTGCCGCCAAAGGCACGCCATGTCGGATGCTCGATCTCCAGCGTCTCGGCGAACCAGCCGGAGATTGCGGCATCATAAGTCGCGGTGCGGGCAAAAGCCTTGGCCGCCAGCTTCTTGCGAAAGTCCAGCGACAGCGAGCCGATGTTCATCTCCAGCGCATTGAGGACCGAGGCGTAGTCGCCGGGATCGGTGACGATGGCGACATAGGCGTGGTTCTTGGCCGAAGCGCGGATCATCGCAGGGCCGCCAATGTCGATGTTCTCGACAACAGCGGCATAGTCGGCGCCGGACCGGCGGACTTCCTCGAACGGGTAGAGATTGGAAACGAGAAGATCGATCGGCTCGATACGGTGATCATGCATCGCCTTGGCGTGCTCGGGATCATCGCGCACGCCGAGCAGCGCGCCGTGCACCGACGGATGCAGCGTCTTGACGCGGCCGTCCATGATCTCGGGAAAGCCGGTCAGTTCGGAGACATCGCGCACGGCAAGGCCGGCTTCGGCAATCGCCTTTGCCGTGCCGCCGGTCGATACCAGCTCGACGCCGGCCGCGGCCAGGCTCCTGGCGAAGTCGATCAGGCCGGTCTTGTCGAAAACGGAAAGCAGTGCGCGGCGAACCGGAACGAGGTCGGGTGCCGGAATGTTCTTGGCGGCGACGGCCATGGGCTGGCGGCCTTTCAGGGCTGATTGGAGAGCGTTGCCGGGCCGTAGCACATGAGGTCAGGAAATCAAGCGGAAGCTCGATCAAGCCGGCACCGGCAACGACGCTCAGTTGTTCTCGGGGTAGCCGGCGATGCCGGTGCGCGTCAGCTGCCAATGGACCTCGGCAATTTCCGAGGCCTTGAAGGCGAGCACGATCTGGCGGCTGCGGCGCGGGCCGCCAAGGCCGGCGAAATAGATCGATTCCTCGACCTCCGGCACCACCTCCGAGCAGGTGAAGACCCAGGTGTCGGCCTGGTCGGCGGTCAGCACCAGGCGGTCATGCTCGTCCTGCAGTAGATTGATGTCGGGATGGATGTGGAAGCGCACGACGACGAAATCGCGGCCGTTGTTGCGGATCGCCGCACCGCCGGGACGCAGGATGCGGTCCCTGCCGGCGAGCACATTGCCCTCGCTCGACAATTTCATCTCGCGCTCATGCAGAAAGCCGAAGCGCTGGATATAGCCGTCATGACGGGCGATGAAGCCTTGCGTGCCTTTCTGGTCGATGCGCTTGCACGGCACATGCTGCGGGCCGCCCAGCAGTGGCGTGCCGAGCAGGTCGTTGACGCGCAGCGAATGGGAAAACCGCGCCGACGAGGTGTCGTTGATGGTGGCGGTCGAGTGTGCCGCGGTGGCGCGGGCCAGCGGTCGGAATTCGGCGGCGCCGTAGGTGTCGATGCCAGCGTTGACGACATAATGCTGGCGGCCCGAGGATAGCTCGAAGGCCAGGCACCCGGCATGCGCGGCGTTGGATACGTCGACGGGTGGCGACGCGCCGGTATCGGCAATGACCGTCACGCCGCCCATCGACAGTCGCTCATAGCCGGAATGCGGCGCATGCAGCAGCGGCGCGCCGGCGGTGTCGTCATGACGCAATATGGTGGCGATGCGGTCGTGGATGGTCGCGCCCATGCCATTGAAGCGGGCGAGGCTGCCGTCCTGATGGCGGAAGAAACGCAGCGCCGGCAGCATGCGGTCGATGGCGCCCATAAGTGCTGCCGGCGGCGTTTCGGCCTGGTTGGCATAGGTCTGGCGCAATGGCAGGAGATCGGCGAGCAGTTCGAGAACCGACATCGGATTGCGCGAAATATGGCCGCCGTCGGGGAGGATCTGCCGATCGAGTTCTTCCGCCAGATTGCGGGTGGCGCCGCGCAATGCCGAGGCTGGCGCTGGCAGCGATAGCGCGGCGAAGGCAAGCGCGATGCGGGCGCGCAGCCTGTCCTTGCCATCCGGCATTTCGCGCGCCATCGAACGGAGATAGCGGATCTGCACGGCAAGCGATTTCAGGAAGGCGCGGTAAAAGGGAAATTCGGCCCCTTGTAGGACAACCGAGGAATGTTGCAACCAGGCGATGACCCGCTTGGCCGTTGTACCCGGCTCCCAGGCGATGCCGGAAATCTGGTTGCCATGGATGGCGATCCAGTCGGAAACCAGCGCGCGGGCATTGGCGGCGGCAAGCTCGGTGCCGGCGGCGCGCATGTGGCGCAGCCAGCGGAAGCCGTGCAGCGTCTTCACCCAGCCGCGATTGGCGACTTCGATCTGGAATGGCGATTTGCCGCCGGTCTCGACCAGGTGGCCCGACAGCGGATAACGGCCATAATAGATTTCGAGCGCGATCTGAGGGTCGGCGAGGCGCAGGTCCGGTGGCGCAATCAGGACGCGCTCCGGCGTGCGTCCGGAATAGCGCCAGCGATAGACCGGCCCTGCGCGCAGGCGCCGGCGCGTCTTGCGCCAAAGCTCCTTAGCGACAAGCGTCCACAGACGTGTCGTGCTGCCGGCCGCCAGTGCCAAAACCCCTCCTCGTCACCTGTGATAGAGCATGATGTTGTCCCAAAACCGCGTCACACTTTTCGGCATCGTGCTCCTGTACCCCAGCACAAGCTTATATGATTCAAGAACTTATGCGAAGTCGAATTCCGCCGACGTGAAGGGCTTCACGTTGCCGTCGGCCGATCCATCCCGAAAAAAGTCAAGCGATTTCCGAGGCTAAGCCCGACAATCCAGCGCTCACTTGCGGTTGTGGCGCGATCGGAACCCGCTCGGCGAACAGTTTTCGCGATCGCGAAACGGGCGCGAGAAATAGAAGGCCTCGTGGATGCCGACGGCGGCGGCGATGGATTGTCCACCGATATTCGCTACCAGAATGTCGATGATGAAATCGATGCCAGGAGGGGGAAGCATTGGTCTCTCGACGACATGCTTTAAGGAATCGCAAGCGCTCGGGTATCGGCTGGACCTCTACGACTTCGTCACCCCAGGGAGAAGCAGGAGCGAAGCCTGTCGCGGAGACCGTGGGATCATGCCGCGACATCGATCGGAGGATGCAGCGGAGCGGAATTCTGCACCGTGCCCAAGCCTTGGTGTCACGGCACGGATTCCGGGGTCTGCGCCGCGTCGCTTCGCTCCTTGCTCCGCCCCAGAATGACGAAGTCACGAAGGCTTCAGCCAATCACCAAGGTCAGCGGTCCAAAACCTCTGTGCCAAAAATCCTAAGCCACACGCCGCATGCGAGCGGCGAAGAAGCCGTCCAGGCCGGAAATTCCCGGCGAGCCGAGATCGAGATCGGCGGGCGTTGTGCGCAGCGTGCCTTGCGGGGTCAGGAACGCGTCGAGCCCGGCGATTTCGCCTGGCCGCAATGGATCGTCGGCGATGTTCTTGTTGCCGGCCAGAAAGGCGCGGTACAGATCCTCGCCTTCGATCGGGTCTAGCGAACAGTTGGAAAAAACAATCCGACCGCCCGGTTTGACCAACATGACGGCACGGGCGAGCAGCCCTGCCTGCAGCTCGGCGAGCTTTTCGACGTCGGCCACCGTCTTCGTCCATGGCACATCGGGGTGCCGCCGCACCGTGCCGATCGAGGAGCAAGGGGCGTCGAGCAGCACGGCGTCGAACAACTCCTGCGGCTGGTACTTCAGCAGATCGGCCTGGACGATTTCCGCCGACAGGCCGAGGCGTTTGAGGTTCTGCGTCAGCCGCGCCAGCCGGTTCTTCGAGGTGTCCACGGCAGTGACCTTTGCATCGGCAAGGATCAACTGGGCGGTCTTGCCGCCCGGGGCGGCGCAGAGATCGGCGACGCGCAGTCCTTGGACATCGCCGAACAGCCGCGCCGGAAAACTGGCGGCGGCGTCCTGGACCCACCAGGCGCCTTCGGCAAAGCCGGGCAGGTCGGTGACGGCGGCGCTGAGCTTTTCCACGCGGATTGTGCCGGTCGGCAGCACGATGCCGCCGAGCTTTTCGGCCCACAGTTCGGGGCCGGCCTTGACCGTGAAATCGACCGGCGCCTCGACGCGGTGCGCGGCCAGGATCCGTCCGGTCATCTCGGCCCCATAGGCAGCTTTCAGCCGGTCGGTGAACCACTTTGGCGCTTCATCGGTGGCGGCAAGTGCTGCCGGCAGTTCCAAGTCCTTGGCGCGCGCCAGTGTGCGCAGCACGCCGTTGACGAGACCGGAAAAGCGCTGCGCGCGCGGATCGGACTTGGCGTGGGTCACGGCCAAATCGACGGCGGCGCTGTCGGGGATGTCGAGGAACAGGATCTGCGCCGCCGCCACATGCAGGATGTGCGACAGAGCCGAGGCGTTGGGCGGCAGCGACTTTTCCAGGCGACGCGCAAGCAGCCCGGCAATGGTCATGCGGTAGCGCAGCGCGGTCACCAGTATGGCGCGCACCAGGCCACGGTCGCGCAGGTCGAGCGCCTTGTATTGCGGATGGCCGTTCTCGTGGTCGGTCAGTCCGTCGAGTGGTGTCCTCGCATCGATGACGGCGGCCAGCAGCCGCGCCGCCGCCTTGCGCGCGGCGAGGCCGGCGACGGGCTCACCTGCATTGTCTTCACGATTGCCTGAATGCGCGGGCCGGCCCCTGGCTCCGCTCACGACCACGGACCTTTGGGTCCGGTCGGGTTGCGGCCCCACGGATTGGATTTTGGCTTGGCCGGTTCGGCCGGTGGCTCGGGCTGGGTCGCCTTGCCCCACGGGCCTTGCTGGCCATCAGTCTGCAATTCTTCGGACGGCTCGGGCGCTGGCGCCTGACGCGGCGCCGGCTGGCTGGTGCGGCCTGCCATCTCGCGCGCCATCTCCTGCAGCGCGGCGATGCGGTTGTCGGTGTTCGGGTGGGTCGAAAACAGGCTGTCCATGCGCTCGCCATGAAGGGGATTGATGATGAAGAGATGCGCGGTCGCGGGATTGCGCTCGGCATCCGGGTTGCGGATGCGTTCGGCGCCGCGGGCGATCTTGTCAAGGGCGGACGCCAGCCAAAGCGGATTTCCAACGATTTCGGCGCCGCGCCGGTCGGCCTCGTATTCGCGCGTGCGGCTGACCGCCATCTGCACGATCATTGCGGCGAACGGCGCCACCAGCATCGCCACCAGCACGCCGACAAAGCCGAACGGGTTGTTGTTGTCGCGGCTGCCGCCGAAGAAGAAGGCGAAATTGCCGAGCATCGAGATCGCGCCGGCGAGCGTGGCGACGATGGTCATGGTCAGCGTGTCGCGGTGCTGGATGTGAGCCAACTCGTGCGCCATGACGGCCGCCACCTCCTCGTGCGAGAGGCGCTCCAGCAGGCCGGTCGAGGCCGCGACCGCGGCATTCTCGGGATTGCGGCCGGTAGCGAAGGCGTTGGGTTGCGGGTTGTCGATCAGATAGGTTTTCGGCATCGGCAGGCCGGCCTGTTTGGCCAGCGCCTCGACGATGGCGTAAAATTCGGGCGCATTCCTGGCGTCGACCTCGACGGCGTGGTTCATCGACAGCACCATCTTGTCGGCATTCCAGTAGCTGAACAGATTGGTGCCGGCGGCGAATAGGAAAGCGATCATCATGCCGCCGGTGCCGCCGATCAGAAAGCCGACGCCCATGAACAGCGCCGTCATCGCGGCCAGAAGCATGGCGGTGCGTAGCGTGCTCATTGTCTGCTCCGTTTGCGGCCGTGGCAGAAAAGGGTCGATCCGGGTGTCATCATCGCTATATGATGGGAAACGCTCGTTCCCGTTTCAATCCGCGGAATTATCGCATGACCGACGAACCCAGTAAAACGCCCGCCGGCACGGATGACGACGCGCCGCCAGAGTTGACACCCGCCGCCCGCCGCGCGCTGGCCGAGGCCAAGGCGCGCCGTGAAGAGTATCGCCAAAAGGAAGACACGCTGCCGAAGGAAGTCGGCGGCCGCGGCGGCAAAGAACCCGGCCGCTACGGCGACTGGGAAGTCAAAGGCCTGACCAGCGACTTTTAGATACGTCCTAGGCCGCGCTGCGCTGTGCCTCCAGCGTCATCCAACCGCTGCCATCAATGGCGATGGAAACAGCGTCATAGCCGGCAATCGCCGTGTGCGGCGTCGCCATCGGATGCTGGTGGGTGGCGCTGATCACCATCACCGACGCGCCCGCCGTCTCGGCAGCGGCGATGCCTGCCGGGGCATCTTCGAAGACCAGGCAGTCGCCGATATCGACGCCGAGCCGTTTTGCCGCCAGCAGGAAACAATCGGGCGCCGGCTTGCCGTGCGAGACGTCCTCGCCTGCAACCATCAGCGCCGGAACCGGGATGCCGGCCGCCTGCATGCGCAGCAGCGCCAGCGGGCGCGGCGCCGAAGTGACGATCGCCCAGCGCTCGGGTGGCAACGCGGTGAGAAACGGCACGGCGCCGGCAATGGGCAGCACGCCTTCGACATCGTCGGACTCGGCCTGAAGAAGCACAAATGCCTCGTGTACCGGGTCGATGCCGGGAAGCGCCAGTTTGGTGATGGTCTCGACGGCGCGTACGCCATGGATCGTCGGCAGGAAGGCGTCAACGTCGAGGCCATGCTTACGCGCCCACGCCGCCCAGACGCGTTCGGCCGAAGCAATCGAATTGAGCACCGTGCCGTCCATATCGAACAGGAAGGCGGCGAATTTTCTGCCTGCAAACATCTGATTTTCCAAAGGGTTTTTCGGGAGCGTTTCGGGAGGGTCAAAACATGTCGTTCGACCGTAACGCCATGGCGCCTGCCTGGGAAGGCGCGGGCGGGTCTTTTCGACAATTCCAGGGAACCATGATCCTGCTTTTAGCGTTTGAACCAAACTGTCTTCCACGACGAAATGACGGGGGGAGTCGCCATGCTGATCCGGCTCGGCTACGAAATCGCCATTGAGTGCACCAATGCCACGCCGGTCATCTCGTTGCTCGAGATCCATGCGGACCGGCAGGCCGACATCAAGCGGCAAACGCGCGTGCTCACGTCGCCTTCGGTGCCGAGCAAGGTCTATCACGACCTGTTCGGCAATGCCTGTCGCCGCTTTGTCGCGCCCGCCGGCAATTTCCGCATCCTCTACGACGCCGCCGTCGAGGACAGCGGCGAGCCCGATGAAGTCAACACGCTGGCCAGGGAAGTGCCGGTGGCGGAACTGCCGGACGATGTGCTCGGCTATCTCCTCGGCAGCCGCTATTGCGAGACCGATCATCTCGGCGGGTTGGCCTGGCAGCTTTTCGGCCATCTGCCGTCCGGCTGGGCGCGGGTGCAGGCGATCGTCGACTATGTTCACAACCGGCTGTCCTTCGGCTACGGCTATGCTCGCCCGACGCGAACGGCCGCCCAGGCGCATGAGGAGCGCGTCGGTGTGTGCCGCGACTTCGCCCATCTGGCGATCACGCTCTGCCGTTGCATGAACATCCCGGCCCGCTACGTGAACGGCTATCTCGGCGACATCGGCGTGCCGGTCGACCCGGCGCCGATGGATTTCTCGGCCTGGATGGAAGTGTTCCTCGAGGGCAAGTGGTATACGTTCGACCCCCGCCACAACATACCGAGGATCGGCCGCGTCGTCATCGCCCGCGGCCGCGACGCGACGGATGTGCCGCTGCTGCACAGTTTCGGTCCGCACCGGCTGAGCCTGTTCAAGGTCTGGACCTATGAGCAGAAGGGCAAGCTGTTCAATCCGCCCTATCACGGCGTCGACAAGACCGTCAGCGCGGGCATGCTCGCGTAGAGCGGTTCGCTGCCGGGATTCTGATCCGCTTCGACACACTGCATCTGCCGGATATCTGTGCCGGATCGGGACCGGGATTCCGCGTGCGGTGGATCATGGTAAGCGCTTCGTAAATGAAGTTTCTTCGGCGATTTTCTGTTTACCGGCTGTTTACCTTGCAGCCTGAGCGAACCAAGCAAAAACAACAGCTTGAGCGGCGATCGACAGCTCCAAAGGAGGCAGTTGCTCGATCCGGCCGGAAACCTGCATTGGCTCCCACATGGCGACGAGGCCGAGGGGAGCTGATAGATGCGGAATTACGAAGGTCTTGTTCACACGGCTGGCGTTTTCGCCAGGGATCGCAGTGGGAGTTTCGCGGTGCTGTTCGGCGTTGCCGCTTCGGTCCTGGCGCTCGGCGTCGGCTTTGCCGTCAACATCTCCCAGATCTACAACGCCAAATCGAGCCTGCAGGGCGTGGTCGATGCCGCTGTCACCTCGACTGCCCGCGACCTGACCACCGGCGTGATCAAGGAAGCCGATGCCAACAAGTCCGTGCAGGCGTTTCTCGACGCCAACAGCATGGCCGGTATACTGCAGGCCAATCAGATCGTTCTCGACAAGCTGACCGTCGACAGGACCGCCAACACTGTCAAGGCCGACGCCCACGTCGATATCGGGCTTTACTTTCCGCTGTTCAGCGTCGGCGACATGCAGCGCGTCGGCGCTTCGACCACGGCGCTCTATTCCGACAAGACCATCGAGGTCTCGATGATGCTCGACGTCACCGGCTCGATGGCTGGTCAGAAGATCAAGGATTTGAGGGCGGCGGCAAGCAATGCCGTCGATGCGTTCCTTGCCGGCCAGGACATTTCGAAGCCGCGGGTGCGCGTCGCCATCGTGCCCTACGCCAACTCGGTCAATGCCGGTGCGCTTGCCGCCAGCAGCGTGTTTGTCGAAACCAAGTCCAGCCAGCGCAAACAGGCGCCCGCCAATAACGACCCGCAAGCCGTCTCGTCATCGACGCGTCCGGACAATTGCGCCACCGAGCGCAAGGGCGCCAACCAGTATACGGATGCCGGCCCCGATGTCGGCATGGTCAATCGCGATTATCTCTTGTCGGGTTTCGCGCAAAACACCAACACGGCGGCCTGTCCCGCCGCAGCGCTGATGCCGCTGACGGCCGACGCCAACGCGCTCAAGAACGTCATCAAGAATTTTTCCGCTTCGGGCGGCACCGCCGGCCATATCGGCGTGCAGTGGGCCTGGTACATGCTGTCGGAAAACTGGGGCGGCGTGATGAAGGCGTCGCAGCGGCCGGCCAAAATGGACCCGAAGAAGGTCGCCAAATTTGCGATCCTGATGACCGACGGCGAATTCAACCTGTCCTATTTCGACGCCAGCAGCGTCGACCAGGTCTACAACGACGCCGGCAAGGAACCGACCCGTACGGCAGCCAAGACCTTGTGCGGCGCGATGCGCAACAAGGGCATCGAGATCTTCACCATCGGCTTCAATCTCACCGAGAAGAACGCCAGGGCGACCTTGCAGGATTGCGCCGGCCCGGACACCGGTAACATCAAGCATTTCTACCAGGTTGCCAGCGGCACCGAACTCAACGATGCCTTCCAGACCATTGCCCGCAACATCGAGAACCTTGCGCTGACCAACTAGCCGACTTTCAGGCTCCAAAGGAAAAGGCCGCCGCTTCTTGACGAAGCCGGCGGCCTTCCGTGTTTCCGTCCATGGCGCGGCCGATGGCGGTGACCGAAGTCACCCACCGCGCTTCTCGCGCCTTAACGGGAAGACTGCTTCCCGAAAGTGCAATCCGCTGAGGCCACGTTCTGGAAAACGAAATCACTCGACATCGGATCACCTCCTTTCGATTTGTTGAACACAATAGAGATGATGGGGTGCGTCGCAGCAAAAGACAAGATGCTGGTTTGAAATAGCTGGCGAGCGGTTACCGTTTCGCGGAAACGGTAACCGCTCTATCTTTTGTTTACGCAATTCCCAAGGGAAAGCGCTGCGCGCTTTTCCCGGGAAAACCGTCGTACACTTTGCCAGGAATTGCTTGGCGGCCGCCGTCTGCGCGCTGGGTTGCGAACGGCCGCCGGGGCGGGCAAACTTCGGCTGGGGACCAGCATTCGGAGGAATGGCATGGAAGCAGCGGAGAAGGCGGCGCGCATCGTGCGAACGGTTATCGAAACGCTGAAGCCGGGTTTTGCGGTCCGGCTGTGGACCGGCGAGCGAATCGGCCCCGCCAGTGGGCCAGTGCTCACCATCAACGACCAGGATATTGTCTGGCAGGTGGTGAAGCGGCCGTCCTTGTCAACGCTGATCGAGATGTGGATTTCCAAGACCATAGACATCGAAGACGGGACGATTTTCGATTTCTACGCCTTGCCGTCGCAAGGCAAGCTCAGGACCAAGATCAAGTCCCTGCCGAAGCTGGCGATCCTGCGCGACCTGCCGGCGGTGCTCTTGTCACGCAAGCAGATGAGTGCGCGCACCGATCTGTCGGGGCGCAATCCCTATGTCAGCGGGTCGAGCCAGGAAGCGATCCAGCATCACTACGACATTTCGAATGCCTTCTACCGGCTCTTCCTTGATGAGCGCATGGTCTACAGCTGCGGCTATTTCACAGATTTCGCCAATGGCATCGACCAGGCGCAGGCCGACAAACTCGATCACATCTGCCGCAAGCTGCGGCTGAAGCCTGGCGAAAAGCTGCTCGATATCGGCTGCGGCTGGGGCGCCATGCTGATCCATGCGGCAAAGAATTACGGCGTCGTCGGCCATGGTGTGTCGCTGTCGCAGGCCCAGACCGATCTCGCCCGCGAGCGCATCCGCGCCGAGGGGCTGGAAGACCGCATCACCATCGAGATCAAATCCTATGCGGAGCTCACCGGTTCCTTCGACAAGATATCGTCGATCGGCATGTTCGAGCATCTCGGGCTCGCCAACCACGCCACCTATTTCAAGACCATCCATCGCCTGCTCAAGCCTGGCGGCATCTATCTGCACCACGCCATCACAAGGCGCAGCAAGGGAGATTTGAAGAAGACCCTGCGCAAGGGACCGGAGTTCAAGGCGCTGCTCAAGTACATTTTCCCTGGCGGCGAACTCGATACGATCGGCATGACGCTCGGCAATTTCGAAGCGCATGGCTTCCTGGTCTACGACGTCGAGAATTTGCGCGAGCATTATGCGCGCACCTGCCGGCTATGGGCGGAAAGGCTGCAGGCCCGCTTCGACGAGGCGGTCGCCGAAGTCGGCGAGGCAAAGGCGCGGCTGTGGCTGCTTTATCTCACCGGTTGTTCGATCACCTTCGAGCGCGCTTCGGCGCAGATTTTCCAGACCGTCGTCACCAAACGCGCGCGCGGCCCAAGCGGCCTGCCGCCGACGCGGGCGGATTTGTATCAGTAGGTTAGAGAAACCGCATCGGCGCGCCGATCTCGACGCTGGCCGGCCTGTCCACCGTGCAGTAGACGCCGAGATTGTGGGCGTTGTGACGCACAAGATTGCGCAGGATGCCGGGGTCGTGGTCGAAGCCGTCCTGGGCAATGATGGTGAAGCCGCAGCGGCGACAGGGCTCGGAGATGGTCAAGAGCAGATCGCCGATGGCGAGCTTGCGGCCGATCCATTCGGTCTCCGGAAACGAACCTTCGACCGCCGCCATGTCGACGACGATGTTGGGTCGGAAGCGGCGCGGATCAGGAACGCCCTCGGGGTGCAGCGCCTTCAGCCGCGCCAGCGATGCGGTGGTCAAGAGATGGATCGGCGCCTTGCGGTAGCGCTCGGCCGTCAGCGGGCCGGCGTAGCCGGGGGCGTTGTCCTGGTTGAATGGCCGGATAGAGGCGGGGAAACCTAGATAGGCTGAGATCGCGCGGTCGCATTCCGCACCCGGTGCGGCCAGCCAGTCGCCATCGGGAACAGCGATCTCCAGCTGCCGGTTGTTGCCCAGCCTTGTGCGGATGCGCGGCACCTTGTGCCACTTGGCGTCGCGATCGGGCCGCGCAATCTCGTTGTCGGAGGTATCGACGAGGCCGAACAGGCGGTCGCCCTCGATGGTCTCAAGGCCAACCGAAATGGCGTTCCGGCGCTCGCCGGCAAGCGAACTAGCGGGGTAACGCCAGAGCTCCGTGACTGCGCCCAGTGCAGCCATCAAATCCCGTCAGCCCTTCTTGTTCTGGCGGTTGGCGACCAGATCGTCGACCACCGCCGGATCGGCCAGTGTCGAAGTATCGCCGAGCGCGGAAAAATCGTCCTCGGCGATCTTGCGCAGGATGCGGCGCATGATCTTGCCGGAGCGCGTTTTCGGCAGGCCGGGGGCGAACTGCAGCTTGTCGGGCGAGGCGATGGCGCCAATCTCCTTGCGGACATGGGCGACAAGCTCCTTGCGCAACTCCTCGCTTGGCTCGACGCCTTTCATCAAGGTGACATAGCTGTAGATGCCCTGGCCCTTGATGTCGTGGGGATAGCCGACGACGGCCGCCTCGGAAACCTTGTCATGGCTCACCAGTGCCGATTCGACTTCGGCCGTGCCCATACGGTGGCCAGAAACGTTGATGACGTCGTCGACGCGGCCGGTGATCCAGTAGTAGCCGTCGGCGTCGCGGCGGCAGCCGTCACCGGTGAAGTACTTGCCCTTGTAGGTGGAAAAATAGGTCTGCACGAAACGGTCGTGGTCGCCATAGACGGTGCGCATCTGGCCGGGCCAGGAATCGGTGATGCAGAGATTGCCATCGGCCGCCCCTTCCAGCACCTTGCCTTCGCCGTCGACCAGCTGCGGCTTGACGCCGAAGAAGGGCCGCGTCGCCGAACCGGCCTTGAGGTCGGTGGCGCCCGGCAGCGGCGTGATCAGGATGCCGCCGGTCTCGGTCTGCCACCAGGTGTCGACGATCGGCACCTTGCCGTTGCCGACGACGTTGAAATACCATTCCCAGGCTTCCGGGTTGATAGGCTCGCCGACCGACCCCAGCACGCGCAGCGATTTGCGCGATGTCTTCTTCACCGGGTCGTCGCCTGCACCCATCAGCGCCCGCAGCGCGGTGGGCGCGGTGTAGAAGATGTTGACCTTGTGCTTGTCGACGACTTCCCAGAAGCGCGACTGCGTGGGGTAGTTCGGCACGCCTTCGAACATCAGCGTCGTCGCGCCGTTGGCGAGCGGGCCGTAGACGATGTAGCTGTGGCCGGTGACCCAGCCGACATCAGCGGTGCACCAGTAGATATCGCCGTCATGGTAGTCGAAGACATATTGGTGCGTCATCGAGGCATAGACGAGATAGCCGGCGGTGGTGTGCAGCACGCCCTTCGGCTTGCCGGTCGAGCCGGAGGTATAGAGGATGAACAGCGGATCCTCGGCCTTCATCTTCTCCGGCTTGCAGTCGCCCTTCACCGTGGCGATCTCGTCATGGTACCAGACGTCGCGGCCCTGTACCCAACCGGTCTTGCCGCCAGTGCGGCGCACGACCACCACTTTTTCGACCTTGGTGCCGGCCTTGGCCGCGATCTCGATCGCCTTGTCGGTGTTTTCCTTCAGCGGGATCGGCTTGCCGCCGCGCAGGCCCTCGTCAGCGGTGATGACGAAAGTCGACTTGCAGTCGTCGATGCGGCCGCCCAATGCGTCCGGCGAAAAGCCGCCGAAGACGATCGAATGGATGGCACCTAGCCTAGTGCAGGCCAGCATCGCATAGGCGGCTTCCGGGATCATCGGCATGTAGATGGTAACGCGGTCGCCCTTCTTGACGCCGTGTTTCTTCATCACATTGGCCAGCCGGCAGACGTGCTCGTAAAGCTCGTTGTAGGTGACCTTCTTGTCGTCGTAGGGATTGTCGCCTTCCCAGATGATCGCGGTCTGGTTGCCGCGTTTCTTCAGATGGCGGTCGATGCAATTGTATGAGACGTTGGTCTCGCCGTCCTCGAACCATTTGATCAACACCTTGCCGTCGAAGGAGGTGTTCTTGACCTTGGTGAAGGGCTTGAACCAGTCGATGCGCTTGCCGTGCTTGCCCCAGAACTTGTCCGGATTCTTCATGCTGTCGGCATACCATTTCAGGTAGGTGTCGTTGTCGATCAGCGCGTTCTTCTTCCACGCCGGCTGGACGCGGTGGACATGGACCTCGGACATGTAAAGCTTTCCTCCCGAACCGTTCCGACGGCTTGACGACCGGCGGCATCGCGGCGAAGCGGCCGCGAATTCGCGGGCATTATTAACAGTTCCGCCGTGACAGCAATATTAGACGTTGGATTCGCGCGGCGGGATGCCGCAGTTCGACTTTTTCGCTTGTGTCAGCACTCGCGGGCGGTCGCTGCTAACTGCATGTTTTCGCGCGGAAAACCCGTTTGCGATCAGGAAAAATCAATAGACAGTTAAGGAACGGCGCGCACAATTCGGAGTTGGGAGGAATGGAGAATCAACCAGGGGAACGCCTAAGGGGGCTGCCATGCGCGACCATTCCGAAATGGACCTGATGCTCAAGGGGTATGGCCTGACCACGGCCAAGATTCTGTATCACTTTCCCGACCACCCGCATCTCCTGCAGAGCTTCATCTGGCAGGATTACGATCTGGCGCCGGAGTTTCCGGTGCTGATCAAATTCATCGAGTTCTGGAAGGCGAAGCTGGACGGGCCGCTGCATTCGATCAGCTACACCCACCAGAAGCTGATCGCGCCGAACGAGTGGCGCAAGGTGGATGGCGAGTTCGTGCTGCACTGAGGGGCGGTACAGCTGGAGATTGGCAGCTTCGCCGTGCCAGCTTAAACCGCCGGCGGGTTGAGCCGGGCAAAGCCTTCCTGGCGGCGATAGGGGAAGTAGGGGTAGGGCGCCGTAACTTCACTTGCGGTGTCGAGCTTCTTCACCTGCTCCGGCGTCAGCGCCCAGCCGATGGCGCCAAGGTTCTGGCGCAGCTGTTCCTCGTTGCGGGCGCCGATGATGACGGAGGAAACGGTCGGGCGCTGCAGCAGCCAGTTGATGGCGATCTGCGGCACGGTCTTGCCGGTCTCTTGCGCCACTGCGTCGAGCGCATCCATGACCCGGTAGAGATGTTCGTCCGCGACCGGCGGGCCGAAATCAGCGGTGTCGTGCAGGCGGCTCTTTTCCGGCAGAGGCTGGCCGCGGCGGATCTTGCCGGTCAGGCGGCCCCAGCCGAGCGGGCTCCACACCAGCGCACCGACGCCCTGGTCGAGGCCGAGCGGCATCAGTTCCCACTCGTAGTCGCGGCCGACCAGCGAGTAGTAGACCTGATGCGCGGCATAGCGCGGGTAGCCACGCCTGTCGGCCTCAGCCAGCGACTTCATCACTTGCCAGCCGGAGAAATTGGAGACGCCGACATAGCGCAGCTTGCCGGCGCGCACGAGATCGTCCAGCGTCGACAGCACTTCCTCGACCGGCGTGCCGGCGTCGAAGGCGTGCAGCTGCAACAGGTCGATGTAATCGGTGCCGAGGCGCTTCAATGCAGCGTCCACCGACTTGATCAGCCGCGAGCGCGACGAACCCCAGTCGGCCGGCCCATCGCCCATCGGCAGCGACGTTTTGGTCGAGATCAGAACGGCATCGCGGCGGCCCTTGATGGCTTCGCCCAGCACGTCTTCCGAAGCGCCGTTCGAATAGACATCCGCCGTGTCGAACAGATTGACGCCGGCCTCAAGGCAGATGTCGATCAGCCGCCGCGCCTCCTTGGCGTCGCTGTTGCCCCAGGCGCCGAACAGAGGGCCGGAGCCGCCGAAAGTGCCGGCGCCAAAGGAGAGTGCGGGCACTTTCAGGCCCGATGCGCCAAGAGGTCTGTAATCCATGGTGTTGTCCTTCAATGGTGAAATCAGGCGGCAACGCAGCCGCTCAGTTTTTGATCAACGGTTCTACAGCCTCGGCCATGGCCCGGTTGCCCTTGCCGCCGGGATGCAAATGGTCGCCGGAATCGAATTCAGGCAGCAGGCGCGTCGGATGCGAGGGATCGCGCAGCAGCAGGTCGAAGTCGACGACGGCATCGAAGGCGCTGCTGGTCTTGATCCAGTCGTTGAGCTCTTGGCGCAACGCGTCCTTCTCCGGCGTGTAGTAGCTGACGAGCGGCGTGCCGCTCAACGCGCCCTCGAAGGGCGTCAACGTACCTCCGATGATCCTCATATTGTGTGCGTGGGCCTGGGCGGCGAGCTGCAGATAGCCGCTGGTCAGCGCCGCCAGGGAAGGCAAGGATTTCTTGGGCGCGAACGGCGTGCCGGGCCAACTGATATCGTTGATGCCGATGAGCACAACCACTGCCTTGGCGCCGGGCTGCGCCAGCACGTCACGGCCGAAGCGCGCCGATGCCTTCACTCCCATTGCGTCGTCGAGCAGCCTGGCTCCGGATATGCCTGCATTGAGCACTGCCACCTGGCTGGAGGCGAGGCGCTCGGCCAGCAAGTCAGGCCAGCGGTTGTCAGCATCACGCGTGGCGCCGTTGCCGTCGGTGATCGAATCGCCAATGGCGATGATTGTGCCGTCATTGGCTGGCGCGTCGACCAGGATTTCGCTGAGCAGGATCCGCGCGTCGGTGGTTTGCGCCGTCGGCATTGTTTCCGAGGCTGTCTGGTCGCCGTCGCCGATATAGGCTGTCTGCTTGCCGTCCCAATGGAACGTCTTGAGCGGCGTTGCCTGCGGCAGGTAGACCGACACCGAAAGTCGGCTCAAGGCATCGAGGCGCAGGTCCACCGGGTCGCTGATCAGAGATGTACCCGGCGCGATTGTGGCCTGGGCCTGTCCGCCGAAGGTCAGCGCGCGATCGGTGCCGGCGACGATTTTCGACCCCTCGCCGGCGACTGCCACACGAGCCTCGCCGATCGGGACCGGCGTGGCGGCATACTCGTTCGACAAGACGACACGGAATTTCTCGCCACCAAGGCTGATCCGGACCGTCTGGCGAACGGTCTGGTTCTTAAGCTGCGGCGGTATCTTCACCGGCAACGCAAAATCGGCGCCCCATGTCGACTGCGGACTGGCCAGCCAGGTGCCAACCCAAGCCTGCTTTTCGCCGGCTATCGCCGGATCGAACATCAACGACGCCGCCAAGGCGAGCGGAACGAGCTTCAAATGCCTGACCGCCGCATAGGCAACAATGGCATAGCGAACCGGATCTCTGCTGTTGGTCACAACGGTCTCTCCTGTTGGGTTCGTGTCCTGGCTTTTGTCGGAGGCAGCGACGTTTCGCAGTCGCGGTCACTCCGCGGCGGCGGAGCAGACGGCGACCGGCGCCAATTGCCCGCCGTTTCTGTCGAGACGCAGCGCCAGGGCGGCGACGCCGAGGGCGGCGACCGGCAGCAAGGCGGCGATCCAGGTCAGCGAGCCGAGGCCGAGGCCATGGGCGATCACCGCGCCGCCGAGCCAGGCACCGGCGGCATTGCCGAGGTTGAAGGCGGCGATGTTGAAGGACGAGGCGAGGCTCTGGCCGGCACCTTGCGCCTTCTCCAGCACCCACATCTGCAGCGGCGCCACGGTGGCAAAGGCGGCCGCGCCGAGCAGGCCGACATAGATCACTGCCAGGACCTGGCTGTGGAGGGCGAAGGTCATGGTGGCGAGCACCAGCGCCAGCACAACGAGGCTGCCCAGCACGGCCGGCACCAGCCAGCGGTCGGCAACCTTGCCGCCGAGCAGATTGCCGGCGATGAGACCGCCACCGAAAACGAGCAGGATCGGCGATACGGCGGCCTCGTTGAAGCCGCTGATCTCGGTCAGCAGCGGGGCGATGTAGGTGAAGACGGCGAAGACGCCGGCATAGCCGAGCACGGTGGTGGCGAGGCCGAGCAGCACCGGCGTGCGGCGCAGAACAGCTAGATCGGCGCGCAAATTGGTCTTTTCGGGCGCCTCCTGGCTGCGCGGCACCAGAAGGAGGATGACGGCAAAGGCCGCGAGGCCGACCAGGGTCACGGCCCAGAAGGTGGCACGCCAGCCGAAGGCCTGGCCGAGCCAGGTGCCGAAGGGCACGCCGAGAATGTTGGCGACGGTCAGCCCGGTGAACATCAGCGCAATCGCCGAGGCCTTCTTGTTGGGCGCGACCAGACCGGTGGCGACCACCGAGCCGACGCCGAAGAAGGTGCCGTGGGCAAAGGCGGTGATGATGCGGGCGCCCATCAGCGTCCAGTAGTCCGGGGCCAGCGCGCAGGCGAGATTGCCGAGCGTGAAGATGGCCATCAGCGCCAGGAGCACGGTCTTGCGCGGCCAGTTGCCGGTGGCGATGGTCAAAAACGGCGCGCCGATGACGACGCCGAGCGCATAGCCGGAAATGAGCTGGCCGGCGGCGGAGATCGAGACGCCGAGATCTTTGCTAACATCGATCAGCAGGCCCATGATGACGAATTCGGTGACACCGATGCCGAAGGCACCGGCGGCGAGTGCGTAAAGAGCGAGAGGCATGGCGGTTCCACTTCGAAGGCGATAGGCGCCCTGTCCAAACCCGCGCCCCGACCCGAGAGATCGTGTTGCCATGCCTTGTGAACCAGACTTGCCTTAGGCATATTTCTTGTGAAATAGATTCACAGATGGCCAGGCCCGACATCAACCGCTCCGGCGAGATCGAAGTGTTTGTCCGCGTCGTCGAGGCGGGCAGCTTCTCGGCCGCGGCGCGGGCGCTGCGCATGACGCCGTCGGCGGTGAGCAAGCTGATCGCGCGGCTCGAGGCAAGGCTCGGCGCGCGGCTGGTCACCCGCTCGACGCGCAAGTTGCTGCTGACGCCGGAAGGAACGGCTTTCTACGACAACGGGGTGCGCATCCTGGCCGACATGGCGGCAGCAGAGCGCGAGGCCGCAGTTGGCGCCGCGCCGCGCGGACTGCTGCGGGTCAACAGCTATGTGCCCTTTGGGGTGCACGGGCTGATCCCGCTGCTGCCGCGCTTTCTCGAACGCTACCCCGAGATTTCAGTCGATCTGGTGCTGACCGACAGCGTCATCGACCTGATGCAGGAGCGTGCCGACGTCGCCATCCGCGCCGGGCCGCTCGGCGAATCACGGCTGGTGGCGCGCAAGCTCGGGCAAAGCCGGATGGCGGTCGTTGCCGCGCCGTCCTACCTCACCGTTCATGGGACGCCGCAGACACCGGCCGATCTCGACAAGCACAATCGCATGGCTTTCGGCTTTGTCCGGCATGTCGATGGCTGGCAGTTTGTCGACGCAGCCGGCAACGACATCATGGTTCCCATCACGGGAAACACGGCGGTCGGCGATGGCGAGTCGATGCGGCTGATGGCGGTTGGCGGCGCCGGCATCGCCAGGCTGGCGCGCTGGCATGTGGCCGATGACATTGCGGCAGGCCGGCTGGTGGCGCTGCTGGAGGATTTCAATCCAGGCGACGAAGAACCTACCCACGCCGTCTATGTCGGCCAGGGCAGGCACCTTCCGGCCCGGGTGCGGGCCTTTCTCGACTTTCTGGTTGAGAGCGTTCGGATGGCTTGAACGATTTTGGGGAGCCCATCTGGCTCCCCAAGCATTCAACTGACGGACTACTACTTCTTCGGCGTGAACGGCGCCGGGCGGCGGCCGGCGCCCTGGCGCTCCAGCATCCAGCCGGGATATTCGGCCGGCAGGGCGCTGACTTCATCCAGCCTGGCGAGATCGTCGGCGTCGAGCTTTACATCGGCGGCTGCAAGGTTCTGCTCCAGCTGCTCCATGCGGCTGGCGCCGATGATGACGCTCATGACGAAGGGTTTTGCCAGCACATAGCCGAGCGCCACCGTGGCGACGCTGACATCGTGCTTCCTGGCAATGTCGCGCATCACGGCGACAGCCGCCCAGGCGCGGTCCTCATTGACCGGCGGGAAGTTGAAGGCGGCGCGGCGGCCTTCGCCATTGCCGGGCGCGCCGGGGCCGTATTTGCCGGACAGCAGGCCGCCGGCCATCGGCGACCACACCATCAGCCCGAGCTTTTCCTCGTTGATCAGCGGTACGATCTCGCGTTCGAGGTCGCGGCCGGCGATCGAATAATAGGATTGGATGGTCTCGAAGCCGGAAAAGCCCTTGCGCTCGGCAATGCCCAGCGCCTTGGCGATGCGCCAGGCCTGCCAGTTGGAAACGCCGATATAACGCACCTTGCCGCTGGCGACGAGATCGTCGAGCGCCCGCAGCGTCTCGTCGATCGGCGTCACCGTGTCGGTGCCGTGCAACTGGTAGAGGTCGATGTGGTCGAGCTGCAGCCGCTCCAGGCTGCCGTCGACCGCATCCATGATATGGCCGCGCGAGGAACCGCGCTCATTCGGCCCCTGGCCCATGATGCCATGCACCTTGGTGGCGATGACGACGTCCGAGCGCTTGACGCCGAGATCCCTCAGCGACTGGCCGAGCAGGCGTTCGGACTGGCCGAACGAATAGACGTCGGCGGTGTCGAAGAAATTGACGCCGGCGGCGATCGAGCGGGCAACAATGTCATTGACGCCCTTCTGGTCGAGGCTGGCGATCAGGCCCCATTGGGCATTCTCGCCGGCGGCGCCGAAGGTCATGGTGCCGAGGCACAGTTCGGAGACGAACATCCCCGTATTTCCGAGTTGATTGTAGCGCATGGTAGCAAGCTCCAGCAAAGTGGTGATGACGCCAAACAAATAGGAACGGCACGTTTCGTTTCCAGTCGTGGTGCAACGAACTGGCGGCTCTGGTCCAAGTGTTGGGTGGCTTATCTGCTGCCGAAAATCGCCGAGCCGACTCGGACGCTTGTGGCGCCGAAGGCGATGGCTGTCTCGTAGTCGCCGGACATGCCCATCGAGAGCTTCGTGATTCCCGCTTCCCGCGCCAGCTTTTCCAGCAGGGCGAAATGCGGGCCGGGGTTCTCGTCGGCCGGCGGAATGCACATCAAGCCTTCGATGGCGAGCCCGTGAACATCGCGGCAGCGGGCGACGAAGGCAACGGCGTCGCGCGGCTCGATGCCGGCCTTTTGCGGCTCCGAGCCGGTGTTGACCTGGACATACAGCTTTGGCGCGCGGCCTTGCCTGGCAATCTCTTTGGCGAGTTCGGCGGCGATCTTCTCGCGGTCGACCGTCTCGATGACGTCGGCCAGCGCAACCGCTTCCTTCGCCTTGTTCGACTGCAGCGGGCCGATGAGGTGCAGCTCGATGTCGGGGAATTCGGCTTTCAACGCCGGCCACTTGCCTTGCGCTTCCTGGACGCGGTTCTCCCCGAAAACGCGCTGGCCGGCTTCGATGACCGGGCGGATGGTGTCGGCTTCGAAGGTCTTCGACACCGCAACCAGCGTCACCGAGCCGGCGTCGCGGCCGGCCTCGCGCTCGGCAGCGGCGATCCCCGTTATGACGGCGAAAAACTGTTCGACGGCGCTGGCCATGCCTATATCCTGCCTGTCTTTCTAGCGCTGGCCAGCTCACCGCAGTTGACGGGTCCGGCAATCCATGGTGAACACCGCGACGACATTTACCTCGGCCACCGGGCCTTGTCCGGCGGTCTGCGCCTGCTTTTAAGTGAAAATCATCCGATGGCAACCGAACGATACAATCCGCGCGCGTCCGAGCCCAAATGGCAGAAAGCCTGGGCCGAGAAGAAGCTGTTCGAAGCGCACAACAACGACCCGAAGCCGAGATACTACGTGCTGGAGATGTTCCCCTATCCGTCGGGGAAGATCCATATCGGCCACACCCGCAACTACACGATGGGCGACGTGGTGGCACGCTACAAGCGGGCGAAGGGCTTCAACGTGTTGCATCCGATGGGCTGGGATGCCTTCGGCATGCCGGCCGAAAATGCGGCCATGCAGAACAAGGTCCATCCCAAGGAATGGACCTACGCCAACATCGCCGCCATGCGCGAGCAGCTCAAGATGATGGGCCTGTCGCTGGACTGGGCGCGCGAATTCGCCACCTGCGACGTCGACTATTACCACCGCCAGCAGATGCTGTTCCTCGATTTTGTCGAGAAGGGCCTGGTGACGCGCAAATCCTCCAAGGTCAACTGGGACCCGGAGGACATGACGGTGCTCGCCAACGAGCAGGTCATCGACGGCCGCGGCTGGCGCTCGGGCGCGCTGGTTGAACAGCGCGAACTGACGCAGTGGTTCTTCAAGATCACCGACTATGCGCAGGATCTGCTGGACTCGTTGAATGGCCTCGGCGAATGGCCGGAAAAGGTCAAGCTGATGCAGCAGAACTGGATCGGCCGCTCGGAAGGGCTGCTGATCCGTTGGCCGCTGGCAGCGCCGGTTGGCGATGCGCACGAGCTGGAAGTCTACACGACCCGGCCCGATACCATTTTCGGCGCCTCCTTCATGGCGGTCGCCGCCGACCATCCGCTGGCCAAAAAGGCCGCCGAAAATAACGTCGAGCTGGCCAAGTTCATCGACGAGGTGCGCCATATGGGCACGTCGGTGGCCGCACTCGAGACGGCCGAGAAGAAGGGCTTCGACACCGGCATCCGCGTCGTCCATCCGTTCGATGAGACCTGGACGCTGCCGGTCTATGTCGCCAATTTCGTGCTGATGGAATACGGCACCGGCGCCATTTTCGGCTGCCCGTCGGGCGACCAGCGCGACCTCGACTTCGCCAACAAATACGGCCTGGCGGTCGTTCCGGTGGTGATGCCAGAAGATGCCGACGCAAAGACCTTCCAGATCACGGAAGAGGCCTATGTCGATGACGGCGTGATGATCAATTCACGTTTCCTCGACGGCATGAAGCCGGACCAGGCCTTCGACGAAGTCGCAAAGCTGCTGGAGCAGAAGGAGATCGGCGGCCGGGCGATGGCCGAGCGCAAGGTGAACTTCCGCCTGCGCGACTGGGGCATTTCGCGGCAACGTTACTGGGGTTGCCCGATCCCGATGATCCATTGCGAGGATTGCGGCGTGGTGCCGGTGCCGAAGGCCGACCTGCCGGTCAAGCTGCCCGACGACATCGAGTTCGACCGTCCCGGCAATCCGCTTGACCGTCACCCGACCTGGCGGCATGTCAAATGCCCGCAATGCGGCAAGGATGCGCGGCGCGAGACCGACACGATGGACACGTTCGTCGATTCGTCCTGGTATTTCGCCCGCTTCACCGCGCCCTGGGCCAATGAGCCGACCGAGCCCAAGGCTGCCGATGACTGGCTGGCGGTCGACCAGTATATTGGCGGCATCGAGCATGCGATCCTGCACCTGCTCTATTCGCGTTTCTTCACCCGCGCCATGCGCGAGACGGGGCATCTCGACCTGGCCGAGCCGTTCAAGGGCCTGTTCACGCAAGGCATGGTGGTGCACGAGACCTACCGTGTCGGCGGCGCGTCGACCAACGGACGCTGGCTGTCGCCGGCTGAGGTCAGGATCGAGGATGCCGGAGGCAAGCGCCGCGCCATCGAGATCGCCACCGGCGAAGAGGCGACGATCGGCTCGCTCGAAAAGATGTCGAAGTCGAAGAAGAACACGGTGAGCCCGGAAGACATTACCGACGGCTACGGCGCCGACACCGCGCGCTTGTTCATGCTGTCGGATTCGCCGCCAGAGCGCGACGTCGAATGGACCAACGACGGTGCTGCCGGCGCGCATCGCTTCATGCAACGCGTCTGGCGCCTGGTGTCGATTGCGGCCGAGACCCTCGACGGCGTCAAGCCGCAGGCCGCGAAGGAGGGCGAGGCGGGGGCTGTTTCCAAGGCCGCGCACAAGATCCTGAAGGCCATCGGCGAGGACATCGAGAGGCTCGGCTTCAACCGTGCGATCGCCCGCATCCGCGAACTGGCCAATGCCTTGACCACGCCGCTCAACGACGTCGCCGAGGGCAAGGCCGATGCGGCGCTCAAGGGCGCCTGCCGCGAGGCCGTCGAGATCCTGGTGCATGTGGTGGCGCCGGTCATGCCACATCTGGCGGAGGAGTGCTGGCATACGCTGGGCGGCGTCGATCTGGTCGCCGAACGGCCGTGGCCGGTCTACGATCCGGCACTGGTGGTCGACAACGAGATTGTGCTGCCGGTCCAGGTCAACGGCAAGAAGCGTGGGGATTTGACAATTGCCCGCGACGCGGACCAAGGTGCGGTCGAAAAAGCGGTGCTGGCCCTCGACTTCGTGCAAAAAGCGCTGGAAGGTAAGGCGCCCCGCAAGGTGATCATCGTGCCGCAGAGGATCGTCAATGTCGTTGCCTGATCTTGAAAAGACGACGCATTTGCTACGCCGTGCCGCGCTGTACGGCATGGTCGCCTCGATGGCGCTGGTTTCGGCCTGCACGGTCAGGCCGCTCTATTCCAGCGCGCCGCTGACGGCAGGTTCGACCGTCAGCGCTTCGACCGAACTGGCATCGATCGCGGTCAAGCCGGTCAAGACCCGCTACGCCCAGCAGGTCCGCAACAATCTGATCTTTGCTTTTGGACAGGGCGCCGGCGAGCCGCCAGCGCCGGTCTACATGCTCGATATCGGCGTCACCGAACTGGTCGAATCAGCGGCGCAAGTGCAAATTCAGAGAGACGAGGACGAGCCCACCGCAGGCACGGTGACGCTGACCGCAAACTATGTGCTGACCGATGCCCAGACCGGTGCGGTCATCGCCACCGGCAAACGCTCGATCCCGTCATCCTTCGACAAACCGACACAGGAGTTCGCCTCCTATCGGGCGCAGCTTGACGCCGAAAACCGTGCCGCGCGCGAACTGGCTGAAATCTTGAGCCTGTCGGTCGCCCAGGACTTGGTCAAGCACGGCAAGAAGGCCTGAGAGGCCGTTTGGAAATTCTACTCCGGCGGCCATCTGATGGCGTTTTCTGCGCTTCCGGTGCTCACGGACCCGAACGTCCGCTGCGCTCCGGTTCTCGAAACCACCACCATATGACTCGCCAGAGCGAATTTCGAAACGGTCTCTGAGCGCTCCAACATATTTCTGATTGCAATAAAAAAGGCCGGTCTCCCGGCCTTTTTTATTGGTGTCGAAGTCTGATCTCAGCCGATCTTCTGGCCGGTCTTGGCCCAGTCGGCGAGGAACTGTTCGAGGCCCTTGTCGGTCAGCGGGTGCTTGACCAGCGCCTTCAGCGTCGCCGGCGGGGCGGTGATGACATGGGCGCCGATCAGCGCCGCCTGCTTGACGTGGTTCACCGTGCGCACCGACGCGGTCAGGATCTCGGTCGGGTAATCGTAATTGTCGTAGATCTGCTTGATCTCGGCGATCAACTCCATGCCGTCCGAGCCGGTGTCGTCGACACGGCCGACGAAGGGCGAGATGAACGAGGCGCCGGCCTTGGCGGCCAGCAGCGCCTGGTTGGCCGAGAAGCACAGCGTGACATTGACCATGCGGTTCATCTCGGTGCGGATCGTCCTGCAGGCGCGCAGGCCGTCCAGCGTCAGCGGCACCTTGATGCAGACATTGTCGGCGATCTTGGCCAAGATCTTGGCCTCGGCCATCATGTCCTTGTATTCGGTGGCGACGACTTCGGCCGAAACCGGGCCCTTGACGATGTCGCAGATCTGCCTGGTGACATCGGCGATCTTGCCGCCGGATTTCAGGATCAGCGAGGGATTGGTGGTGACGCCGTCGAGCAGCCCCAGGTCGTTCAGTTCCTTGATGTCCTTGATGTCAGCGGTGTCGACAAAAAATTTCATGGGGGTCTCCTGAAAGAATTCCATGTGCAGGTCATGCACATTCGGGGTTGCCCTTTGATCTAGACCAAAGTCGGGGCAAGGTCACGCCCGATGATCGAAGATTCGCCCTTTGTCGCGGCCGCGCCGGTGCTGGTGCCGATGCCTGCCGAGCGCCCCTACACCTATGCCGTGCCGGTCGGCATGCGCGTTGTGCCGGGCTCGATCGTGCGCGTGCCGCTCGGTCCACGCCAGGTTGCCGGCATCGTCTGGGATGGCGTGGTCGAAAAGGTCGACGCCAAGAAATTGCGGCCGATCGAGCAGGTTTTCGACTGTCCGCCGATCGATCGCGGCATGCGCCGCTTCGTCGACTGGATCGCGCAATACACGCTGTCGCCGCCCGGCATGGTGGCGCGCATGCTGCTCAGGGCGCCGGAGGCGTTCGATCCCGAACCGTGGATCGAGGGCCTGCAGCGGACGCTCGTCATGCCCGACCGGATGACGGATGCCAGAACGCGCGTGCTGGAGACGGCGGAAGGCGGGCTTGCCTGGACGCGGTCGGGGTTGGCGCACGCCGCCGGCGTATCATCGACGGTGATCGAGGGGCTCAAGGCGCAAGGCGTGTTCGAGACGGTGATGATCCCGCCGCGAGCGGTGGTCGCAGCGCCCGATCCATCCTTCGCCCTGCCGGAGCTGATGCCCGACCAGGCCGAGGCGGCCGCCATGCTGCGCACCAATGTTGGGGCCGGCGCCTTCAGCGTCACGCTGCTCGACGGCGTTACCGGCTCGGGCAAGACCGAAGTTTATTTCGAAGCGGTGGCGGCGGCACTCGATCAGGGCAAACAGGTGCTGATCCTGCTGCCGGAAATCGCGCTGACGCATGCCTTCCTCGAACGCTTCCAGCAGCGCTTCGGCGCCAAGCCGGCCGAATGGCATTCCGACCTGCCGCCAAGGATGCGTGAAAAGGTCTGGCGACAGGTTGCGGAAGGCGGCGTGCGCGTCGTCGCCGGCGCGCGCTCGGCGCTGTTCCTGCCGTTCAAGGAGCTCGGCTTGATCGTCGTCGACGAGGAACACGACCCTGCCTACAAGCAGGAGGACCGCGTCTTCTACAATGCGCGCGACATGGCGGTGGTGCGCGGCCATATCAGCAGCTTTCCGGTGGTGCTGGCATCGGCGACGCCTTCGGTCGAAAGCCGGGTCAACGCGCAACAGGGCCGTTATGCGAGAGCAGTGCTGTCAGCGCGCTTTGCCGAGGCCGCTCTTCCCGACCTGAAGACAATCGACATGCGGCGCGCGCCGCCGGTGCGCGGCGGCTTCCTGTCGCCGCTGCTGATTGAGCAGATGCAACGCACGCTGGAGAGACAAGAGCAGTCGCTGCTGTTCCTCAACCGGCGCGGCTACGCGCCGCTGACGCTGTGCCGGGTCTGCGGCCATCGCTTCGGCTGCCCGGTCTGTTCGGCCTGGCTGGTCGAGCACCGCTTTCGCGGTCAGCTCGTCTGTCATCATTGCGGGCACAATGAGAAACGGCCGGAGGCTTGTCCGGAATGCGGCACGCTCGACCATCTCGTCGCCTGCGGCCCGGGCGTCGAGCGCATCGCCGAGGAGGTCGTGGCGCATTTCCCCGACGCGCGCACCATCGTCTTGTCGTCCGACCTGATGGGCGGCGTGCGGCGGTTGCGGCTGGAGCTGGAAGCCATCGCCAATGGCGAGGCCGACATCGTCATCGGCACGCAACTGGTGGCCAAGGGGCACAACTTCCCTAACATGACGCTGGTCGGCGTCGTCGATGCGGATCTCGGTCTCGCCAATGGCGATCCGCGCGCCGCCGAGCGCACTTTTCAACTGCTCAGCCAGGTGACCGGACGCGCCGGCCGCACCGGCAAGAAGAGCCTCGGCCTGCTGCAGACTTTCCAGCCGGACCATCCGGTGATGCGGGCGATCGTGTCGGGCGACGCCGAGGCGTTTTACGAGCGCGAGATCACTGAGCGCGAACGGGCCGCACTCCCACCCTTCGGCCGGCTCGCCGGCGTCATCGTCAGCGCAGTGACCCGGGCGGAGGCCGAGGGCCATGCACGCGGCCTGCGCCGCGCCGCACCCCCGGCCAGCGACCTGTTCGTGCTTGGGCCCGCAGAGGCGCCGTTGTCGCTGCTTGGCGGCCGCCACCGCTTCCGCCTGCTGATCCAGGGCGAACGGCGCGCCGACATGCAGGGTTTCATCCGCACCATGCTGGCCGAAGGGCCAAAACAGCGCGGCTCGGTCCGCGTGCAGGTCGATATCGATCCGCAGAGTTTTTTGTAAGGAGCCGCGAACGCTATGAAAACCATTGGCCTGCTCGGTGGCATGAGCTGGGAATCGACGGCGATTTATTATCGCCTGCTCAACGAGATCGTACGCGAGCGGTTGGGCGGGCTGCATTCGGCCAAGGTGCTGCTCCATTCGTTCGATTTCGCCGAGATTGCGGAGCGGCAGCATCATGGCGACTGGGACGGTGCGGGCGTGCTTCTGGCGGATGCCGCGCGCAAGCTGGAGGCGGGCGGCGCAGAGGGGCTGATGATCTGCACCAACACCATGCACAAGCTCGCCGACCAGGTGCAGGCGGCGGTATCCATCCCGCTCATCCACATCGCCGATGCCACGGCGGTTGCGGTGAAGGGCGCCGGCGTGAAGCGGCCGGCGCTGCTGGCGACGCGCTTCACCATGGAGCAGGATTTTTACAAGGGCCGGCTGACGGAGAAATATGCGCTGCAGCCGGTGGTGCCGGATCAGGCCGGGCGCTACATGGTGCATCGGGTGATCTATGACGAGCTCTGCCAGGGCACCGTCAGCGCGCCATCGAAGGCGGCCTATATCGATGAAGTCGCCCGCCTGCAGCGCAATGAAAAGATCGACGGCGTCATCATGGGCTGCACCGAGATCACCATGCTGATCGGTCAAAGCGATTTTGACATGCCGGTGTTCGACACCACGCGCATTCATGCCGAGGCGGCGGTTGAATTCGCGCTTGTCTGATGCGCCTTTCTAAAGTGCCGGTGCCATCTGGCGCGTGGTTTCCCATTCGCTAGAATGGCCGCGATTTCAAACAGCCATTTATCGAGGGGACAAGATGGAATTTGCGTTTCCGTGGCCAACCAGTCAGGGCGAGTGGCTGGCGTGGTCGAGCGCCGTGGTCACCTTGGCGCTGGGCTTGCTGTTTTTCCTCGCTCCGGGGCTCGCCTTCCGGATTCTGAGGCTGCAGGTGCGGCCTGAAAAGGCAGCGGCGATCGCCGAAGGGCGCGGCCGCATGTCGGGCTTCTATCTCGGCGTCAGCCTATGCTGCATCCTGCTTGCGCAGCCATGGCTCTACATGGCGCTCGGCTTCTCCTGGCTGTTCACCGCTTTCGGCCGTTTGCTGTCGATGATGTCGGATGGCGCCAACACGCCTTTCAACTGGGCGTCGATCATTGTCGAGCTGGTGCTGGCCGCACTTCCGCTCGCCTTCGTCTTCGGCTTTCTGCCCTGAATCGGCGGCCAATCCGAAGGCTTTGGTTGAACTCTGCCGCCGGATGCGACAATAGTGCCCGAAAAGCATGCGGAACGACGCATTGCGGTCTTAAAATGCCTGTGCTAGACGGCAATCGACTTTCGGCCGGGGATAGCGGAAGCCGCGTCTTCGTGCTTGGAAAAACTTAGTAAGGTCAAAGATTTAGCCAGAGTTTTTGCTCGCGCCAACAATCTGCGGCCTGTCAGACAAGAGAAAAGACGGTCCGTGGCTCAATCGTCATCGCCAATCTCAGGTGTCGCAGAACGCTACGCGGGTTCGCTGTTCGAACTCGCCCTGCAATCCAATTCAGTTGCCAAGGTCGAGGCCGACCTCAACAGCTTCGCAACGATGCTGGATGGCAGCGCCGACCTGACGCGCCTCATCAACAGTCCGGTGTTCTCCAGCGAGGACCAGGCCAAGGCCATCGCGGCAATCGCCGACAAGGCCGGCATCACCGGCCTGACCGGCAATTTCCTGCGAGTCGTCGCCCGTAACCGTCGCCTCTTCGCCGTTCCCGGCATGATCAAGGCATTCCGCCAGATCGCCGCCGAACATCGCGGCGAGACCGCTGCCGAGGTCACCTCGGCGCATGAACTGACGGCTGCCCAGCAGACCGAACTGAAGGCCGCGCTGAAAAGCGTCGCCGGCAAGGACGTTGCCATCTCCGTCACCGTCGATCCGTCGCTGCTCGGCGGTCTGGTGGTCAAGATGGGCTCACGCCAGATCGATACGTCGCTCAAAACCAAACTCAATTCGCTCAAGCTTGCACTGAAAGAGGTCGGCTGATGGACATCCGCGCCGCGGAAATTTCCGCAATTCTGAAAGACCAGATCAAGAATTTCGGCAAGGAGGCCGAGGTCTCCGAAGTTGGACAGGTGCTGTCCGTCGGTGACGGTATCGCCCGCGTCTACGGCCTCGACAATGTCCAGGCCGGCGAGATGGTCGAATTCCCCGGCGGCATCCGCGGCATGGCGCTCAACCTCGAAGCCGACAATGTCGGCGTCGTCATCTTCGGCGCCGACCGCGACATCAAGGAAGGCGACACCGTCAAGCGGACCGGCGCCATCGTCGACGCACCTGTCGGCATGGGCCTGCTCGGCCGCGTCGTCGACGCGCTCGGCAACCCGATCGACGGCAAGGGCCCGATCAAGGCGACCGAACGCAAGCGCGTCGACGTCAAGGCGCCCGGCATCATCCCGCGCAAGTCGGTGAACGAGCCGATGTCGACCGGTCTCAAGGCCATCGACGCACTGATCCCGGTCGGCCGCGGCCAGCGCGAGCTGGTCATTGGTGACCGTCAGACCGGCAAGACCGCCATCATTCTCGACACGATGCTGAACCAGAAGGCGGTCCACGATAACGGCCCCGAGAAGGAAAAGCTCTACTGCGTCTACGTCGCCATCGGACAGAAGCGCTCGACCGTCGCGCAGTTCGTGAAGGTACTCGAGGAGCGCGGCGCGCTCGACTATTCGATCATCGTCGCCGCCACCGCTTCCGATCCGGCGCCGATGCAGTTCCTGGCGCCCTTCACCGCCTGCACCATGGGCGAATATTTCCGCGACAACGGCATGCATGCGCTGATCAGCTATGACGATCTGTCGAAGCAGGCCGTCGCCTATCGCCAGATGTCGCTGCTGCTGCGCCGTCCGCCGGGCCGCGAAGCCTATCCGGGCGACGTGTTCTACCTGCATTCGCGCCTGCTCGAGCGCGCCGCCAAGCTCAATGACGACAATGGCGGCGGTTCGCTGACCGCTCTGCCGATCATCGAGACGCAGGCCAACGACGTGTCGGCCTACATCCCGACCAACGTGATCTCGATCACCGACGGCCAGATCTTCCTCGAAACCAACCTGTTCTTCCAGGGCGTCCGCCCGGCCGTCAACGTCGGCCTGTCGGTGTCGCGCGTCGGTTCGTCGGCGCAGATCAAGGCGATGAAGCAGGTTGCCGGCTCGATCAAGGGCGAGCTCGCGCAGTACCGCGAAATGGCGGCCTTTGCGCAGTTCGGCTCCGACCTCGACGCCGCCACGCAGCGCCTGCTCAATCGCGGCTCGCGCCTGACCGAACTCCTGAAGCAGCCGCAGTTCTCGCCGCTCAAGGTCGAGGAACAGGTCGCGGTGATCTTCGCCGGCGTCAACGGCTACCTCGACAAGCTCGCAGTCAACCAGGTCGGCAAGTTCGAGCATGGCCTGCTCAGCCACATGCGCTCGGCCGGCAAGGACGTGCTCGACGGCATCCGCAAGGAAAAGGCGCTGTCGGACGATCTGCGGGCCAAGCTGAAGGCCGAGATCGACACCTTCGCCAAGACCTTCGCTTGAGAAAGCCGGACGCACGGGATCAGGTTTGAAGCATGCCTTCGTTAAAAGACCTTCGTAACCGTATCGCCTCGGTCAAGGCGACGCAGAAGATCACCAAGGCGATGCAGATGGTCGCCGCGGCGAAGCTGCGCCGCGCGCAGGAAGCTGCGGAAGCCGCGCGCCCCTATTCGGAGCGCATGGGTTCGGTGCTGGCCAACATCACCCAGGCGATCGGCAGCGGCGGCGATGCCCCGGCGCTGATGACCGGCACCGGCAAGGACGATGTGCATCTGCTCGTCGTCTGCACGGCCGAGCGAGGCCTGTGCGGCGGCTTCAATTCGCAGATCGCCCGTCTCGCCCGCGACCATATCCGTCGGCTGCTGGCCGACGGCAAGCAGGTCAAGATCATCTGCGTCGGCAAGAAGGGTTTCGACATCCTGCGCCGCGACTATGCCTCGATGATCCTCGAACGCGTCGATCTGCGCGAGGTCAAGACGCTCGGTTTCGTCAATGCCGATGCCATTGCCCGCAAGGTCATCCACCTCTTCAACGAGGGCGGTTTCGACATCTGCACGCTGTTCTATTCGCAGTTCAAGTCGGTGATCAGCCAGATCCCGACCGCGCAGCAGATCATCCCGGCCGGCATCGCTTCCGCCCCGGCCGAGGCGACCGCAGGCGGCAACGCCGTCTACGAATACGAGCCGGAGCCGGGCGAAATCCTGACCGACCTCATTCCACGCAACATCTCGGTTCAGGTCTTCCGCGCGCTGCTCGAAAACGCAGCCGGCGAGATGGGCGCCAAGATGAGCGCCATGGACAATGCGACGCGCAATGCCGGCGACATGATCAACAAGCTGTCGATCACCTACAACCGCCAGCGGCAGGCGCAGATCACCAAGGAACTGATCGAAATCATTTCGGGCGCCGAGGCGCTCTAGGCGCGGCCGCCAGGAGGTCATCGACCTTCCGGTGGAGCGTGAGAAACAAAGGACGAAAAGGGTAAAGACGATGGCGAAAGCAGCGACCCCGAAGGCGGCAGCTCCCAAAGCGGCGGCAAAGGCTCCGGCAGCAGCGGCGAAGGCCGCTCCGGCCAAGAAGGCGGCCACGCCCGCCACGGCAGCGGCCCCGGCCAAGGCTGCGGCATCGAAGACGACAGCCGCCGTCGTCAAGAAGACCGGCGTTGTCGGCAAGGTCCGCCAGGTCATCGGCGCCGTCGTCGACGTCCAGTTCGGCGATCACTTGCCGGCCATTTTGAACGCCATCGAGACCACCAATGTCGGCAACCGCCTGGTGCTCGAGGTTGCCCAGCACCTCGGTGAAAACACCGTGCGCTGCATCGCCATGGACTCGACCGAAGGTCTGGTGCGCGGTCAGGACGTCTATGACACCGGCGCGCCGATCACCGTGCCGGTCGGCCCGGGCATGCTCGGTCGCATCATCAACGTCATCGGCGAGCCGGTCGACGAGGAAGGCCCGGTCGACGGCATCGAAATGCGCGCCATCCACCAGCCGGCTCCGTCCTATGTCGAACAGTCGACGGAAGCCCAGATCCTGATCACCGGCATCAAGGTTCTCGACCTTCTGGCGCCTTACGCCCGCGGCGGCAAGATCGGCCTGTTCGGCGGCGCCGGCGTCGGCAAGACCGTGCTGATCCAGGAGCTGATCAACAACGTCGCCAAGGCGCACGGCGGTTTCTCGGTGTTCGCCGGCGTCGGCGAGCGCACCCGCGAAGGCAACGATCTCTATCACGAATTCATTGAGTCCGGCGTCAACAAGAAGGGCGGCGGCGAAGGCTCCAAGGCGGCACTGGTCTATGGCCAGATGAACGAACCGCCGGGCGCGCGTGCTCGCGTCGGCCTGACCGGCCTGACGGTCGCCGAATATTTCCGCGACCAGGGCCAGGATGTGCTGTTCTTCGTCGACAACATCTTCCGCTTCACGCAGGCGGGTTCGGAAGTGTCGGCGCTGCTCGGCCGCATTCCTTCGGCCGTGGGCTACCAGCCGACGCTCGCCACCGACATGGGCGCTCTGCAAGAGCGCATCACGACGACGACCAAGGGCTCGATCACCTCGGTGCAGGCGATCTACGTGCCCGCCGACGATTTGACCGACCCGGCGCCGGCGACCTCGTTCGCCCACCTTGATGCGACGACCGTGCTCAATCGCGCGATCTCGGAAAAGGGCATCTACCCGGCCGTCGATCCGCTCGACTCGACCTCGCGCATGCTCGACCCGATGGTTGTCGGTGAAGAGCACTACCAGGTCGCCCGCCAGGTGCAGTCGATCCTGCAGCGCTACAAGTCGCTGCAGGACATCATCGCCATCCTGGGCATGGACGAGCTTTCAGAAGAGGACAAGCAGACGGTGGCCCGCGCCCGCAAGATCGAGCGCTTCCTGTCGCAGCCCTTCTTCGTCGCCGAAGTGTTCACGGGTTCGCCAGGCAAGCTGGTCGACCTCGCCGACACCATCAAGGGCTTCAAGGGCCTTTGCAACGGCGACTACGATCACCTGCCGGAAGCCGCCTTCTACATGGTGGGCGGCATCGAGGAAGCGGTCGAGAAGGCACAACGTCTCGCGGCTGAAGCGGCATAAGAAGCGAAGAGCGAATAGGGAGTAGCGAATAGGGGATTGTTGGGTTGAGCGGGTCTTCTTTTCCTACTCACTGCTCACTATTCCCTACTCGCTAAATTGATCATGGCTGAAGCTTTCCAATTCGAACTGGTCTCGCCGGAGCGCCTGCTCGTTTCCGAGCAGGTCGAAGCCGTCGTCATTCCGGGCGCAGAGGGCGAGATGACCGTGATGGCGCATCACGCGCCGGTCATGACGACGATCAAGCCGGGCGTCGTCACGGTGAAGACCGCAGGCGGCAAGGAAGAGCGCTATGTGGTGTTCGGCGGCTTTGCCGACATCGTCCCTGCGGGCTGCACGTTGCTGGCCGAATCGGCTGTCGCCGTCGGCGACATCGACCGCGCCGACCTCGCCCGCCGTATCCAGGACGCCAAGGAAGACGCTGCCGACGCCAAGGACGATCAGTCCCGCAGCAAGGCCGAGCAGTTCCTCGCCCAGCTCACCACGCTAGAAGGCGCTCTGCTGGCAGCTTAAGTCTCAGCGAAAGCAAAAGACGAGATAGGCCGGGGTCAAACCGGCCTTTTTTGTGCCCACAGAAATGCGGGAGAACGTTATCGGTCGGACGGAGTGCCGACTTGCCGGCTCGGCAACGCGGGCTCCTTCCGATCAGAATCCTAGACCGCCGTTAGGCCTGTCTGGTCGGTCCCGGTATCCCGAGCGCGGCCAGCGAAAGTGCCACCCCACCTTGCCTTATATTGGCGCAATGGGCGGCGACCAGGTCGATCAGCGTCTGGCGCTCGGGCTTGCCGCTGGCGAAGCCGGCGAGGTCGAACACCGCCGCGACTTTTTCCAGCGTCGGCCGCTCGCCGAGCGCGGCCAGCGCCGCGTCGAGCGGATCGGTAAAGTGGGCTTCCGGCAGGTCCTTGCCGCGTGCCTCGCACGCTGCGATCCAGGCGGCGATCACCAGCGTCAGATGCTCCGGGACCATACCGGCATGGATGCGTTCGATGGCGGAAGCGACAATGCGTTGCGGCAGTTTCTGGCTGCCGTCATTGGCGATCTGCGCCGTGCGGTGGGCAAGCGCTGTGTTGGAAAAGCGTTCGGCGAGTTCCGCTGTATAGGCCGACGTGTCGAGCCCGGCATCCCCAGGCAAGGTCGGGATCGCCTCGGCCCAGAGCCGGTCGACAAATTGACGGATCGCCGGGTCGGCGAAGGCGCGGTCGACGGTCGCGTGGCCGGAAAGCAGGCCAAGATAGGCGATGCCGGAATGGGCGCCGTTGAGCAGCCTGAGCTTCATGTCCTCGAACGGCCCGACATCCTCGACCATGGTGACGCCGAATTTCTCCCACGCCGGTCGGCCGGCTGGGAACCTGTCTTCGATCACCCATTGCCGGAACGGCTCGGTCATCACCGGCCAGGAATCCGTGATGCCGAGCTCGCCGGCGATGCGCGCCCGGTCGGCATCGGTGGTTGCCGGCACGATGCGGTCCACCATGCTTGACGGAAACGCCACCTCGTCGGCGATATGCCCGGCGAGAGGGGCTTCGCCTGGTGCAGTGGTGGTCTGGGCATCCCGCAATCTCGCAAACGCGGTCAGCAGCCTATGCAGCGTGGCGCCGTTGGCCGGCAAATTATCACAGCACAGAACGGTGAAGGGCGGCGTGCCGGCGGCGCGGCGCTGTACCAGCGACTCGGCCAGGAAGCCATGCGCGGTCTTCGGCAATCCTGGGTTGCCCAGATCGTGGACGATGTCGGGATGGGTCGCATCGAGGCTGCCATCGGCAGCCCGGAGGTAAGCCTTTTCGGTGATGGTCAGCGTGATGATGCGGGTGCGCGGATCGGTCAGCGCGGCCAGCACCGCGCCGGGGTTTTCCGGCGCCACCAGCATCGACTGGATGGAGCCGATGACCTGGAGTTTTTCGCCACCGCTGTCTCTGACCGCCAGCGTATAAAGCCCGTCCTGCGGCGCCAGCGCATCGCGCGTGTCGGGGCTGCGCAGCGAGACGCCGATGATACCCCAGCCGGTCTCGCCGGCCGCCAGGCAGTCATCGACATAGGCTGCCTGGTGGGCGCGGTGGAAGGCGCCGACGCCGAGATGGACGATGCCTGGGGCGACACTGGCGCGATCATAGGCGGGGACCGCTGCCGAGGCCGGCAAGGATTGCACCGTGGTATTGGAAAGGCGGCTGCTGGTCATGGCGCGGCTTGTTCGTTGGATGGCGTGCGGGGCGGGTCGGCTAGCGGCGTATCATCCGTTCTCCCGTCGCACAATGATCCGATATCAGCCAAAAGTCATCATACAACAATCCGATTTTTGTATGTTGACATTACTTCTTTCCAATCCTACCGATAGCGCCCTTGGGAGGATGGGACGTGGCAGGATTGACCGATCCGGATCTGCTTTTTGCCGCCGAAGGGCGAGCGCTTTCGGTCGCGCGCGATCTCTATGCCGGGGTCAAGGATCTGCCCATCGTCAGCCCGCACGGTCACACCGATCCGCGCTGGTATGCTCTCAACGAGCCGTTCCCCGATCCGGCACAATTGTTGGTCGTGCCCGACCACTACATTTTCCGCATGCTGTTCAGCCAGGGCGTGCCACTGGAGGATCTCGGCGTATCGACCCTCGACGGCTCGCCGGTCGAAGCCGACCCGAGGGCGATCTGGCGGCGCTTCGCCGAACACTATTATCTCTTCCGCGGCACGCCGACACGGCTGTGGCTTGACCATGTGCTCGAGCACCTGTTCGGCATCGAAGAGCCGCTCAACGCCAAAACCGCCGACCGCCACTACGACACCATCGCCGACCTGTTGAAACGTGACGACTATCGTCCGCGCGCGCTGTTCGAGCGCTTCAACATCGAAGTGATCGCGACGACGGAAGGCGCGCTCGATGGTCTCCAATGGCACAAGGCAATCCGCGACAGCGACTGGCGAGGACGGGTCGTCACTGCCTACCGGCCGGACGCCGTCGTCGATCCCGACTTCGAAGGATTTTCGGCCAATCTCGACCGTCTCGGCGAGATCAGCGGCTGCGACACCGGCACATGGGCCGGCTATCTCGACGCCCACCGTCAGCGCCGCGCCTTCTTCAAGACTTTCGGCGCGACTTCGTCCGACCATGGCCATCCGACGGCGGAGACCGCCAATCTTTCCGACGCGGCGGCGGAAGAGCTGTTCAACCGCATCCGCCGCGGCTCCGACGATGAGCGCGAGCGCAAACTGTTTCGCGCCCAGATGCTGACCGAGATGGCCAAGATGAGCCGCGACGACGGGTTGGTGATGCAGATCCATCCCGGTTCCTGGCGCAACCATTCGCCTGGTGCTTTCCAGAAATTCGGCCGCGACAAGGGCTTCGATATTCCGACCCGCACCGACTATGCGGCGGCGCTCAAACCCTTGCTCGACTGCGTCGGGCTGGAGCGCGACCTCACCATCATCCTGTTCACGCTCGACGAGACCAGTTATGCGCGCGAACTGGCGCCGCTCGCCGGCGTCTATCCGGCGCTGAAGATCGGCCCGGCCTGGTGGTTCCACGACAGCCCGGAAGGCATGCGCCGCTTCCGCGAGATGACGACCGAAACAGCCGGCTTCTACAACACCGTCGGCTTCAACGACGACACCCGTGCCTTCCCGTCGATCCCGGCTCGCCACGACGTGGCGCGCCGGGTCGACTGCGCCTTTCTCGCCCGCCTCGTCGCCGAGCATCGGCTCACTGAGGACGAAGCGCATGAGCTGGCGCGGGAGCTTGCCTACACGCTTGCCAAGAAGGCGTATCGGCTCTGAGCCGGGCGCCTTGATTTTTACAAAGGGAGGAAGACAGTCATGTTCTATTTTTCAAAACTGACGGCAGCCACATTCGCCTTCGGCTCGCTGATGATCGGCGTCGCCAATGCCCAGACCGTGCTGCGCTCGGCCGACACCCATCCCGACGGCTATCCGACCGTCGAGGCGGTCAAATATATGGGCGATCTGATCAAGGAGCGCACCGCCGGCCGCTATTCGGTCGAGGTCTATCATTCGGCGCAGCTCGGCGAGGAGAAGGATACGATCGAACAGACGCAGACCGGCGTCATCGATCTCAACCGCGTCTCGATGGGCCCGTTCAACGGCATCGTGCCGGAGACTGCGGTGCCGTCGCTGCCCTACATGTTCCGCTCGGTCGAGCATATGCGCCATGTGATGGACGGGCCGATCGGCGACGAGATCCTGAAGGCGTTTGAGGCGCATGACCTTGTCGGTCTCGCCTTCTACGATTCCGGCGCGCGATCCTTCTACAACACCAAGAAGGACATCACCTCGATCGCCGATCTCAAGGGCATGAAGTTCCGCGTCATCCAGTCCGACGTGTTTGTCGACATGGTCAATGCACTCGGCGCCAATGCCACGCCGATGGCCTATGGCGAAGTCTATTCGGCACTCGAGACCGGCGTCATCGACGGCGCCGAGAACAACTGGCCGAGCTTCGAATCGGCCAAGCACTATGAGGTCGCCAAGCACTATACCGTCGACCAGCACCAGATCGTGCCGGAAGTGCTGGTGATGGCCAAGCCGAGCTGGGACAAGCTGTCGCCGGAAGACCAGGCGATCGTCAAGCAGGCGGCCAAGGACAGCGTCGTCAAGATGCGCGAATTGTGGGACGCGCAGGAGAAGAAGTCACGCGACATCGTCGAGAAGGCCGGCGTGAAGGTCAGCGAGATCGACAAGCAGCCGCTGATCGATGCGATGAAGCCGGTCTACGACAAGTATCTGTCGACGCCGGAACTCAAGGATCTCGCCGCGCGCATCCAGGCGACCAAGTGAGCTGATTGCGGGGCGAGCATGCTCGCCCGTACATTTTCTTAACAGAGAGCGGGAGGATCGGGATGGCGACTGGAACGGCAAGGAGCGGAGCGCCGCCGCGCTTCAGCGTGGTGTTCTCGAAGATTTGCGACGGCGCGCTCTATCTCGCCGGCGTCGGGCTGGTCGCCATGACCGCGCTTGTCGCTTACCAGGTGTTCTTCCGCTTCGTGCTCAACTCGTCGCCGAGCTGGACTGAAGTCACCGCCATCATGCTGATGAACTGGTTCATCTTCCTCGGCGCCGCCGTCGGCGTGCGCGAGAACTACCATATGGGCTTCGACGTGCTGCTCTACATCCTGCCGAAAGGCAGCAAGGGGGCGCTGCGCACAATGTCCGACCTGATCACGCTTGCCTTCGGTTTCGGCATGGTCTGGTACGGCTGCAAGCTGGTCGGCCTGACCTGGCACACCATCATTCCGGCGCTCGAACTGCCCGGCGGTTTCGACTATCTGCCGCTGGTCGCCGGTGGTCTTCTGATCTGCCTGTTTTCGGCCGAGCGTATCGTCCTGCGCTGGTCGGGCGTTGACATCGACAAGGACATCAATCTCGAAGAGGTGCCGGAAATGCCGGCGGTGCAGGAGGCCTAGATGGAGCTCTGGATCCTGTTCGGCGTCTTCACGCTGCTGATGTTCGCCGGCACGCCGATCGCGTTTTGCCTCGGTGCGGCATCCTTCGCCACCGTGCTCTATCTCGGCCTGCCTCCGCTGGTGGTGTTCCAGCAGATGAAATCCGGCATGTCGGCGTTCTCGCTGATGGCAATCCCGTTCTTCATCTTTGCCGGCGACCTGATGGTGCGCGGCGGCATTGCGCAGCGCATCGTCTCCTTTGCCGGTTCGCTGGTCGGCCATGTCCGTGGCGGGCTCGGCCAGGTCAACATCATCGCCGGCACGCTGTTCGGTGGTATTTCCGGTTCGGCGGTAGCGGAAGCCGCTGCCGTCGGCGGGCTGATGATCCCGCAGATGAAAGCGCGCGGCTACGGCGCCGACTATGCGGTCAACGTCACCTCGATGGCGGCGCTGATCGCGCTGCTTCTGCCGCCGTCGCAGAACATGATCATCTATTCCATCGCCGGTGGTGGCAAGATTTCCATCGCCGACCTGTTCACGGCCGGCATCCTGCCGGGCCTGCTTTTTGCGGCGTCGCTGATGGTCACGGCGTATTTCGTCGCGCGCAGCCGCGGCTATCCTGTCGAGGCCTTTCCGGGGTTCTCGCGCGTCGGCCAGCTTGCGGTGATCGCCGTCCCCGGACTTCTGCTCATCGGCATCATCTTCGGCGGCGTCCGCTCGGGCATTTTCACGGCGACCGAAAGCTCCTGCATCGCCATCATCTACGCGCTTCTGGTCACTACCTTCGTCTACCGGTCGATGGCTTGGGGCGATTTCGTCCATGCCACCAAGGGCGCGGTGCGCACGACCTCGATGGTGCTGCTGATCATCGGCACGGCGGCCTCGTTCAGCTGGTTGATGGCCTATCTCAAAGTGCCGGTGCTGCTGATTGCCGGCATGAACGCCATCTCCACAGACCCGCTGGTGGTGCTGCTTCTGCTCAACGTCCTGATGCTCATTCTCGGCACCTTCATGGATATGGGGCCGATGATCATCATCTGCACGCCGATCTTCCTGCCGCTGGTTACGCATTATGGAGTCGACCCCGTACATTTCGGCGTCATCACCATCCTCAATCTCGGCATCGGGCTCAACACGCCGCCGGTCGGCACGGTGCAGTTCGTCGCCTGCGCGGTGGGCAAGATCACGGTGTGGGAAGCGATGCGCTCGATCTGGCCGTTCTACGGCGCGGGTATCGTGGTCCTCGGACTGGTGACGTATATTCCCGCCATCTCGCTCTGGTTGCCGAGCGTGTTCAAATAGGGGTGCGACATGGCATCGGATAGCGCTATTGATCTCAGGGTCGAGAGAAAACCCAAGCTTTCGGAGACCGTCGTCGCGGCCATCCGCAAGCAGCTGCATGCGGGCGAGATTCTCCCCGGCCACAAATTGCCGACCGAGGGCCAGTTGACCGAGACCTTCGGCGTCAGCCGCACCGTCATCCGCGAGGCGCTGGCCAAGCTTGCCGCCGACGGCCTGGTCGAGGCGCGCCAGGGCGCCGGCGTCTTCGTCACCGAACACATCTCGACGATGTTCGGGGCGCTCGCCGCCGACATGGGAGCCAAGGATTCGGTCGCGCTCAACGTGCTCGAAGTGCGCCTGGCCGTCGAGATCGAATCGGCCGGGCTCGCCGCCATCCGCCGCAACGCCGCGCAGGAGGCGGCGATCCAGGAGGCCTTCTTCGAGTTCGAACGGCTGTTGCTCAACAGCGAGCCGACCGGGCCGGCCGATCTCGCCTTTCATCGCGCGATCGCCAGCGCCACCAACAACCCGTTCTATGTCGAGATGCTGGATGTGCTGGGCCGCCGCGCCATTCCCTGCGACGTGACCTCGCCCTGGTCGACCGAACTGGTGCAGTCCGACAGCTATCAGCGCGGCCTGCAGCGCGAGCATCTGGTGATCCTGAACGCGATCACGTCAGGCGACGCCGAAGCCGCGCGCGAGGCGATGCGCGCCCATCTTACCGCCAGCCAGCAGCGCTACCGCGAGCGACTGCACGCCCGCCAGGTCTTTTATGCCGACTCGGTCAAGGCGGCTGACACCGAATAGACAAAGCAGCTGGAGCAGTAATGAACGAAATTCATCCGCATACCGATTTCACCTCGCGTTTCGCCATCGACCCGGTCGCCGCGGCTGCCATGGGGACCGACGAACTGCGTCATCACTTCCACATTGACGACCTGTTCCAGCCGGGGCGCGTCAGCCTGACCTATACGCACTATGACCGCATGATCGTCGGCGGCGCCGTGCCGGCGGCTGCACCGCTGCCGCTGGAAGCGATCAAGCCGACGGGTACCAGGGATTTCCTCGACCGCCGCGAGCTTATCATCGTCAATATCGGCGGCGCCGGCTCGGTGACGGCAAACGGCGAGAGCCACCCATTGCAGGCGCGCGACATGCTCTATCTCGGCATGGGCAGCGCCGACGTGTCGTTCGCGTCGGCCGACGCTGGCGCGCCGGCCAAATTCTACCTGCTCAGCGCGCCGGCGCACCAGACCTATCCGAACCGGTTGATCCGCGTCGGCGATGCCAAGCGCCTCGACCTCGGCAGCAAGGAGACCTGCAACGAGCGCTCGATCTTCCAGTTCATCCACGCCGATGGCGCAAAAACCTGCCAGCTGGTCGTCGGCATGACGCAGCTGGCGCCGGGCTCGGTGTGGAACACCATCCCTTGCCATGTGCATGACCGGCGCATGGAGGCCTATCTCTATTTTGACCTGCCGGAGACGGCGCGCGTCTTCCATTTCATGGGCGAACCGGACGAAACCCGGCATCTCGTCATGGCCAATGAAGAAGCGGTGCTGTCGCCGGGCTGGTCGATCCATTCGGGCGCAGGCACGTCCAACTACGCTTTCATCTGGGCGATGGCCGGCGACAATGTCGACTACACCGATGTCGACCCGGTGCCGTTGGATCAGTTGCGGTGAGCGGGCCTTCAGCCTTCAGCCTCGCCGGCAAACGCATCCTGGTCACCGGCGCCAACACCGGCATCGGTCAGGGCATCGCACTCTCCATCGCGCGCGCGGGCGGCACTGTCACCGGCGTCGGCCGCTCGGCGATGGATGACACGCAAAGGAAGGTCATCGGGGCCGGCGGGCAGTTCGAAGCCGTGCGGTGCGATCTCGCCGACCATGCCGCCGCGAAGACCATGCTCGACCAGGTCTGGGAAGAGACCGGACCGATCGACGGCCTGGTCAACAATGCCGGCATCATCCGCCGCGCCGATGCCGTCGATTTCTCCGAGGCCGACTGGGACGACGTCATCGACGTCAATCTGAAGACGCTGTTCTTTTTGAGCCAGGCTTTTGCCAAACGCGTGCTGGCCGACACCGGACGGCGCGGCAAGATAGTCAACATCGCCTCCGTGCTGAGTTTCCAGGGCGGCATCCGTGTCGCCTCCTACACAGCGTCGAAACATGGCGCTCTCGGCGTCACAAGGCTGCTCGCCTGCGAATGGGCTGCAAAGGGCATCAACGTCAATGCGATTGCGCCCGGCTATATCGAAACCAACAACACCGAGGCGCTGCGCGCCGATCCCGACCGCAGTGCCGCGATCCTGGCGCGCATCCCGGCCGGTCGCTGGGGCGGGCCGGAAGACATAGGCGACGCCGCCGTCTTCCTGCTGGCGCCGGCGTCCGACTACATGCATGGCGCGGTGGTTCCGGTCGACGGCGGCTGGCTGGCGCGATGAGGAGAGGACAATGACCGAGCAGAAGATTTTCGCCCATCCCGGCGAGAGCGCCTGGACGCCGACGCCGGACGGCAACAGGCGGCGCGTTGTCTTGCACACCGATGAACTGATGATGGTCGAGTTCGGTTTCGACAAGGGCGGCGTCGGCGCGCTGCACTCGCACCCGCATGTCCAGGCCAGCTATGTCGCCGAAGGCCGCTTCGAGGTGACCATCGACGGCCGGACCGACATCATCGAGACCGGCGGCAGCTTCATCGTGCCGTCCAATCTGGTGCACGGCGTCAAGGCGCTGGAGGCCGGACGCCTGGTCGACAGTTTTACGCCGTACCGCGCCGATTTCCTGGCCTGAGCCTTTTGCGGTCTGTTCCATAAACGGAAACCCGCGCCTCCTGGGAGGCGCGGGCTGTTGCCTGTGCGCTCGCGGCGCAGCGGTACTCGAAACATCGCCGCAGGGTTTGGACGGTGACGTAACTTGGTGAAGATAGGTTTAACGCATCGTCCCGATGGCGGGCGGAGGCAACGTTGCCAAGGCGGAATGCGCTGCCTGGTATCCGCTCGCGCGGGGCAGGGCGCAAAATTGCCCGTCCGTATTCCCGGGATGAGAATTTCCATCGCAGCGATTGCCGTGGCATAGCGCGACGCTTATCGTCATGCCCGCGCCCTGTGGGGCGGTGATTCACAGAAATTGCATGATGCAGATATCGACAACGAGCGTGCACGATCCCAAACGGCGCGTCCTGAAGGACGTGTTCGGCTTCGACGATTTTCGCCCGGGACAGGCCTCCGTGATGGAGGCGCTGCTCGCCGGCCGTCATGTGCTGGCCGTCATGCCGACGGGGGCGGGCAAGTCGCTCTGCTACCAGGTTCCTGCTCTGGTCAAGGGTGGGCTCACCATAGTCGTGTCGCCACTGGTGGCGCTGATGCAGGACCAGGTCGCGGCGCTGCGCCTTGCCGGCGTCGCCGCCGATACGATCAACTCCTCGATCGAGCGCGATGCCAATGTCGCGGCGTGGCGCCGTGTTGCGTCGGGCCAGACGCGCCTGCTCTATCTGGCGCCGGAGCGGCTGATGACCGAGCGCATGCTGGATGCGTTGGCCAGGCTCGATGTCAGCCTGATCGCCATCGACGAGGCACATTGCATTTCGCAATGGGGGCCGGCGTTCCGGCGCGAATATGAAGACCTGTCGCAGCTGCGCGGCATCTTTCCCGATGTGCCAATCATTGCGGTGACGGCTACGGCGGACGAGACGACACGGGCAGACATCGAGACACGACTGTTTGGCGGGCGTGTAGACACGCAGGTGCTCGGCTTCGACCGGCCGAACATCAAGCTTGCCATCGAGCCCAAGCAGGACAGCAAACGGCAGTTGCTCAATTTCATCGAGCGCCATCAGGGGTGCAGCGGCATCGTCTACTGCCTGTCGCGCAAGAAGACCGAAGAAATGGCCGCCTTCCTCGAAAAGAACGGCGTCGCCGCGCTTGCCTATCACGCCGGGATGAGCAAGGAGGCGCGTGACGCCAACCAGAACGCGTTCATGACGCTGTCGGGCGTCGTCATGGTGGCGACCATCGCCTTCGGCATGGGCATCGACAAGCCTGACGTTGCCTATGTCTTCCACACCGATTTGCCGGGCAGCCTGGAGGCCTACTACCAGGAGATCGGCCGCGCCGGCCGCGATGGCCGGGCGGCAGAGGCGCATATGCTGTATGGTCTTGGCGATATCCGCATGCGCCGCATGTTCATCGATGACGAGGACGCCGCCGTCGAGCACAAGCGCCGCTCGCATGGTAGGCTCGACACGCTGATCGGCTATTGCGAGACGGCCGAGTGCCGGCGCCAGGTGCTGCTCGGCTATTTCGGCGAAGAGGCGGCCCCTTGCGGCAATTGCGACAATTGCCTGGAGCAGGCGCCGCGCGCCGACGGCACCGCCGAGGCGCGCCTCATCCTGGGGGCGGTCGCGCAGAGCGGCGAGCGTTTTGGCGCTGGCCATGTCATCGACATCCTGATCGGCCACGAGACCGAAAAGGTGACGGCGAGGGGCCATCACAGGCTGGCCGGCTTCGGCAGTGGCGCCGCGCACAAAAAGGATTTTTGGCTGTCGCTCATCCGCCAGCTGGTCGCGAACGGTTTTCTGATGCCGGATCCAGGCGGCCATGGCGGCCTGGCCATCGCTGAGAAAGGCCATGCGCTCGGTCGTGGCGAGGTCGCGTTCCAGTATCGCGTCGAGACGCGCACGCGGGCCGCACGCCGCGCGGCTCGTGCCGGCCAGATACCCCAGGGCGAAAATGTGGATGCCTCGCTGCTGGCCGCGCTCAAGACGCTGCGGCTGCGCCTGGCCAAGGAGCGCCAGGTGCCGGCCTATGTGGTGTTTTCCGACCGCACGCTGATCGACATGGCCGAGCGCCGCCCGCAAGACCTCGACGATTTCGCCGAAGTGAACGGCGTCGGTGCGGCCAAGCTGAAGGAGTTCGGCCGGGTCTTCCTCGCCGCGATTTCTGCGCACCAGTCGGAAGCGCAAGGTTAGACGCTTTCGCCGAAGTCAAGCTTTTGTCGTATCCCGAATATGTGCTGATCGGTTGTATCTCAGTATGTCCGGGTGCCGCCTAGCTACATCCGCTTTCAGTTTGAACGGATGGGGACACATCGGAGATACACCCGGGCCATCCTTTCCGGTTGGTATCAATCAGTAGGAGAAACCAATGACCGACGAAATCAACCACGACCGCCGCCGCTTCTTCGGTACGGCCGCCCTGAACCTCGCTGCCGCCGGCTTGGTCGGCTCGGCCGGCGCGCTGGCCAGCACGGCAAAGGCGGCGACCCTGCCCACGGTCAAGCCAGGGACGAACACGTCCTTCGCGGCGCTGAAGCAGGTCAAGGCCGGCGTTCTCGACATCGGCTATGCCGAGGCCGGTCCGGCCGATGGGCCGCCGGTCATTCTGCTGCATGGCTGGCCTTACGATATCTACGCCTTTGTCGATGTCGCACCGCTCCTGGCATCCGCGGGCTACCGGGTGATCGTGCCCTATCTTCGCGGCTACGGCACGACGCGCTTCCTGTCCGCCGAGACGATGCGCAATGGCCAGCAATCGGTGGTCGCCCAGGACGTCATCGCGCTGATGGATGCACTCGGTATCCCCAAGGCGATCCTTGCCGGTTTCGACTGGGGCGCGCGCTGCGCCTGCATCGTCTCGGCGCTGTGGCCGGAACGCGCAAAGGCGCTGGTCTCGGTGAGCGGCTATCTCGTCGGCAACATCAAGACCGGCAAGGTGCCGCTGCCGCCAAGCGCTGAGCATGACTGGTGGTACCAGTTCTATTTCGCCACCGAGCGTGGCGCGGCCGGTTACGACAAATACCGGCATGATTTCGCAAAGCTGATCTGGCAGACGGCGTCGCCGAAATGGAACTTTGACGACGCCACTTTCGATCGCAGCGCCGCGGCCTTCGACAATCCGGACCATGTGGCCATCGTCATTCACAACTACCGCTGGCGCGGCGGATTGGCGGCGGGCGATCCGCAGTATGACGATCTGGAAAACCGGCTTGCCGCTGGTCCGATCATCGGTGTGCCGACCATCACGCTCGAGGGCGACGCCAATGGCGCGCCGCATCTCGACCCGACGGTCTATCGCAACAAGTTTTCAGGCAAATATGCGCACCGGACGATCGAGGGTGGCATCGGCCACAATCTGCCGCAGGAAGCGCCGCAGGCTTTCGCCCAGGCGGTCATCGACGTCGACGGATATTGATCCTGGAAAATGAAGCGGGCGGCCATTGGCCGCCCGTTTGTACAAAGGACGCAAAGCCGAAGCCGTCAACGACCGGATCGCCAGCTTCCTGCAAAGCTGTGTGAAGGGTTTCATAGAGGCGGCCTTAGATAGGGCTAATATGCCTGAATTCAGCGAAGCAAGAGAGTCAGGTTCTCTATTCCGCACCAGTGTTCGCTGAGCATCGGGGAAGTTCTTACAGCTTGGATCAAAACGAACGGGGCGCGCCGCATTTTCGGCGCCCGCTTGGCTATGGGAGCAGGGGCATGCCGACGCGTGAAGGGATCGACGTTTCGCACTATCAGAACGAGGCCGGTGGCGGCGGCGCCGGCGCCATAAAATGGACGCGGGTCCGCAACGCAGGGGCCAAGTTCGCGTTCATAAAAATATCCGACAAGACCGGTAAGGATGCATTCGCGGTCCGCAATGTCGCCGATGCCAAGGCGGCAGCATTGCTGGTGGGGGGCTATCACTTCCTGCGCAACACCGCGCCCGGCGCCGACCAGGCGCATGCCTTTCTCGGCACGGTGTCGTTCGGCAGTGGCGATCTCATTCCCTCGCTCGACATCGAACTCACTCCCTCGACGCCGGCGGCGCGGGCCGCCTATGTCCAGAAGGCGAAGGACTGGGTCGCCGCGGTGCGGTCCGCCCATGGTGGCCGCTGGCCGTTCATCTACACCCGCGCCAACATCTGGCAGGCGCTGGGCAACCCGAGCGGCTTTGGCAACTGTCCGCTCTGGCTTGCCCGCTACAGCTCGAGCCCGCCGCCGATACCGTCGGGCTTCACCAACTATGCGATCTGGCAATTCAGCGACTCGGGCAGCGTCGACGGGATCACCGGCAAGGTGGACGAGAACCACCTGGCGATGTCCTTCCCCGAGTTTCGCTCGCGTTACAGCCTGTAAGGGACGGCGATCCGGCGGGATCACTGGGGACGCAACTGTCGGGAGCCCTGGCTATGTTTCGTATCTTTGGTTTTGCGCTTGCTTTCGCTGCAACCGCCGGACCGGCTTTTGCCGAAGACGCCGCCGTTCCCAATGTCGGTCAATTGGGCACCGAGCTTGCCGCGCTCGCCGTGATCGTGCTGGTGGTGGAAAGCGCGCTCGCCACCATCTTCCAGTGGCGGCTGTACCGGATGCTGTTCAACAATCGCGCCGTGAAGACCCTGGTGATGGTCGCGGTGGGACTGACCGTCGTGCTCGGCTTCCACTACGACATCTTCGCCCGGCTGGTCGCACTGGTCACGTCCGGCAGCACGCCGGCCACCTGGAGCGGAAAGGTCTCGACCGGCCTGTCGGCGCTCATCATCGCCGGCGGCAGTGCGGGCGTGAACACCTTGCTGCAGCGGCTCGGCATACGCAGCCCCGTGCAGACCGAACCCGAGCGGCCTGTGCTGAACAAGGATCAGGCCTGGATCTCCATCCGGGTAACGCGGAACACGGCGATCGGGCCGGTGCAGATCGCCGTGCGCGAGCTGGCCGATGACGCCAAGGCGCCGGCGACGCCCGCGTTGGCCGGCACCCTCGTTGAACGGACTTTCTGGGAAACGGTGCGGGAGGCGTTCATGGCCGACGCGATGCGGTTCCCGAGCTATGGCGGTCGCACGGTCACATCGGGGAAAACCTATGAGATCCTCGCCGTGGGGACGCGGCTGGTGCCGGTCAACGGTGTCAGCCAGAAAGAGGATTTCTCCGTCCCCGTCTACACAGGCAGCTTTGCCTCACAGGCCATCGTCGACTTCAGCGTCACCGTTTAACGCCACGCATTTTGGGGAGACAGCCATGACCACCGCCATGCAGGATGCGATGATCTGGATGAACAAGAATTTCGGTGCGGATATCGACGTCGCGGTCGCCGGCACGCCGATCACCAAGAATTTGCTGATCTCGATCGGTATCCAGGAAACCTTCTACATCTGGGCAAAGATGTACAAGACGGCGAAGCCAGAAGAGGTGCTTGCCGTCTGCGTCGGCGATACGATCGATTTTCCCAAGCGTGCGTCCGCCTGGCCGAAAAACCGGGCCGACCTTGAAAGCCATGCCAGGGGCAAGGAAATGTTCAAGGTAGCCCGCGCCGCTCTGGTGCGCATTGCCGCGATCAATTCGGGCTACAAGACCGTCGTCAAGAACCCCGACAAATTCTGCCATGGCTTCGGCATGTTCCAGTACGACATCCAGTTCTTCGATGGGGACAAGGACTATTTCATCAACGAGAAGTGGGCGACCTGGAAAGGTACGCTCAGCCGCGGCATGTCGGAACTGACGGCACAGACCAAGGCGCTCTATGGCGCCGGCAAGAAAAGCCTGACGCATGATGAAAGCGTCTATGTCGCCATCGCCTATAATCAAGGCGCGAAGAAAACCAAGAACAACATGGACACCAGGAAATTCAAGCAGGGCTACAAGGATAATCTGGGTGTCTTCTATGGCGAGCACATCGACGCCAACCTGAAGGCCACGAAGGGGCTTTGGCCGTAATCCTCGCGTCAAGCGGCTTCGCGTTCGCCCTGCGTCGGCGAGGCCATCTCCAGGCGCCGGCCGTATTGCCGCGGCGAACAGCCCATGACGCGCTTGAACGCCGTGCTGAAGGCGCTTTCGGATTCATAGCCGAGCGACAGCGCAATGACCGACACCGGATCGCCCGAATGCATCAGCCTGTCGCCGGCAAGCATCATGCGCCAGCGCGTCAGATAATCCAGCGGTGACGCACCGACCGTCTGCTTGAATTTCAGCGCAAACGTCGAGCGCGACATGCCGGCGCGCTCCGCCAGTTTCTGCAGCGTCCAGGCATGCGCCGGGTCCTCGTGCATGGCGCCGATCGCCGCGCCGATCTGCCTGTCGGTCAGCGCGAACAGCCAGCCGACGCTGTGCCGCGCTTCCATATGCAGGCGCAAGGCCTCGATCAGGATCATGTGGGCGAGATGCTCGACGATGAGAAAGCCGCCAGGTCGCCGCTGGCGCAATTCCTGCATCATCCGCTCCACCGGCCAGCGCAGTGCCGAATGGTCGCTCTCGGCGCGGATGTGAACGATGGGCGGCAGCATCCGCAACAGTATGCCGGCATGGTCGCCGGACAGCGCGAACCGGCTGCTGACCAGCAGGAAATCGCCGCCGCCATTGTGGGTGGTGATGCCTCCGGTGCGCGCCGGTGAGAAGATCGTGCTTGCATCGACCGTCGGCAGGCCGAGATCGCTGGCAAGCCGGAAAGGCCGGCCGCGCGGCAGCAGGAAACAGTCCCCGACGTCCAGCCGCACCGCGTTGGCGACGCCCTCGACCGACAGCCAGCATCGGCCTGACACCACGGCACCGCATTTGATGGCGGCCTGCTGGTCGGGGAACTGGATCGCCCAGTCGCCACCGGCTTCCAGCCCGGCCGAGAGGTAATTGCGCGGCTTCAGCAGCGACAGCACGTCTGACAGCGGATCCAAGAGCGTTCCCGGACGATTGCGAAGGTATCTCGGATTTTACAGCATAGATCGTATGATCTCAACCAATTATCTCCTTCAGCAACGGGTTGCCTGCGTGCCCTTCGATAGAAGCCAAGGAGAACCATCATGCGTGTGTTCGTTACCGGCGCCACCGGTTTTGTCGGTTCGGCGATTGTCCGTGAGCTGCTTGATGCGGGTCACAAAGTGCTCGGTCTCGCGCGCTCGGAAGCGGGTGCGAAGTCGATCGTCGCCGCGGGAGCCGAGACGCATCGCGGCGATATCGAGGACCTGGACAGCCTGCGCAGTGCCGCTGCGCAAGCGGACGGCGTCATCCATACCGGCTTCAATCACGATTTTTCGAAATTCGCCGCCAGTTGCGCGGCGGACCAGCGCGCCATCGAGACGCTCGGCGCGGCCCTGGAAGGGTCCGAGCGGCCGCTGCTTGTCACCTCCGGGCTCGCCGGATTTGCGCAGGGAAGGCCAGCGACCGAAGACGACAAGCCCGCGCCTCCATCGGCCTCCATGCCGCGCGCTTCGGAAGCGACGGCCATGGCGCTCGCCGCGCGCGGGGTGCGCGCATCGACGGTGCGGCTGGCGCCGACCGTCCATGGCGACGGCGACCATGGCTTCGTGCCGATGCTGATTGCCATTGCGCGTGAAAAGGGCGTCTCGGCCTATATCGGCGACGGCGTGAATCGTTGGGCGGCGGTGCACCGGGTCGACGCCGCCACGCTGTACAGGCTGGCACTGGAGAAGGGAGCCGGCGGCGCGAGCTATCATGCGGTTGCCGAACAGGGCGTGGCGACCAGGGAGATCGCCGAGACAATCGGTCGCCGCCTCAACCTGCCGGTCGTTTCCAAGAGCCACGAGGAGGCGGCCGGGCATTTCGGTTTCCTCGGCCATTTCATCGGCAGGGATCTGTCTGCGTCAAGCGCGCAGACCCGCAACGCGCTTGGATGGTCGCCGACTGGGCCGGGGCTTATCACCGATCTCGACCGTGCTCGCTATTTCGAGACCTGAACGAGGTCAGGGCCAGCTGCGTTGCATTGCATTGAGGGACAGCCAGGCGATCAGCGGCAGCGCCAGCAGCGCGGCCAGACGTAGCCCCGCCGAACGGGCCGCGTCCTCGTCCTGCCGCAGGAGCCGCCGCGCCAGCTGTATGGCGCCGAGCAGAATGAGCACGGCGTAGAGGCCGCCCGCAGCCCAGACGAGTTGCTCTCCCGTCACCGGAACGCCTGTCCGGTTCAGTGCCTCGCCGATGGCGGCTCCCGGTATCGCGACGAAGAAGGTCCCCGCGATAGCGATCAGGAAGCCGATCATCCCGCCGGGGAAGGGTGTTGCCGACAACGCGACAACCACTGCCAGCAGGATGAGCAGAATGAAGAATGCGCGCTGCGACAACTGTCGGGAAACTCCACCCACTGACGACTGAGTAACAGCAAAGGCTTAGAAATCCGTTCGCGCCACTCCGTCTGGTGCGCGGCTCGTCGAGGCGGCATTGATTATGTCCCACATATCGTCAACCGAACGTAGGAGGAGCGGCCGATCTATGAAGGTCTCTATGTACCATCGCCCCAGGCGCCGGAAGAGACATAGCGGCGCCGACCGCGAGATGTCAGCCAAGGACTATTCCAATCACGAGGTGACCGCGCCGCAAACATAGGTGCGAGCAACCATCGCGCTTGGCTAACACTTCTATCCATTTGATTTGGCCGAACTATTTGCAACAGGCGTCGAAGCGAGAAGTTCCACGCAAAAATGCGGGCAAGACCGTTGCGTGTTTTCGATCGGACTTAGGTCCTACGGTATCCAGACTGAAGCCCAGTCCAGGGAACGTTTGAACTCGCTCGAGGTTGGCCTTTCGAGCACAGGGCATGGCGTCCTGCGCCAATCTCATGAAGGAGGAAACTATGAGAATGTATCTCACCGGCGCTGCCGCGACTCTTTTGTTGTTGGCAGGCATCGGCGCAGCCGCGGCGGAAGACATCATCATCCAGCCTGAACAGGAAACGGTGATCCGCACCTATGTGAAGAAGCAGCCGCTTGCTTCAGTGAAGATTCCCGGCGTGGAACTCAACATCGGTACAGCGCTGCCCGATACGGTCGAGCTTCACGAAATTCCCGACGTCAAGTATCGGTACACCGTGGTCGACAACCGCACGGTCATCGTCGATCCCGGCACTCACAAAATCATCAAGGTCTACGACTGACCACCTGCGGTTTCCTGGTCCGAGCCCGTTGCCTTCGTGGCGACGGGCTCTCACGTCAAATGGATAGACATCATGTTGAAAGCCGAGACTGGAAGATCCGACACCTTAGGGACCCGCATCGCCGACCTCAAGGCAAGGATGCTGGACGCGCAGATTACAAAAGGCGAAATGCAGACGTTTCAGAAGGTCGCGGCCATCATGGAGTGCGGCCAGGGCCGCATTGATGGCGACGACCTCATTGCTGCATCGTTCCTTGCCGGAACATCGTAGAGCATCAACTCCCTGAGTGACCATTCGGTATCCATCGCGCGTGGCAGGCCGCACCTTGTTACGCCGATGCGCGCGCGACCTCCGGCGCTCGTGCCCAGTTAGAGGTCGTCCCTCCTGACCTTGCCGTAGACGATATTCCGGTTCGAGCCATAATATACCTGCGCTTCGAAAGAACTCCCGCCGAGGGCGGCATTGATGATGTCCCGCATATCGTCAGCCGAACGCAAGATGAGTGGCCAATCCATGAAGGTCTCCATGTAACCATCCGTCGTGATCTCGTCGCTGAAATTGGCAAACAGGAATTCGCCACCCGGCTTGACGAGTTCCATGGCTCTTTGCAGCAGGCGCACGCCAGTGGCACGCGGCAGGTAATCGTAAAGCCCCGATGCGTAGACGAGATCGAATGTGCCAAGGGCGTAGGCGCGGCGCAGAATGCCGCGTACAGAGCCCTGGATTGCCTCGACTGCCGTGCCGGCAAAGTCGTGGTTCACAGTGGCTACGCTGACGGGGTCCTGGTCCAGGCCGATCCAACGGTGCAATTTACGCTTGGCCAAGGCGTCGGAGCGTTCGGCTTCCCTGAGGTGGCCGCAGGCAATCGCCAGCACCTCCGCCTTTTCCACAGTGCTGGCCGTCCCGTCCACCGTCCTGGCCAGAATATCCCGCCGCTCGCGCCCCGCCACCGAACTGGCAGCTTCGCTGGTGTACGCATAAATTTGCCGACCAAGCGAGGTCGATGAGGCCACGATATCGGCGGCTGTGGGATGCTTGTAGTAAATGTCCAGCAGCCCTGCATCGCCAGAATACCCACGAGGTTTTTCGACCGACCAACGTGTGAACGGGTCCTGGATCAAATATTCCGCGACGCGGTGCTGCTGAGCCAAAGGGACGAGTTTCTGCCAGACCGCGGGGGCAACCTGCCGGCGAAGCTTGTGGAGTCTGCCTGCCAGGCGGTGGACGGTGAGGGCGGCCGGTTTGCGCCGCGCGAAGGCCTGATAAGCAAGGTCCAGTATCAATGCGAGCTGGACCGCGCTGTTCCTCAACTCGTCGGAGTCGGCCGTCCCTTCATACGTATCGGCATGTTTTTTCATCAGCCTTGTGGTGACGAGGCTGTATTCGTCGAGCTGCAATTTTGGGTCGATAGGCATGCCGTTTACCCTCTGGTTTGCCCCCCGGCCCACGTCAAACAGCATAGTGTGTTGCTGCATGACGCGAACTATTTTAATAAAACTTTAGTAAAACTTTAGTAAAACTTTAGCCAATTGAGCGGTCATCCGCCTCCTGAACCGGCTAAATCCGAACCGCCTGTTTACCGTCGGTTAGCGACATCCGACTTTTCTTGCGGACAGTGGTGCCTTCATTCTCCGATGGCGGGCGACCTCGGCTATTGCATTCGCTACTGCAGATCGCGGAGGAGCGTTGCAATGCAACTGAGTGAGGACGTTGCCCAGAAGGTGGCGGCTGCAATTGCACGCCCGCGGTGGCATTCGGCCGATCCGGAACTGCTGGCACTGTTCCTGCAGAAAGATGCCGATAAAAATCGCAGTCTCGTGCGATGGGGAATTGCGGCTGCTGTATTCAGCTATGTGGCCTATGGCCTCTTCGATTGGTTTCTTTTTCCGGATATCGCGGATCGGCTTCTTTTGACCCGCGTTACGCTAGGGATCACGTCCCTGGCGCTTGTCGAATTTGTCGCCCGGCGAGGCTTCGCCCTTGCCACCTTGCACCTTGTAGCAGCACTGGCGATTGTCTCCGGTGCCCTTGGATGGCTCGTCTCCGCTCGTGGAACAGAGCATCAGGATGCCCTCTCCCATTTCATGGTTTTTGGCACCGTATTCATCCTGGGTGCGAATTTGTTCTTCAACTTCCGGTTCTGGCTTTCGGCCATAGCCTCCGCGACGGTCGCTGCAAGCTTTGCGTACGCCGCGATGTTCTCCCTTCAGGCCGACATGGCGGGCCGGGTTGTGCTGTCGGCCTATTTCGTGAACTGCCTGGTGCTGTCGCTTTATCTTTCCTGGCGACTGAGCCTGGAGCGGTACCAGACGTTCCTGCACGCACTTCGGGCACAGATTCAGGAGCAGGCTGCTATCCAGAAGGGGCAGAAGCTAACCGAAATCGCGGATACCGATCCGCTCACGGGAATGAAAAACCGGAGAGCGATCATTCGAGAATTCTCGGAGCTGCGCGAAGACTGGGTCGCGGACGACGACGAGATAGGCCTTATTTTGATCGACGTCGACTACTTCAAAAGGTTCAATGACGGACTTGGTCATCAGGCCGGCGACGATTGCCTGATCAAACTCGCCCACGTCCTTTCCGAGATGGCGGCTGCGAACGACGCCGTCGCGGCCCGCTATGGCGGAGAAGAATTCGTCATTCTCTGCAAGGTCACCGGACGGGCTCACCTCCATGAAATAACGCAGCAATTTTGCCGGGCTGTGGAGGATTTGGAGATCTACCACCCCGATCGGGGCGACAAGCTCAACATTGTCACGATCAGTGCCGGAGCCTCGTTGACGCGCGCCGATCAGAGCATAGAACTTAGAATCCTGCTGCAGGAAGCTGACCGCGCACTCTATGCGTCCAAGTTTGCGGGTCGGGCTACGTTCACAATTTACGACCCGCACGCCGCTGGCCGGGATCGCTCCGGCGAAAATCTTTCGGAACTGCTGAAGCTGGCGGTTTCCAGCCAACTCGTTTCTGTCGCTTACCAGCCAATTTGCGACCTGGCGTCTGGACGAGTGCTGGGCCACGAGACCCTGATGCGGGTATGTGACTTCGACGGCACCATGATCAGTCCGGCCGTATTCATACCCGTTGCCGAGCAGACCGGAGCGATAGTGGAACTGGGTACGTGGCTGATCGATCGAGCCTGCGGTGACATGGCGGAATACGGATTGGGCTCGGTCGTGACCGTGAATGTATCTGTTCTTCAGCTCAAGGTTCCCAACTTTTCACTCCGGATCACCGAAATCCTCAGTCGGCATGGCCTTGCGCCCCAGAAACTGGCCATCGAAATCACCGAAGGCAGTGACATCTTTCTGGAGGCGCAAGCGGTAAGAAACGTGGAGCGGCTGCGAAAATTGGGCGTTCAGATCTGGCTGGACGACTTCGGAACGGGATTTGCTGGCCTTACATGGCTCCGCCGTTTCAAATTCGACGTGGTCAAAATTGATCGCAGCTTCCTCCACGATTGCCAGACGTCTCGTGGCTTGAGCCTGTTGCGGGACATGGTCGGACTGCTTCGCAATCTCGGCCATGTCGTGCTCGCCGAGGGCGTTGAAACCGAAGAGCAATACATGTTGCTGCAGCGCCTGGGGGTGCACTTGATGCAGGGCTTCCTCACCGGGCATCCGGTCCCGATCGAAGACGTAAACCAAATCAGGCAAGGCCTCGTTGCCTAGAGCACGTCATCGTTTCACGGAACGGCGAAATGCCCCATCTCTTTGATTTCACCCACTTTCGGGCGGAAAACCGTTTCACACTTTTCCTGAAATTGCTCCAGTAGCCGCCAATCGAAGATCGGCACGACGATTTAACGGGAATATTCCCATGGCGGGAAGAAGTTTCCGCCGGGAAGTGCCACCACAACAAACGCTTCCCTCGGAAAGCTCCGCGACCGCTTTGGCACCCATGCGCCCGCGGTGGAATGGGATCTGAAGCCAAAGCTGAAATGCGAAGTTTGCCAGTCGAAAGATGTCGGCCTGATCTACCCGCCGGATTCAGCCAAGGTGTCCGCCATGGCCAGAACCTGTATTCGAAGGCGAAGGAAACCCAGTTCTGGCTGCTCGCTTATGAGCAGATGAGCACACGCGGGATCAACTTCTTTGACCGATGGATGGCCGAACACCTGCCGAACGCATAACGGACGATCCTGTCGCTGTGAGCGACCTCGTAGACGAGATCGAGGCAATGCTTCACCGCGATGGCAGCTTGGCGGACTGACGCCAGGGGCCCGCGCTGCTCGCTATGGCGCGGCCAGTGTATATCCATTTAAAATTTTAGGAAAATCCTTAAAAATCATTAACCACGTCGGTGGAAAAGCGATGCCATATTAGAAACTCAAAATGTAGCTGCACGTAATATTAGATGGCGGCCGGCATGGTTGGGGCTGCCTCAAGCGCAACGACAAACAGGAGAGTGTTATGGCTTCGATCAGCAAAACGTTCACCAGCATGTTGGCAGGTGGCGCAGTGATTTTCATCCTTTCGATGCCGGCAATGGCCGACAGTGGGATTGGTGTCGGCGCGGGCGCTTCGATTGGCGGCAGCGGCGGCGTCAATGCAGGCGCAGGCGCATCCATCGGTGGAAGCGGTGGTGTAAACGCCGGCCTTGGCGCATCAGTGGGCGGGTCTAACGGTGTTGATGCTGGTGCGGGCGTTTCGGTTGGAGGCGCAAACGGTGTCGGCGCTGGCGCAGGAGCCACAGTCGGCGGGGCGAGCGGAGTTACCGCTGGTCTGGGCGCTAACGTTGGCGGTGCTGGCGGCATCGGCGCTGGCGCCGGTGTCGGCATAGGCAATGGCATTAACGTTGGCGCTGGGGTCGGCGTCGGAGGGACTGTCCCCGGCACGCTTGGCACCCCCGGTACACCTGGAACGGTGACGCCCGATATACCAGGAGTTGTTGCACAGATGTCGACCAGCCAGATTAGCCGGATGAAGAAGCGCTGTGCGGATGTGCTTAGCAATGGCGCCAGCTACGACGCTGACTTGCGTCAACTCTGCTTGCTGATCTCGCGCCGCTAAGCGATCTAACCGGAACGGGTAGGGCAACAGGCAGGAGGCCAATGGCACTCTCCGGCCTCCAGCCCGTCAGAGAGCCCACCGCTCACGCCGTGGGCTTTTTGGTTCCTGTAAGATGTGTTTGTCCGGCGTCGGTGCAACGGCGTCCATCTTCTCGCAAAGGTCTTCCATCGATCAGAGCGCCTGAGACACGCCAGCGGCCATCACCGGCGTCATTCTCAGCGTCTGGCTTGGCCGACTGACCGACGCGGGGCTATATCGGCCTGAGGGCAAAAGGCTGGGCTGTTCGCAAGATCAACTCGCCGGGCGAAGACCCCACGACCTCAAGCCCGGCGAGCCTATGCCTGATCACAACGCGCGATCAGGGCCGGGATTAGCCGGCGGACATTGCGGTGCAAGGTCGATGCCTGCTTTTCGTTCCAAAATGGCACAACGTAGGGGATAGCCGCGCTCGCCGGGTTCCTTTAAGGGATGACTAATATAACGCTCGGTCTTAGCCGGTGGGTTGCCCACACCCAGGCGCCGCCGGTCAGGCTCGGCGGCCATTCCCGTCCACACCACAGGCTGCCGGGCCGCTTACGTTTTGCAACGCATTGACGCCCCAGGCCAACTCGCGAGGCGATGGTCTTCGCGCTACTGCGCGTTTGACCTTCGGCAAATCTGCTAGAAGAGGCCCGCCACCTTCGGTGGTGGGTCTTTTTTTAGCTCAGCGACTTGCTGCGACTGTTTTAACTGGTCCCCACATTCCCCCTGTAAAACTGTCAGAATCGGCGATCTGCAAGATGTTTGGCAGGTCTCTTTGATATTTTTCTCCGAACCAACCTTCATATTCGATCTGGATCGGAAACTCGGCCTGCGCCTTCCAAAAGCTTTGCCGCGGATCTCGATGGGTTAGACCAAAAGAGCATGATGTTCGAGCGCCGTTTTGGAGGAGACGGATCACGCTGGCAGGCTCGAAACAAGCCAACCATTGGCCCTTGTTCTCGTCGTTGGCTCCGGCGCCAAGGGCCCCCTCAAGCGCTGTCTGGTCGCGAATGAGGAGCTTTATATTCTTTGCCGGGATCGATCCGGAGTTAAGGATGACCAGGTTGTAAGCAATCCCCTCGTTGCCGCCGTGGTGCGTCTCAACCATTGCCGTCACGATCGGCCGGAACTGGCGATACCAGAAAAAGATCGAAAAGCCGAGCGCCACCATCGAAACGAGCAACGCGATGGTGGCGACTGCGAGATTGATCAAGTCCATGCGCTGTCCCTCAAACCTAGCGCGACAATCGCAGGAAAGAATTTGCGCCGAATGTGGCCAGCTTCTTTTCAGTCACCAGCGCTTTGCCGTCCCAGTAGAGTTCCCCAGTCTGCTTATGGATGCCGAGCAGAGTGGTTCCATCGATGCTGATGGCCTTGACGCCGGCCGGCCATTCCGGAGGCGATGGCTCGGAAATGTGCCGGTTCCTCCGAATTTCAGCCCAGTCAATTTTAGCCATTTCGTCTGTCCGCTATTTTGTGCGTAAGAGAAGAAAATCGACAGATTATATAAGTAAAACAATTGGTAATGGCGGAGAGGGAGGGATTCGAACCCCCGATGGGCTTGCACCCATGCCGCATTTCGAGTGCGGTGCATTCGACCACTCTGCCACCTCTCCGCGGTCATGGTCGGCCGTTGCCGGCGCGGCGCACTAGATAACGGCTGGGCGGGCAGGTTACAAGGCCAAATCCGCGGGGAAATTCAGCTTACTGTGGGGGCTCTGCCGGGAGAGCTGTGTTGCGGCCGCGTCGACAGGCGAGGCCGACCAGCCTTCGACCGCAGGGATCGGGTGCGACAAGCAGCCAGCATGGCTAAGGAATCCGGCCGTTTGCCTTGACTTCACCCAAACCTTCGGTTAGGGGAAGCGCGCAATCGGCGTGGAGGGTTCTTCCGCGCCGCTTGTTTTTTGAACCCGCAGACTGACAAAAAGACGGCCGAACCGCTGACGCGGTTCATCAAGGCCGACCGAACAGCGAAAGGCAAAAAATGTTCGCAGTCATTAAAACGGGCGGTAAGCAGTATCGCGTTGCCGCCAACGATCTCCTGAAGATCGAAAAACTCGAAGCCAATGTCGGCGATATCGTCGAAATCGGCAGTGTTCTCGCGCATGGCGAGGGCGAGAATGTCACCTTCGGCGCCCCGTTCGTCGATGGCGCTCTGGTCACGGCGGAAGTCGTCGAGCAGGGCAAGAACCGCACCGTTATCGCTTTCAAGAAGCGCCGCCGGCAGAATTCGCGCCGCAAGATCGGCCACCGCCAGCTTCTGACCACCGTGCGGATCGCCGAGATCCTGCTGGGTGGCGCCAAGCCTTCCAAGAAGGCCGCCGCCAAGCCGGAAGCCAAGGCTGAGGCAAAGGCTGAAGTCGCTGCCGAGGCGAAGACCGAGGCCGCGCCGAAGGAAGCCAAGGCCAAGAAGGAAGCCAAGGCTGAGGCTGCCCCGAAGGCGGAAGCCAAGGCTGAGACCGCTGTCGCTGCGCCGCTGTTCAAGGCGCCGAAGGGCGAGCCGGACGATTTGACCGTGATCAAGGGCATCGGCCCGGTCGCCGCCAAGGATCTGGCCGAGCAGGGCATCATCACCTTCGCGCAGCTGGCCAAGCTGACCGACAAGGATGTCGCCAAGATCGACGAGCACATGCCCTTCAGCGCCGACCAGATCAAGGACTGGCGCGAGCAGGCCAAGGAACTGGCGAAGAAGTAAAGCGAACCGGCGACAAGGTCGCCGGATCGGACTTGAAACGGAACGCGAACGCGTTCATAAGACCATTCAAGCGCCCCCAGGGCGCATCGGAGTTAGTTAGATGGCACACAAGAAAGCTGGCGGCTCGTCGCGCAACGGTCGCGACTCGCATTCCAAGCGTCTGGGCGTGAAGAAGTTCGGCGGCGAAGCCGTCATCCCGGGCAACATCATCATCCGTCAACGCGGCACCACCTGGCATCCCGGCGTCAATGTCGGCATGGGCACGGACCACACCCTTTTTGCGCTCGAGACCGGCGCAGTCACCTTCAACAAAAAAGCCAACGGCCGAACCTACGTATCGGTCAATCCGATTACCAAAGCCGCGGAGTAGCCGGTTCCGCACTATAAAACCGGCGCCCATCTCGGGAACCGGTGTCTGGAAGCCAAAAGGTTTGGCAAATCCAGGAAAAGGATCAGGGGAGATGGGTTTTCCATCTCCCCTTTTTTCTTGCCTGGAGGACTGAAAATGGTTGCCGAAGCGGAAGACACCGAAGACGAAAGTTACGCGATAGACTGCCCGACGCTGGCCACGGAGCGGCTGGTGATGCGGGCGCCCTGCGAAGCCGATATCGCGCAACTGGTCGAGCTTGCCGACAACCGTCATGTCGCCGAAATGCTGGCCCGCATGCCGCACCCCTATGGGGAGGCCGAGGCGCGCGCCTTCCTGGCCATGACCCGGTCGCGCCGCGCCGGCATTGCCTATGCGCTGACGCTGGCCGGCACCGACACGTTCGTCGGCTGCGCCGGCCTCAACATGACCGATCGCGGACTGGAGCTCGGCTACTGGATCGGCGAGCCCTACTGGAAGCGCGGCTATGCGACGGAGGCCGCGCATGCGCTGGTCGACCTCGCTTTCCAGCGGACGTCGACGCAGGTGCTGCAGGCCTCGACCAGGGTCATCAATCCGGCCTCGCGCAGGGTCATCCACAAGTGCGGCTTCCAGTATGCGGGCCAGGGCATGCTGAACTCGATCGTCGCCGGCCAGGTGCCGGTCGAGCGGTATAGGCTGGATCGCAAGACGTGGATCAGCCTCCGCAACTGGGTCCACTTCTAGGTGGGTCGGTATTCAGGTGATGCCGGCCTGCAAACGCTGGTTTTCTGCGCTTCCGGTGCTCACGTACTTCAAGTACGCTCCGCTCCGGTTCTCGAAAACCAGCGTTTTCGACTCGGCCTAACCTGAATCTCGACCCACCTAGCGCTCGGCCCGAATTGAGGTCCGAAAAGTCTTCGGCCGCAGGCTCAGCCCATCTCTACCCAGACCGGCAAGTGGTCCGAGCCGACGGCTTTCTGGTCGACCCACAGGCGCTTCAGCGAGCCGGCGAGCGAGGCTGAGGTGAAGATGTAGTCGATGCGTTTGTGGCGGCCTGCGTCCTCGGGCCGGTTGGGGTCGACCCAGGTGACGAGATCCGATGCATCGAGGCGCTGGGCGACATCGACGGCGAGATCGGCGGTCAGCGGCATGCCGAACTCGTGGTCCGGGCGGCCGACGAGTTCGACATACTCCGAGGAGCCGGGCAGCATGTTGAAGTCGCCCATGACGATGAAGGCTTCGGGATAGGGCAGGTCAGGCAGGCCGATCTCGGGAATGCCGGAGAGACCGCCGCCCTCGAGGGCATAGTTCAACAGGCGCTGGCGCAGAAAACGGATCTGGCTGGCGCGCTCAACCGGACTGCGATGGTCGAGGTGGGTGGAATAGAAGCGCACGAAGCCGAGCGGGGTCTCGATCAGCGCCTCGAGCGCACCGCGCTGGAAGTTCATCGCCTCCAGGCTGCGACTGCGCGGCAAAAGCAGATTGCGCGACAGTTGGATGGGCGTCTTCGACAGCACCATGTTGCCGAGCTGGAAGGTTGTGGTGATGGCGCGGCCTTCCTCCAGGCGCGAACCGACATTGACCTCGAAATTGCTGCCATAGGCGGCAAAATACTCAGGCAGCGCCTCGCCGATCTCGGTCACCATGTCGCGGTTGCCGTTCCTCGGGTTGTTGCGGGTCACTTCCTGCAGGGCAATCACGTCGGCGCCGCGCACCGCGTCGGTGATGCGGCCGAGATCGTATCGGCCATCGAGCCCGATGCCGTACTGGATGTTATAGGTGACAACCTTCATTCCCGCCCCCCTCACGCTCCGTCCCGCGAACACAGCTACTGCGTCCCCGGCAAAAGGGCATCAGGCGCTTTAGTCGCAAATCGGCCTCGCCCTTCGGTCCGCCTTGGTTTAGAGCAAGGCGCAAGGTTAGAGCAAAGCCGCAAGGCCAACGGCAGAAACTGCGTAGTCCAATGAAATTTCTCGATCAAGCCAAGGTCTATATCCGCTCCGGTGACGGCGGCGCCGGGTCGGTGTCGTTCCGGCGCGAAAAGTTCATCGAGTTCGGCGGCCCGGATGGCGGCGACGGCGGCCGCGGCGGCGATGTGTGGCTGGAAGCCGTCAACGGGCTGAACACGCTGATCGACTATCGCTACCAGCAGCATTTCAAGGCCAAGACCGGCGTCCACGGCATGGGCCGCAACATGACCGGGGCCAAGGGCGCCGACGTGACGCTGAAAGTGCCGGCGGGAACCCAGGTGTTTGCCGAGGACAATGAGACGCTGATCTGCGACCTGACCGTGGTCGGCCAGCGCTACCTGCTCGCCAAGGGCGGCAATGGCGGTTTCGGCAACCAGCATTTCAAGACCTCGACCAACCAGGCGCCGCGCCGCGCCAATCCCGGCCTGCCCGGAGAAGAGATGAACGTCTGGCTGCGGCTGAAGCTGATTGCGGACGCCGGCCTCGTCGGCTTGCCCAATGCCGGCAAGTCGACCTTCCTGGCGGCGGTGACCGCGGCCAAGCCCAAGATCGCCGACTACCCATTCACCACGCTGCATCCCGGCCTCGGCGTTGCCCGCATCGACGCGCGCGAATTCGTCATCGCCGACATACCGGGCCTGATCGAAGGCGCACATGAGGGCGTCGGCATCGGCGACCGTTTCCTCGGCCATGTCGAGCGCACACGGGTGCTGCTGCACCTGGTCTCGGCGCAGGAAGAGAACCCGGGCAAGGCCTACAAGACCGTGCGCGCCGAACTCGAAGCGTACGGCAACGGCTTGACCGACAAGGTCGAGATCGTGGCGCTCAGCCAGATCGACATCCTCGACGCCGATGAACGCAAGAAGAAGGCCGCATCGCTGAAACGCGCTGCCGGCCGCGCGCCGATGTTGTTGTCGGCAGTCACCGGCGAAGGCGTCGAAGCGGTGCTGCGCGCGCTGATGGCGGTGGTTGGCGAAGCGCGCGACAGGGCTACGGCCCCCGCCGAGACCCGCTGGAATTCATAACAATGACGGCGCAGTCGCTGACAAAATACCGGCGCATCACGGTCAAGATCGGCTCGGCCTTGCTGGTCGACCGCACCAGCGGGCTGAGGCGCGACTGGCTGGCCTCGCTTGCCGAGGACATTGCGGTGCTGGCCAATGGCGGTGCTGAGATTCTCGTTGTTTCGTCCGGCGCCATTGCGCTCGGCCGCACCATTCTGGGGCTTGGCAAGCGGGCATTGAAGCTCGAAGAGAGCCAGGCGGCAGCGGCTGTCGGGCAGATTGCGCTGGCCGGCGCATGGTCGGATGCGCTGGGCAAGGGCGCGCTGAAATCGGGCCAGATCCTGCTGACGCTCGGCGACACCGAAGAGCGCCGCCGCTACCTCAATGCCCGCGCCACGATCTCGACGCTGCTCAAGATGAAGGCGGTGCCGGTCATCAACGAGAACGACACGGTGGCGACCTCCGAAATCCGCTATGGCGACAATGACCGGCTGGCGGCGCGGGTGGCGACGATGATGGGCGCCGACCTTTTGGTCCTGCTCTCAGACATTGACGGGCTCTACACCGCACCGCCGGCGCGCGATCCCGCTGCAAAATTCATTCCGGTGGTCGACCGCATCACGCCCGATATCGAGGCGATGGCGGGTGCTGCCGCGTCCGAACTGTCGCGTGGCGGCATGCGCACCAAGCTCGATGCCGGCAAGATTGCCACGGCCGCCGGCACCGCCATGATCATCACCTCCGGCACCAGGCTGTCGCCGCTGATGGCGATCGAGCGCGGCGAGCGCGCCACCGTCTTCAGGCCGAGCGCCAACCCGGTGAAGGGCTACAAGACCTGGATCGCCGGCCAGCTCGAACCGGCGGGGCGGTTGACCGTCGACGCCGGCGCCATTGGCGCGCTTCTGTCGGGCAAATCGCTGCTGCCGGCCGGCGTCAGGCTGGTCAGCGGCAATTTCTCGCGCGGCGACACGGTGGCGATCCTCTCGCCCGAAGGCCGCGAGATCGCGCGCGGGCTGGTCGCCTATGATGCCGCCGATGCCGTGAGGATCGCAGGCCTGAAGACCGCCGAGATCGAAACCGTGCTCGGCTACGAGGCGCGCTCTGCGATGATCCACAGAGATGACCTTGTGGTGAGCGGCACCACCGGCTGAGATGCCAGCAGGCGCGTTATTATTTCTCAGCTTCAGGCGGCCATTTGGGCGGATTGCGGTACATCTTCAGAAACTCCTGCCGCATTTTCAGAAGCTCACCGCACCCTCCTAACTCTCCTTCGATAGCGGCCTTGGCGCGTCGATCCACTTCAGCCTGGGGCATATCCTTCTCTTCTCCGAAGGGGATATCGCGGATGATAGCGTCGGCCGTCATTGCTTCTGCGCCCTTTTCCTCTTCCGTCCGTTTTTTAAACTCCGCCTCAAGCCGAGCACGCGGTCCACACCCATGGATTTCCTCAACAACGACGAAGATCTGGGAAGGCGGTGTCGGCGGTGCGCCGCAATAGCGCTCGGCGAGCGCGAAGGACACTATCGTGGCCATCATGGTCATGGCTTTGCCGTCGGGACTCTCGCCGGGTTCGATCTTGTCGTCGCAATAATCGGCGGCGCGAACGCCTGTCGGCAAGAGCATCGCTCCGAGCGCAACCAGGATTATGGCTCTGTTCATTCTGCCCCCTCAGCCTTGCGGCCATTGCCGCGAAGGCCAGCCGCGTGTAAATCCACCAGGCTTCACCGGAGCGGTCAGATGCTGAAAAAACACCAAGGCGATGATGTAGTCAGTTTGATGGCCGATATCGGCCGCCGCGCCCGCGCTGCCGCCCGACCGCTGGCCATCGCCACCACCGCCGCCAAGAACGCCGCGCTGCTGGCCATGGCGGATGCGATTGTCCGTCGCGAAGCTGAAATACTCCAAGCCAACGCCATCGACGTCTCGAATGGCCACGAATCGGGCTTGTCCTCCTCCTTCATGGATCGGCTGAAGCTCGATCCGGCGCGCATCCGCGCCATGGCCGAAGGTATCCGCGAAATCGCCGCACTCAAGGATCCGGTCGGCGACGTCATCGCCGCATGGGACCGTCCCAACGGCCTGCATATCGAGCGCGTACGCACGCCGCTCGGCGTCGTCGGCGTCATCTATGAGAGCCGACCGAACGTGACGGCGGATGCCGGTGCGCTCTGCCTCAAGGCCGGCAATCCGGTGATTTTGCGCGGCGGTTCGGATTCGCTCAATTCATCCGCCGCCATCCATGCCTGCCTGGTCGAAGGGCTGAAGGCCGCCGGCCTGCCGGAAGATGCCATCCAGCTGGTGCCGACCACCGATCGCGCCGCTGTCGGCGAAATGCTGAAGGGGCTCTCCGGCAATCTCGACGTCATCATTCCACGCGGCGGCAAAAGCCTGGTCGGTCGGGTGCAGAGCGAGGCGCGGGTGCCGGTATTCGCTCATCTCGAAGGCATCTGTCATCTCTATATCGACGGCTCGGCCGATCTCGACATGGCGGTGAAGATCGCCGTCAACGCCAAGATGCGCCGCACGGGCGTCTGCGGCGCCGCCGAGACGCTGCTGGTCGACCGCGCCGTCGCGTCCACCCATCTGGTACCAATCCTCGACGCGCTGCGTGCCGCCGGCTGCGAAATCCATGCCGATCTCGAAGTGATGAAGCTGTTCGACGACGCCAAGCCGGCGACCGATGGCGACTGGGTGACCGAATATCTCGACGCCATCATCGCAGTGAAGCTGGTCGAAGGCATCGCCGGCGCTATCGACCATATCGAAACGTTCTCCTCGCATCACACCGAGGCGATCATTGCCGAGGATGCAAAGGCGGTGGAGCGCTTCTTCAACGAGATCGATTCGGCGATTCTCCTGCACAATGCCTCGACCCAGTTCGCCGATGGCGGCGAGTTCGGCATGGGCGCCGAGATCGGCATCGCCACCGGCAAGATGCACGCGCGCGGGCCGGTCGGCGTTGAGCAGCTGACCTCGTTCAAATACCGCGTGCGCGGGTCGGGACAGGTGAGGCCTTGATGCCGGTCGTTCACAAGGCCTGAAGCTTGCATCCAGGCACCCCCCTCTGTCCTGCCGGACATCTCCCCTGCAAGGGGGGAGATCAGATGTCTTTACGGCTTTCGCCAATCTCCGGCGTGGGAAGAAGCGCGTTATCGATGGAACTGCCAATCTCCCCACCTGCGGGGGAGATGTCCGGCAGGACAGAGGGGGGTGCCTAGCGCGATGCTATCCACGTCGGCGCCTGCCATCCCCTCGCCCTATCTCCGCATGCCGCACGCCGAAAAGGGCCTCGCCGTCGGCCTGTTCGGCGGCTCGTTCAACCCGCCGCATGCCGGCCATGCGCTGGTGGCCGAGATTGCGCTCAGGCGTCTGGCGCTTGACCAGCTGTGGTGGATGGTAACGCCGGGCAATCCGCTGAAGAACACGCGTGAACTGGCACCGCTCAGTCACCGCCTGGCCCAGTCTGAGCAGATCGCCAAGAACCCGAAGATCAAGGTCACTGCCTTCGAGGCGGCGCACCATATCCGCTTCACCGCCGACACGCTGGCGCTGGTCAAGGCGCGCAATCCGGGTGTCGATTTCGTCTGGATCATGGGCGCCGACTCACTTCGCGATTTCCATCGCTGGCAGCGCTGGCGCCAGATCGTCATGACCTTCCCGATCGCCGTCATCGACCGCCCGGGCGCAACCCTGTCTTTCCTGTCTTCCGTCGTTGCCAAGACCTTCGATTATGCCCGCGTCGACGAGGGCGACGCACCCAGGCTTGCCCGCATGAAAGCGCCGGCCTGGACTTTTATTCACGGCCCGCGCTCGTCGCTGTCGTCGAGCGCTATTCGCAGGCAAGCGAAGGGGTAAGGGCTGATTTCCCCTTCCCCCCTTGTGGGGGAAGGTGTCGCCGTAGGCGACGGATGAGGGGTGTTCCAGGGAACGCCGACGCCTCACTCCGCTGGAACACCCCTCATCCGTCTCGGCGTTGTCGCGCCGATCCACCTTCTCCCACAAGGGGAGAAGGGGGAAACCGCCCATGTCGCTTTTACGGCGGCCTTTCAACGTCGGCTGAGCGATGCTGCGCTGATATGGCCACTCCAGTGAATCACACCCACATCGACCCGCAGCACGGCGCCCCGCCGGCGCCGGTGATCGCCATTGCCAGTGTCGTTGTGTCGATGGCCCTGATCGCGGTCGGCAACGGGCTGATGTTCGCCTATATCCCGGTTCGGCTCGGCGTCGAGCGTTTCGATCCGACCTGGGCCGGGCTGATCATCACCGGTCTGTCGGCCGGCGGCCTTGCCGGCTGCATCCTGACCGGACCTCTCGTCAGAAGGGTCGGGCATGCTCGCGCCTTCATGGTGCTGTCGGCGCTGATTGCGCTGTCCAACGCCGCCATCGGCGCCGGCACCTATCCGCTTTTGTGGATTGCGGCGCGTGCGCTTTATGGGTTTGCCATATGCGGCCTTTTCATCGTTGCCCAGAGCTGGCTCAACGATGCCGTCGCCAATGCTATCAGAGGCCGGGTGATGGCGGTGTTCTACGTCGCTTATGTCGCCGGCCTCGGCGTCGGCTATGCTCTGCTCGCGGCGGTCGATATCGCGACGGCCGAAGCGCCGCTGATCGGCATTGCCTTCACCGCGCTGTCGATCCTGCCGGTCGGCATGACGCGGCTCGCCCAGCCGCCACCGCCGCAGGCCGCGTCCGTGGCGCTTGGCCGCGCCTGGCGGATTTCGCCAGTGGGGGTGGCCGGCATGCTTGCGGTTGGCGGCCTATCGATGGCGATCTCGGGATTCGCGCCGATCCACGCCACGGCCAAGGGCTACAGCCAGGCCGATGTGGCGCTGCTGCTCTCGGCCATGCCGGTAGGCACGCTGATCCTTCAAATTCCGCTCGGCTGGATCTCTGACCGTACCGACCGCCGCTACGTGCTCGCAGGTGCTGCGGCACTCGCCATCGTCACCGGCTTGCTGGCCATCGGCTTCGATGGGGGCGCGCTGGCGGTGCTGGTGGTGATCTATGTGATCTGGGACGGCGCTTCGGAATCGATCTATTCGCTGGCCAGCGCGCATGCCGCCGATCGCGCCGGCAAGGACGACATGGTGGCACTGTCGAGTTCGCTGCTGTTTGCCTGGTCGCTGTCGGGTTTCATCGTGCCGGGCATCGTGACGGCCCTGTCGGCCGTCTATGGAACGCAGGCCTTCATCTATGTGGCCATCGTCATCGCCACCGTCTTTTGCCTGTTCGTGCTGTGGCGGGTGGCGACGACGCGCGCCGTCCCCGCCACGGAGACCGGCAGTTTCGCGCCGATGTCGGCACAGGCGCCGTTGCCGGTAGAGCTCGCTTACGCCCCGGAAGAGCAGCGCTAAAGCAATTTCAGGAAAAGTGTGAAGCGGTTTCCGTCCGGAATTGCTGAAGCAAGGAACAGTTCCTCGGACCTACTGTCGGGTGGCGGATGCCTCCTGTCGGGCCTCCGGCGGCGGTGCCGGAACCGAGATGGCCTCGGCGTCGAAGGCTTGCTTGACGCGTTTGGTGAGATCGATCTGGGTGGCGAAGAAATCCGCCGCTGACGTCCAATAGCGCAAGGTGATGGCGACGCTGGCATCGCCGACCGTGGCGACGAAGGCGATCGGCGCCGGCTCGCGTTTGATGCGGCGCTCGCCACCGGCGACGCCCAGCATGGTCTTCTGCGCCAGGTCGATGTCGTTCCACGAGCCGATGGTCAGCGTGATGTCGCTGCGGCGCACGCCGTTGCGGGTAAAATTGCGAACCGGCTGATTCCACAGCGTCGAATTGGGCGCCAGCACGTAGACGCCGTCCGTCGTGCGAAGCTTGGTGGCGAAAAGGCCGATTTCCTCGATCGTGCCGGCAATGGCGCCGACCTCGACATATTCACCGATGCGGAACGGCCTGAGCGCCAGAAGCATGATGCCGGCGGCGATGTTCTGCAGCGTGCCTTGCAGCGCAAGACCAATGGCCAGGCCGATGGCGCCGATGGCGGCGATGATCGAGGCCGTCTGTACGCCGAACTGGCCGAGCACCATGATGACGACGAGGATCAGGATGGCGTAGCGCACGATCTTCGAGAAGAAATGGCGCAGCGTCGCGTCGAAGCCATGGATATGGCCGAGCCCGGCTGAGATCGAGCGCTCGGCGAGCCCGGCCACGGCGTAGCCGACCACCAGCAGGATGATGGCGCCGATGGCGGAGAAGGAATAGGAGACAATCAGCGTGCTGAGTTGCGCAAGCCCTGCCTGCACGGTGAGAAGCGTGTTTTGGGGGTCGATAGGCATCAGGAAAATCCGGTTGGGGGAGTGTCGATAACCCCTGCGGACGCCATGGGTTCCGATTTTTTTGAAGCTCGGCGGAACCGCAAGGTGGGCGCCACGTTCGCGCTCGCAGAGGGTCCGTCTTGAAACTGCAACGGAACTCTGCCTATCTATGGGGTGTCACCTGATTTCATGGGTGATTTGGTTGTTCTTGCTGCGAAAGGAAATACACTGAGAACAGCACTACGGAAGAAGGCCGACATCGTGCCTTCGCCGGCCGGGATCAGCGTAGACGACGCCGTGTCCCGCGCCATCAAGACAGTCCTTGCCAGTCTGGAAGACTCCAAGGCCGAAAATATTGTCTCAATCGACATTCAGGGGAAATCGAGCCTCGGCGACTACATGGTCGTCGCATCGGGCCGATCGCACCGTCATGTCTCGGCTGTTGCCGACCATCTCCTCAAGGCGCTCAAGGATGCCGGACTCGGCATGGCGCGCGTCGAGGGGCTGTCCGGCGCCGACTGGGTCCTGATCGATTCAGGCGACATCATCGTCCATGTCTTCCGCCCCGAAGTCCGCGAATTCTACAATCTTGAAAAGATGTGGCAGGCGCCGGATCTCGAGGAAGAGACCTTGCACTGAGCTCCGTCTCATGTCGTAACCGTCGTGGGTGCGACATGGGCTGAAAGCTCGGCGAGGCAGGGATGAAGATATCAGTTCATGCCGTGGGCCGGATGAAGACCGGCCCCGAGAGAGAGTTGGCCGACCGCTATTTCGAGCGTTTCGGCAAGAGCGGCCCGGCGATCGGGCTCGAATTCTCTGGTGTCGCCGAGATTCCTGAGGGACGCGCCCAGAACGCCAATGAGCGCCGCCGCGAGGAAGGCCAGAAGCTGCAGGCGCAGCTGCAGCCGGGCACGGCGCTGTTCCTTCTGGATGAACGCGGCAAAAACCTGTCCTCGGACGATTTTGCCACCCGCATCGGCCAGCTGCGCGACGGCGGCCGCAAGGCGCTGGTCATCGCCATTGGCGGCGCCGATGGTCACGACCAGCCGCTGCGCGACCAGGCCGATCTGGTGCTGTCGTTCGGCGCCGCAACCTGGCCGCACCAGCTGGTGCGTGTCATGCTGGGTGAGCAGCTTTACCGCGCGGCGACGATTCTTGCAGGCCATCCCTATCATCGTTCGTAAACCGGTGGGTTGAGGTCAACCGTACCGATTTCCGCCCCAATGCACCGCTGTTTTATGCTAAAGCGCGTCATGCGACGCGCTTTAGGTCTTTTGGTTTTATGCATGTCGTTTTCCCAAAACCGAGGTCACTTTTGGGCGACATGCATTCGGCTTCGGTTTCGATCATGGTTGATGGTTCGTTAACGAAGCCACGCATAGAGTCGGGCTTCAATGTCTGAAAGCGGGAAATCAGGAACGGGCTTCCGGCACGCGCGCTGCGGCATCGCTGCAGCAGTGGTTTTGCTGTCGCTCGGGCTTGCGCGGGCCGAAAACACGCTCGACGTGGCGCCCGACCCCGATCAAAGCCGCGCCGAATATGAGAAGGTTTCGGCCGAGATCACGCTGTCGTCCGAACGATTGGCCAAGCTTGCTGCCGACATTGCGGCGGTCAAGAAGGACCATGCTTCGATCACCGCGGCGCTGATCCAGTCGGCGATGACCGAGCAGAAGCTCGGCCAGGACATCGAGGATATCGGCGCCAGGCTCGAAGGCCTGAAGGGCGAGGAGCAGAAGATCCGCGTCTCACTGGCGGCGCGGCGCGACGTGCTGGCCGAGGTGCTGGGCGCGTTGCAGCGCATGGGGCTCAATCCGCCGCCGGCGATCCTGGTCAAGCCGGAAGACGCGCTGTCGTCGGTGCGCAGCGCCATCCTGCTCGGCGCGGTGGTGCCGGAACTGCGCCAGCAGACTGAAAAACTGCTGGCCGACCTCAAGGAACAGACGCGGGTGACAGCCTCGATCGAGGCCGAGCGGACCCGGCTGACGGCGGCGGTCGGCGAGCAGACAGCGGAGAAGAAGCGCCTCTCCATGCTGCTCGAGGCCAAGCAGAAGCTCGAGGCGGACACCTGGACCGCGATGGTGGCGGAAAAGCGGCGATCCCAGGCACTTGCGGCTAAGGCCGGCAGCTTGAAGGAACTGATTGCCTCGCTCGAGGCCGACAAGAGCCGCAAGGCGGCGGATGCTGCCAAGGCCGGCGAGCAGAAGGCCGCCGACGGCGACAAGACGGACGCGGATAGCACCGCGTCGACCGAGCTCGCCTCGCTGCCGGTGCCGGAAGGCAATCGTCTCACCGCGGCGGCGCCGTTTTCGGCGCTTCAGGGCCAGGTCGCGCTGCCGGTCACCGGCAAGATCAAGCGCCATTTCGGGGCCGATGACGGTAACGGCGCGGTGATGCTTGGCGACATGGTTGCGACACAATCGGGAGCCATCGTCACGGCACCGGCGGACGGAAATGTGCTTTATGCGGGGCCTTTTCGCTCCTATGGTCAACTCTTGATCCTCAATGCGGGAGACGGCTATCATGTCGTCCTGGCGGGGATGAGCAGAATCAGCGTCGCGTCTGGCCAGTCGGTACTCGCAGGAGAGCCGGTCGGCGCGATGGGAGAGGCCCGGGTGGCAAGCACCTCGGCCTCGAAGAATGGAAATGCCACGCCGGAACTCTACGTCGAGTTCCGCAAGGATGGAAAACCCGTCGATCCGACCCCATGGTGGGCGGACCGCTTCTCTGGAAGGACCTGAAATGATGCGGAAACTGTCGCTTCTTATTGCCGGTGCGCTGATGGGCGCGTCAGCGATGAGCCTGGTCTATGGCGCGCCCGGCTCGACGGCGAACGCTGCAGGCTCCGAAACCTACAAGCAGCTGGCGATCTTCGGCGACATTTTCGAGCGCGTGCGGGCGCAGTATGTGACGCCGCCGGACGACAAGTCGCTGGTCGAAAACGCCATCAACGGCATGCTCGCCTCGCTCGATCCGCACTCGTCCTACATGAATGCCGAGCAGGCGCAGGACATGCGCGTGCAGACCAAGGGTGAGTTCGGCGGCCTCGGCATCGAGGTCACCATGGAGAACGACCTGGTCAAGGTAATCACGCCGATCGACGACACCCCGGCCGCCAAGGCAGGCGTGCTGGCCGGCGACTATATCGCCAAGATCGACGGCCAAGAGGTTCGCGGCCTGACGCTCAACGACGCAGTCGAAAAGATGCGCGGCCTGGTCAATACGCCGATCAAGCTTACCATCCTGCGCCAGGGCGCCGACAAGCCGATCGAGCTCACCGTCGTGCGCGACATCATCAAGGTCAAGGCGGTCAAGTTCCGGGTCGAGAACGACATCGGCTACATGAAGATCACCTCCTTCACCGAAAAGACCTATGACGACCTCGAGAACGCCATCGACACCATCAAGAAGCAGGTGCCGAACGACAAGCTCAAGGGCTATGTGCTGGATCTGCGCCTCAATCCGGGCGGGTTGCTCGACCAGGCGGTGAGTGTGTCCGACGCCTTCCTCGACCGTGGCGAGATCGTCTCGACCCGCGGCCGCGATCCGAAGGATGTCACCCGCTTCGACGCCAAGGCAGGCGACGACATCGGCGCCAAGCCGCTGATCGTGCTCGTCAATGGCGGTTCGGCCAGTGCTTCGGAAATCGTTGCCGGCGCGCTGCAGGATTTGCGCCGCGCCACCGTGGTCGGCACGCAGTCCTTCGGCAAGGGTTCGGTGCAGACCATCATCCCGCTTGGCGAGAACGGCGCGCTGCGCCTGACGACGGCGCTCTATTACACGCCGTCCGGCAAGTCGATCCAGGGCAAAGGCATTACGCCCGACATCAAGGTCGACCAGCCGCTGCCGCCCGAACTGCAGGGCAGGGACCTGACGCGCGGCGAATCGGACCTCAAGGGCCATATCAAGGGCGCCGACGAGAGCGACACCGGTTCGGGCTCGGCTGCCTATGTGCCGCCAGATCCGAAGGACGATCTGCAGCTCATCTATGCAGAACAGTTGCTGCGCGGCCAGAAGACCGATCCGGCTTTCCCGCCGAATCCGGAGAAGGCCGTGCTCAACCAGTAACTCGACCAACGGCTCTGGCCGCCTGATCGATGCGATGCAATGCTGCCGGGACCGCAAGGTTCCGGCAGTTTGATTCGGGGGGCGGCTGGGGCGGCGTTCCCAAGGAATGCGCGGGGACGTGCCAGTGGTTGAATTTGCGCCTTCTGAAGCCCTTCGGAATTATGCGCCCGGGGATGCGGCTTGGCTGACATCGGCAAAGACATAGAACGCCCGCTCGGACAGACCGTCCGGCCGCGCGCCGCGTCGCGCGGGTTGAGCGCCCGTGCTGTCGCGACGACACTGGTCGTGCTGGCCGCGGTCGGCATCTCCGGCGCGATCGCGCTGCGCGAAAAGCCGTTCCGCAAGCCCGAACAGGCGGTGGTCTCGACGCCGAAGGTGACGGCGGCAGCGGAGCCTGCCGCGGCGGCACCAACCGCAGCGCCCGCGGCGCCGAAGCCGGAAACGCCACCCAAGGCCAGCGGGCCGCAGATCATCCATATGCAAACCGAAGGGGGCGATGGTCCGCCCAATGCAGCCATCGTCATCCATGACCCGTCGACGATCGGTCAGAATCTGAAGATTGCGCATATCCCTGACAAGGCGCTGATCGAGGCCAGCGACACCGGCCCGCTGCCGGTACGCGCCGCCGACGGCAGGCGGCCGTTTGACGTCTATGCGCGGCCGTGGTCGGGCTCGCGCGGCGCGCGGGTGGCGATTGTCATCGGTGGGCTTGCGGTGTCGCAGACCGGCACGCAGGCGGCAATCGCCAAGCTGCCGGCGGAAGTGACTTTGGGCTTTGCGCCGCAAGGCAACAGCATCGGCCGCTGGATGCAGGCGGCACGGCAGAGCGGGCATGAGGTCGTCATGCAGGTGCCGCTCGAACCGTTCGACTACCCCAACGTCAATCCCGGCCGCAACACGCTGACGGTGGCGGCAAGCCCGGATGACAACCTGAAGAACCTGCGCTGGGCGTTGTCGCGAACGACCAACTATACCGGCGTCATGAACTATATGGGCGCGCGCTTTTCCGCCGACGCGACGGCGATGGGACCGTTCATGGCCGAACTCGGCAAGCGCGGCCTTGCCTATATTGACGACGGCTCGTCCGCGCGGAGCCTGGCTCCCGATCTCGCCCTGAAGGACGGCGTGCCGTTTGTCGCCGGCGATATGGCGATCGATGCCGTGCAGGACCGCGGTGCCATTCTGAAGAAGCTCGACGCGCTGGAAGCCACCGCACGCGCCAAAGGCTCCGCCGTCGGCATTGGCTCGGCTTTCGATCTTACCGTCGACACGGTTGCGGCGTGGGTGCTCGAAGCGAAAAAGCGCGGCATCGAAATTGTGCCGATCTCGGCGGTGGCTATAGATCCGGAAAAAGGCTGACCTGTATGGAGAAGAAGAAAACTGTCGATCCAGAGACGCTGCCGTACCGGCCCTGCGTCGGGCTGATGATCCTCAATGGCGACGGGCTGGTCTGGGTCGGTCATCGCATCGCCGAACCGGACAGCGAATTCGCCGGCACCACGCAGCTCTGGCAGATGCCGCAAGGCGGCATCGACAAGGGCGAGGAGCCGCTGCAGGCGGCCGGGCGTGAGCTATACGAAGAGACCGGCATGCGCTCGGTCACGCTGCTGGCCGAAGCGCCGCACTGGATCAACTACGATCTGCCGGCCGATCTGGTCGGCATCGCCTTCAAGGGGCGTTATCGCGGCCAGACGCAGAAATGGTTCGCCTACCGCTTTCACGGCGAGGCCAGCGAGATCCAGATCAATCCGCCGCCCGGCGGCCATACGGCCGAATTCGATGAATGGGCCTGGCGGCCGATGCAGGACCTGCCCGACTTGATCGTGCCGTTCAAACGCAAGGTCTATGAGGACGTGGTGGCGGCGTTCCGGCATCTGGCGTAGGCGGATTTGAGCAGCCAGGTTCGCATGGTAAGAAATCCATGCTTTATTGGTTGAAGCATGGACGACGCCCGGCAATCGCCCCCTAGCGCTGCGTTAGCGCTGCCCCTCACCTGGCTGCCGCCATCCTCTCCCCGTATAGGGGCGGGGAGAGGGGCAATGTCGTCGACGATTTCGCCAATCTCCAGCGTCGCAAGAAGAGAGCGGGCGTTGAGGCCAGCCCTTTCTCCCCGTCCCTATACGGGGAGAAAGGTCCGGCAGGACAATGAGGGGCGGCGCCGACCTCCATGTGTCTGCCATGACTGAAGCGAAGGCGTGTCTGCCACAATCCGATACGATCACCGAGGCCGCCGCAGGCGCGATCCTGACCATCGATCTCGGCGCGGTCCGGGAGAATTACCGGCGGCTCAAGGCAAAGCTCGGCGGCGTACGCTGCGCCGGCGTCGTCAAGGCCGACGGTTACGGGCTCGGCGCGCGGCAAGTGGCGACGGCACTGGTTGCCGAAGGCTGCGACATCTTCTTTGTCGCGCATCTCACTGAGGGTGTCGCGCTGCGCGACGCGCTCGGGCCGTTTCCATCGATCCATGTGCTGAACGGCTTGCCGCCGGGCGCGGAGCCGGAAGCGGTTGCGGCGGATCTTGTGCCCGTCATCAACAGTGCGGCGCAGCTGAAGGCATGGGGCGGCGTCGGCCAAAAGGCCGGCCGCAAACTCAAGGCGGCCATCCAGGTCGATAGCGGCATGTCGCGGCTTGGCATGCCGCCGGCCGAGGTGGAGACGCTCGCCCGAGACGCGACAGCCTTCGACGGCATCGACGTGGCATTGGTGATGAGCCATCTCGCCTGCGCCGACGAGCCGGCGCATACGGCTAACGAGCGGCAGTGGCTGGCCTTTGAGCGCTTGCGCAAGATGCTGCCCGAGGCTCCTGCTTCGCTCGCCAATTCCTCCGGCATCTTTCTGGGGCCGACGTTTCATTTCGACCTCGCGCGCCCGGGCGCCGCGCTCTACGGCATCAACCCGACACCGGGCGAGCCAAACCCGATGCTGCCGGTGGTGCGGCTGGAGGCAAAGATCATCCAGACGCGCAGCATCGAAAAGGGTGCGGGCGTCGGCTACGGCCATGCGTTTTTGGCCAGCGGCCACTTGCGCGCGGCGACGATCTCGCTCGGCTATGCCGATGGCTGGCACCGGCGCGCCGCGTCGGCCGCCTGGTTCGAAGGTGTCAGGCTGCCCTTTGTCGGACGGGTGTCGATGGATTCGATCATCCTCGACATTTCGGCGTTGCCGGCCGGGCGGCTGCGCGAAGGCGACCTTGTCGAGATGCTGGGTCCGTCGCAGAGCGTCGATGACGCCGCCGGCCATGCCGGCACCATCGGTTATGAAATCCTGACCAGCCTCGGCCCCCGCTTCCACCGCCGCTATGTGGACGCGTAGGACGAGACGCGCCCCCTTGGCGGACGCTGCAAAATCCGGCAGACAGGAGATGGCGGCCTTCTGACAGATGTCGTCGTGGAGAGTGATGCGATGAAGATCTTCGTGTTGGGCGGCGGCGTGATCGGGGTCACCACCGCCTACTATCTCGCCGAGGCCGGCCACGAGGTCACGGTGTTCGATCGCCAGAAAGGGCCGGCGCTGGAAACCAGCTTCGCCAATGCCGGCGAGGTCTCGCCGGGCTATGCCTCGCCCTGGGCCGGTCCCGGCATTCCGCTGAAGGCGATCAAATGGCTGCTGATGAAGCATGGCCCGCTGGTCGTGCGGCCGGCCCTCGATCCGCATATGTGGACGTGGCTCATCAAGATGCTGCGCAACTGCACGGCCGATCGCTACGCCATCAACAAGGCGCGCATGGTGCCGCTCGCCGAATACAGCCGGGACACGCTGAAGGCGCTACGGGAGGCGACCGGCATCGCCTATGACGAGCGGAGCAAAGGCACGCTGCAGCTGTTTCGCACGCAAAAGCAGCTCGACGGCACCGGCGGCGACGTCGAGGTGCTGAAGAAATACGGCGTGCCCTACGAGTTGCTCGATCCCGATGGCTGCATTGAGGCCGAGCCGGCGCTGGCCAGCGTGCGGGAAAAGTTTGTCGGTGGGCTCAGGCTGCCCGGCGACGAGACCGGCGACTGCAAGATGTTCACCGACAGATTGGCCGAGCTCTGCGTGGCGCGCGGCGTCACGTTCGAATATGGCGCGCAGCTCAGGCGCTTCACCAAGAACCGCAATCGTATCGTCAGCCTCGGCGTGGATCAGCGCTCGCGGGCGGCCGACGCCTATGTTCTGGCGCTGGGCAGCTATTCGGCGCGCTTCATGCGCCTGCTGCGGCGCCCGATCCCGGTATACCCGGTCAAGGGCTATTCGATCACCGTGCCGATCAAGGATGCAACGGCCGCACCGGTTTCAACGGTGATGGACGAAACCTACAAGGTGGCGATCACCAGGCTGGGCGACCGCATCCGCGTCGGCGGCACGGCGGAGATTTCCGGCTTCGATCTCAGGCTGCACGAATCGCGCCGGCGCACGCTCGAACATTCGGTCGGCGACCTCTTCCCGGATGGCGGCGACCTCAAGGCGGCGTCGTTCTGGTGCGGGCTGCGGCCGATGACGCCCGACGGGCCGCCACTGATCGGCCGCACGGAGTTCTCCAACCTCTATCTCAATACCGGCCACGGTACGCTTGGCTGGACCATGGCCTGCGGCTCGGCCAAGGTGCTGTCCGACATCATCTCCAGCAAGGTGCCGGATATCGACGTGCGGGAATTGGGGCCGGAGCGGTATCAGAGGTAGGGATCAAAACGCCTCCTTCACCCAGCCCTTCGAGAACAGCAGCCGGTAGGCCCATGGTATCGTCACCTTGGTCGAGACCGGGTTCGAATGGGCGACATAGTCGTCGTAGACCGGCTGCATTCTGGCGTAGAAGGCGGGGTCGAGGACCATCATGCCGTTTTCCAGGTCATGGAAGAAGCTGCGGTTGTTGAGGTTGACCGACGAGATCGTCACCAGCCTTTCGTCGATCATCACGATCTTGGAATGCAGCGCGACGTCGGGCGCCTTGAATTCGCGGATGTTGATGCGGTCGCCATATTTCTCGACGAACAGCTTGTTGAGCGCGGTCAGCAACTTGCCGCCAATGTCGCCCTTGAGGTCGATGCGGCCGACAATGTCGATCCTGACGCCGCGCCAGCGCCCGCTCGATGGCAAGGCTGAGCTTCGCCGGTGCGGGTGCCGGGACCACAATAATTGCCAAAGACGAAGGGCGAGGGGCGGGCCATTGCAGTGCGAACAGGCTTGGGAATGTCGGATTCCGGAACTTCGGCCCATGGGTTGGCGCAGGCCGAAAGCACAGCAAGCGTCAAGATGGCTAGAATGGCTCGCATCTTGATCCGCGCCAGTTTTGCAAAGAAATGTCCCACCCGGCGCAGCCAGTCCTCAAATGACCGGCGACATCGCGCTTACTGCCACACGCGCCGTTTTTATGGCAAGGGAATGGCGGCCTACACGAACAGGCTTCGCTCTTTCTCAACCGCCTTGGTGATGAAGTTGGCGACGATCTGGACGCGGCGCAGCGGACGGACCGATTCATGATAGACCAGCCAATAGGCGCGGCGGATCGGCGCCACGATGTCGACGGGGATCAACTCCGGCATCGAGCGGGCGACGAAGGTGTGCAGGATGCCGATGCCGGCGCCCGAGCGCACCGCTTCGGCCTGGCCGAGGGCCGAGGAAATGGCGAAACTGGTGCGCCAGTCCGGGCTGAATTCGGCGGCATAGTCGAGTGACGGGCTGACGATGAGGTCCGGCACATAACCGATCAACGTATGCTGGCCAAGTTCCGCTGATGTCCGCGGCAGGCCATGCGCCTCGACATAGCCACGCGAGGCAAACAGGCCGAGCGTGTAGTCGACCAGCTTTCCCGCCACCAGCCTGCCTTCGCTCGGCCGCTCGACGGTGATGGCGATATCGGCCTCGCGCCTGGACAGCGAGAAGGAACGCGGTACCGGCACCAGCTGGATGGTCAGTTCGCGGTGCAGCGCCGTCAGCGCGCCCAGACGCGTGGCGAGGAAAGCGACGCCGAACCCGTCAGGCGCGCCGATGCGCACCGTGCCGGAGATGTCGTCACCTTCGCCCGACACAGTCGAGCGCGCGGCAATCATGTCGCTCTCCATGCGCTCGGCAATGTCGAGAAAGCGCTCGCCGGCCGGCGTCAGTTCGCTGCCGGTGGTAAGCCGGCGAAACAGTTTGGTCCGCAGCGCATCCTCGAGCGCCGCGATGCGGCGCGAGACGGTGGCGTGGTTGAGCTCGAGGCGCTTGGCGGCACCGAGGATCTGGCCGGCGCGCGCCACCGCGAGGAAGATGCGGACGTCATCCCAGTTCATGGGGGTGGTCCGGGTTAGTTGCCGGCGTCGCGTTCCCGCCCACCCCCCTCTGTCCTGCCGGACATCTCCCCCGCAAGGGGGGAGATTGGATATCGTCTCTGCTTTTGCCAATCACCAACGATTGAGAATGGGCGTCATCGAGGAAGCTGCTGATCTCCCCCCTTGCGGGGGAGATGGCCGGCAGGCCAGAGGGAGGTGTGAAGGAATGCAACCTTCGATCCTTTTAGCACCGCATCATTTGCGACAATTAATGCACACCTGCCCCTCGTTGTCTATTTTCTGCACAACGGTTGCGTTCTCCCTCGCGTTGCCTTCGCGCCTGCAAAGGCGTTGAATGCATCATCACAAACTCAGGGAGAGAAACCATGATCGAATACGGTCATTTCATCGGCGGCAAGCATGTCGCCGGGACCAGCGGGCGCAAGCAGGACGTGATGCAGCCGATGGACGGCACGGTGCGCGGCACGGTGGCGCTGGCTTCGCCGGCGGAACTGCGCGCGGCTGTCGAGAACGCCAGGGAAGCGCAGCCGAAATGGGCCGCCACCAACCCGCAGCGCCGCGTGCGCGTCTTGATGAAATTCCTCGAACTGGTCGCCCGTGACTATGATGAACTGGCCGACATACTGGCGCGCGAGCATGGCAAGACCATCGCCGACGCCAAGGGCGACATCCAGCGCGGCCTCGAAGTGGTCGAGGTCTGCATCGGCGCGCCGCACATGATGAAGGGCGAATTCACCGACGGCGCCGGCCCCGGCATCGATGTCTATTCGATGCGCCAGCCGCTCGGCGTCGTTGCCGGTATCACTCCATTCAATTTCCCGGCGATGATTCCGCTGTGGAAGATCGCGCCGGCAATCGCTTGCGGCAACGCGTTCATCCTGAAGCCTTCCGAGCGTGACCCGGGCGTGCCGATGCGCATCGCCGAACTGTTCATCGAGGCCGGCCTGCCGGCCGGCATCCTCAACGTCGTCAATGGCGACAAGGACGTCGTCGATGCCATCCTCGACGACCCGGACATCAAGGCCATCGGCTTTGTCGGCTCGACGCCGATCGCCCATTACATCTATTCGCGCGGCACGGCTGCGGGAAAACGCGTGCAATGCTTCGGCGGCGCCAAGAACCACATGATCATTATGCCCGACGCCGACATGGACCAGACCGTCGATGCGCTGATCGGCGCCGGCTACGGCTCGGCCGGCGAGCGCTGCATGGCGATCTCGGTGGCGGTTCCGGTCGGCAACGACACCGCCAACCGGCTGATGGAAAAGCTGGTGCCGCGCGTCGAAAGCCTCAAGGTTGGCCCATCGACCGATTCCTCCGCCGATTTCGGCCCGCTGGTGACGGCGCAGGCCCTGGAGCGCGTGAAGGGCTATGTCGACACCGGCGTCAAGGAAGGCGCCAAGCTGGTCGTCGACGGCCGCGGCTTCTCCATGCAGGGCTATGAGGACGGCTACTATATGGGCGGCTGCCTGTTCGACAATGTCACTGCGGACATGCGCATCTACAAGGAAGAGATCTTCGGGCCGGTGCTGTCGGTGGTCCGCGCGCCGACCTATGAGAGCGCCATCAAGCTCGCCAATGACCATGAGATGGGCAATGGCGTCGCCATCTTCACCCGCGACGGCGACGCCGCGCGTGACTTCGCCAGCCGTGTCCAGGTCGGCATGGTCGGCGTCAACGTGCCGATCCCGGTTCCGATCGCCTACTACACCTTCGGCGGCTGGAAGGCGTCGTCCTTCGGCGACCTCAACCAGCACGGCCCGGACGCGTTCCGCTTCTACACCAAGACCAAGACGGTGACGTCGCGCTGGCCGTCCGGCATCAAGGACGGCGCGGAATTCGTTATTCCAACGATGAACTGAAATATCGCCCATGCTGGGTTTTCGCGGGCGCCTCGTCTTTGCGGGGCGCCCGTTTTGCGTCGGAGCCCGCCCGGTGATGCCAATCCTGGCGGCGCTTGAAACGACGCTTGTTTTCGAGAGACAGGGCCACCATATCGAATCCAGGGAGCGTTATAGCTGCTCCCGACGACAGACCGGAAACCAGAAGGAGTGACGTGATGAAGACGTCGAATCCGGCCTGGAGCGCTTCGGTACATTGAGGCGGCCGATATGCCTCCCTTGCCGGAACGCGAAGGCAAAGGAGGTGCCCTATGGCACGCACATTCTTGTTTCGATGGATCAGGGTGGCCGCGATCGGCACTGCGCTGGCGCTGTCGACGCTATCGGCGCAGGCGCAATTTATCTGCGGTGGCCACAGCGACCTGGTCGCGGGGCTGGCGCAGGCCTTTCAACAAAAGCAGATCGGCTACGGTGTGGTCGGCGAGGCCGCCATTGTCGAGATCTATGTTTCGGCAAATGGGACCTGGTCGATGCTGGTGACCGACGTGCAGGGCCGAAGCTGCATCTTCGCGACCGGTGACGGATGGGAGAATACCGCCATCGCCACCGCGCAAGGGATCTGATCGTCCGTTCAGCGGGTCGCGGCGACTTCGGCATGGCCGCGCAGCAGGGCCATCAGCCGCTTGGCGTCCTTGGCTGCGGCTTCCTCGTCGCCGGCCAGGATCGAGCGGATCAGGGCGACATGGTGCTCGGCGGATTCGGCGAGGCCCGTATCGGCCTTGTAGCGGAACCAGAAGCGGCGGCTGTGGGTTTGCAAGGGCGCGGCCAGCCGCGCGGCGAACGGGTTGTCGGCGGCTAGCGCCAGCGCCTCGTCTAGCGCCTTGTCGGCCTGGATGAAGGCCAGCACATTGCCCGAGATGACTGCCTTCTGCATGGAGAGTGCCGCCTCGTGAAACAGGTCCGCGGCCTCGCGGGTGACGAAGCGGGCGGCCGAGCGGGCCAGCACCACCTCGACGCCGCGCCTGGCATCGAGCACCCGCAGCCAGTCGCCGGGATGCAGCGGGGCAATGGCGATGCCGGCACGTGGCCTGATGTCGAGCAGGCCTTCCCATGCCAGGCGCTGGATCGCCTCGCGCACCGGTGTGCGCCCGAGGCCCAGCTTTTCGATCAGGGCGCCTTCGGTGACGAAGCTCGCCGGCGCCAGTTCCAGCGTCACGATCATGTGCTCGAGCACGCGGTAGGCCCTGGCGGCGACCGGTTCAGCAGACTGGGTGTCGATGGATATCAAAGGCGCGCTCCTGATATATTTTAAATATATCATAACGGAATCCGTATTGACAGCTGGTTTTCTAACAGATATACGGCTGATATATCAGATGGAGAGACAACTATGTGGACCGGAGTTTTCCCCGCCGTCACAACCAAATTCACTGCCGACGACCGGCTCGACCATGCCGAGATGGAGCGCTGCTTTGCCTTGCAGATGGAGGCCGGCTGTGATGGCATCATCGTCTGCGGCTCGCTCGGCGAGGGTCCGATGCTGTCGCATGACGAAAAGATCGAAGTGCTGAAGACCGCCCAGAAAGTCGCCGGCAAGAAGCCGGTGCTGCTGACGGTCAACGAGGCCGGCACCCGCGAGGCGGCGAGCATCGCCAAGCGCGCCGCCAAGGAAGGCGCCAACGGGCTGATGGTGGTGCCGAGCCCGATCTATCACACCAATCCGGAAGAGACGGTCGCCGCCTTGCGCGCTGTCGCTCAGGCCGGCGACCTGCCGGTGATGATCTACTCCAACCGGCTCGCCTACCGCGTCGACGTCACAGTCGACCAGATGGAAGAACTGGCCACGGACAAGCGCTTCGTCGCCATCAAGGAATCCTCCGACGACATCCGCCGCTCGACCGAGATCATCAACCGCTTCGGCGACCGCTACGACCTCTTCACCGGTGTCGACAATCTCGCCTTCGAGGCACTGTCGGTCGGCGCCATCGGCTGGGTGGCGGGTCTGGTTGTCGCCTTCCCGCGCGAGACCGTCGCCATCTACCAGCTGATGAAGCAGGGCCGCCGCGAAGAAGCGCTTGCGATCTACCGCTGGTTCCGGCCGCTGCTCGATCTCGACGTATCGACCTATCTGGTGCAGAACATCAAGCTCGCCGAAGTGTTCGCCATCAACACCAACGACCGCGTGCGCATGCCGCGCCAGCCGCTATCGGGTGAGCGCCGCAAGGCGGTCGAGAAGATCGTCAAGGACGCACTGGCGGTACGGCCGAAGCTGCCGACGTTCTGAGGGAGGTTCCATGCCGCCTCAACTCAAGCGCGTCGAAAGCGATGGAGACTGGGCGGCATATCACGGCATACGCAAGCGGGTGCTTTGGGAGGATCGGGGCTTGGAGGGCTATGACGAACGGCATCCCGACGACCGTCTTGCCGATAATCATCCTCTGCTCCTCATGCATGATGAATCGCCGGTGGGGACTGCCAGGCTGGATGTTGTCGACCAACGCCTCGGCATCGTCAGGCTTGTCGCGATCGAGGCCGGGCTGCAACGGCGTGGCCTCGGCCGGATTCTCATGCGGCAAGTCGAGATCTATGCCCGTGGCCTCGGTCTCGTCCGGCTGGAAGTCAATGCCGCCAGGGACGCCGAAGGGTTCTATCAAAGGCTCGGCTGGGAGACGGTGCATTCGGACCGGAAGAACCCGCTGATGACGAAAGTGCTGAAAGCTGGAGACAGCCCATCGTGACCGCGCCTATTTTGGACGTCGCCATTGTCGGTGGCGGCATTGTCGGCATTTGCGCGGCAGCCATGCTGGCCGAGGCGGGGCGCAGCGTCACGACCTTCGACCGCACGGGCATTTGCGAGGAAACCAGCTCCGGCAATGCCGCCGCCTTTGCCTTCTCCGACGTGCTGCCGATGGCGCACAAGGGCATGATACGGCAATTGCCGAAATGGCTTGCCGACCCGCTCGGGCCGCTCAGCATTCCACCCGCCTATCTGCCCAAACTCCTGCCGTGGCTGATCCGCTTCTGGCGCGCGGGCGCGCCCAGGCACTATGAGGCTAGCCTTGCCGCCCAGGCCGGCATGATGAAGCTCGCCGAGGCCGAATGGATGGCGCTGCTCGACCGCTCCGGCACGCGGCCGATGCTGCGCGAGGACGGCTCGCTGGAGCTCTACGAAAACGAGGCCGAGTTTCAGGCAGGGCTGTCCAGCTGGGCGGCTCGCGAGCGCTTCGGCATCGGCTTTCGCCACGTCGAAGGCGAGGAACTGGCGCGGCTGCAGCCGGGCCTGTCGCCGCGCTTCATCAAAGGCACGTTCGTACCGGGATGGAAGACTGTCGCCGACCCGAAGCTGCTTGGCAAGGCGGTGTGGGCCTATGCCGAAGGGCGGGGCGCGCGTTTCGAGAAAGCACACGTCGAACGCATCGTGGCCGGACCCGAGGGCACGACAATCGTACTTTCGGACGGCACGGCGCGGAAGGCGAGGCAAGCTGTCATTGCCGCCGGCGCATGGTCGCATCTGCTGGCGAAGACGCTTGGCGATGCCATCCCGCTCGAGTCCGAGCGCGGCTACAACACAACGCTGCCGGTCTCGGCCTTCGACCTGAAGCGTCAGTTGATCTTCTCCGGCCACGGCTTCGTCATTACGCCGCTCGACACTGGACTGCGCGTCGGTGGCGCCGTCGAGTTGGGCGGACTCGATCGGCCTCCGAATTTTGCGCGTTCGAAGGCCATGGTGGAAAAAGCCAAACAATTCCTTCCGGGGCTGGACGCGTCAGGCGGCCGCGAATGGATGGGTTTTCGCCCGTCGCTGCCGGATTCGCTGCCGGTGATCGGCACGGCGCGTACCGCGCCCAACGTCGTCTACGCCTTCGGCCATGGCCATCTCGGGCTGACACAGGCGGCGTCGACCGGCCGCTTGATCCGCGATCTCGTTCTCGGGCAGACTTCGCCGATCGATCTTGCTCCCTTCAGCCCGCAACGGTTTTGAGTTCGAGGAAATCATGGCCAAAAAATCCTTCTTCTGCATCGACGGCCACACCTGCGGCAATCCGGTGCGGCTGGTCGCCGGCGGCGGTCCCTTGCTCGAGGGCTCGACGATGATGGAAAGGCGGGCGCATTTCCTGGCCGAGTATGACTGGATCCGCACCGGGCTGATGTTCGAGCCGCGCGGCCACGACGTGATGTCGGGCTCGATCCTTTATCCGCCGACGCGCGAGGATTGCGACATTGCCATCCTGTTCATCGAGACGTCGGGCTGCCTGCCGATGTGCGGTCATGGCACGATCGGTACGGTGACCATGGCCATCGAACACGGGCTGATCAAGCCGAAGACACCGGGTGTGCTCAGGCTCGATACGCCGGCCGGGCTGGTCATCGCCGAGTACAAACAGGTCGGCGACTATGTCGAAGAGGTGCGCATCACCAATGTGCCGTCCTTCCTCTATGCCGAAGGGCTGACAGTGGAGTGCCCCGGGCTGGGAGAGATAAGCGTCGATGTCGCCTATGGCGGGAATCTCTACGCCATCGTCGAGCCCCAAGCGAACTATCGCGACATGGCGGATTACTCGGCCGGCGATTTTATCGCCTGGAGCCCAGTGGTGCGCCAGCGGCTCAACGAGAAGTATTCCTTCGTCCATCCGGAAAACCCAGGCATCAACCGGCTGTCGCACATGCTGTGGACGGGCAAGCCGACGGTCGAGGGTGCGGATGCGCGCAATGCCGTCTTCTATGGCGACAAGGCGATCGACCGCTCACCGTGCGGCACCGGTACCTCGGCGCGCATGGCGCAGCTTCATGCCAAGGGCAAGCTTAAGGCGGGCGACAACTTCGTCCACGAATCGATCATCGGCTCGCTGTTCAAGGGCAAGGTCGAGAAGGACGTCACCGTCGCCGGCAAGCCGGCCATCATTCCCTCGATCGGCGGCTGGGCGCGGATGACCGGCCTGAACACCATCTTCATCGACGACCGCGACCCGTTCGCGCATGGTTTTGTGGTCAAGTAGTGAGAATCCTGCCCCCAAGGAAAGGAATGTGGCTAAAAAACGAACCGTGCCGGAATCGCAACGTTTCGTCTCTTCACCTAAACTTGACGGCGATTTCTTCGAAAAAGCGTGCATTCTCAAGCTGAATCGTCAAAGACATTGCGTTATGCCAATGGTAGGGTCCGCGATAGTCCAGGGGTCGGGAGCAAAAAAACGGGCAATCGGAAGGCGTGCCGGCAAAACACGCACGACGTTTGAAAAATCACGTTGCAATCCGGGCTCGAAACTTTACGACTAGGGGAAATACGAAAAGGAATGCGTCTGCATGGGCGACATTCCAGGGGAGCCATGTACACATGCAATATTTTGTCCAGCAGCTTATCAATGGGCTGACGCTGGGATCGATCTATGGGCTGATCGCAATCGGCTACACGATGGTCTACGGCATCATCGGCATGATCAACTTCGCCCACGGCGACATTTTCATGGTCGGGGCCTTCGCCGCCCTCGTCGTCTTCCTCATCCTCGGCTCCTTGTTCTATTCGGTGCCGGTCGTCCTGGCGCTGCTGATCATGATGATCGTGGCGATGCTGCTTACCAGCCTGTACAACTGGACGATCGAGAAGGTGGCCTACCGGCCGCTGCGCGGTTCGTTCCGGCTGGCGCCGCTGATCACTGCCATCGGCATGTCGATCGCGCTGTCGAACTTCATCCAGGTGACGCAGGGTCCGCGCAACAAGCCGATCCCGCCGATGGTCAGCCAGGTCTACAACATCAACGGCATCAGCGTGTCGCTGAAGCAGATCATCATCGTCATCGTCACCGCGCTGCTGCTGGCGCTGTTCTGGTACCTGGTCAACAGGACCTCACTGGGCCGGGCGCAACGGGCGTGCGAGCAGGACCGCAAGATGGCGGCGCTGCTCGGCGTCGATGTCGACCGCACGATCTCGATCACCTTCATCATGGGCGCCGCGCTTGCGGCCGTCGCCGGCACGCTGTTCCTGATGTATTACGGCGTCATCGCCTTCTCCGATGGCTTCGTGCCGGGGGTCAAGGCCTTCACCGCGGCCGTTCTCGGCGGCATCGGGTCTCTGCCCGGCGCCGTGCTTGGCGGGCTTTTGATCGGCTTCATCGAGAGCATGTGGTCGGCCTATTTCTCGATCGACTACAAGGACGTCGCGGCGTTCTCCATCCTGGCGATCGTGCTGATCTTCCTGCCTTCCGGCATTTTGGGCCGGCCAGAAGTCGAAAAGGTCTGAGACAATGGCGGTTTCCGTATCCTCGGAGCGCGACACCGTCGCCTCCCCCGTGCAGCGTGCATTTCGTGAAGCGCTCTATGCCGGCGCCATCGCGCTGGGCCTGTTCATTCTCTTCATCGGCCTGAAGACCGACCAGAACATCAGCAACCAGCTGATCCTGGCGCAGCGCTGGGGGCTGCTCATAACCGTGGTCGTACTGACCATGCTTGGCCGCTTCTTCTATATCGCCTACGGCCAGCCGTTCATGGCCAATCAGAAGATCGCCAATGTCGCCACCGGCCTGTTGCCGGCGAGCGTGGCGTCGCGCTTCTTCCTGCTTCCGGCCTTCATCGCCGCCATCGTGCTGGCGGCGGTCCTGTTTGTGCTCAACGGTTCCCTGCCGGGGCTGGTGGGCGATGCAGCGGCCGGCTCTCTGCAGTTCATCCGCGCACTGGCGATCATCTATGCGCTGGCCTGCGTGATCTTCTACTTCCGCGCGTTCATCCACGCCAATTTCACCAAGCTCGGGATCACCGCATTGGTGCTCTATCCGATCCTGGTCGTCGGCGTGCTGTCGCTGATGTCTTGGTCGTTCGTCGGCGGGCTGCAGGGCTCGCTGAAATGGATCGACAATTTCGGCATCCAGATCCTGATCTATGTGATGCTGGCCTGGGGGCTGAACATCGTTGTTGGCCTCGCCGGTCTGCTGGATCTCGGCTACGTCGCCTTCTACGCGGTCGGCGCCTATGCCTATGCGCTGCTCGGCTCGCATTTCGGCCTGTCCTTCTGGATCCTGCTGCCGGCTGCCGGCGCCATGGCCGCTTTCTGGGGCGTGATGCTGGGCTTTCCGGTGCTGCGCCTGCGCGGCGATTATCTGGCAATCGTCACACTGGCCTTTGGCGAGATCATCCGCCTGGTGCTGATCAACTGGCGTGACGTGACCAACGGCTCGGCCGGCATCTCCGGCATCCCTAAGGTCACCTTCTTCGGCCTGATGACGTTCAATTCGACGGACCCGAACTATATCGGCAAGGTGCTGCACATCGCCCAGTCTAGCGCGTACTACAAGATCTTCCTCTACTATCTGATCCTGGCGCTGGCACTGCTGACCGCCTTCGTCACGATACGGCTCAGGCGCATGCCTGTCGGCCGCGCCTGGGAGGCACTGCGCGAGGACGAGATCGCCTGCCGCTCGCTCGGCATCAACACCACCACCACCAAGCTCACCGCCTTTGCCACCGGCGCCATGTTCGGCGGTTTTGCCGGCGCCTTCTTCTCCGCACGGCAGGGCTTCGTCAGCCCTGAATCCTTCGTCTTCCTGGAATCGGCGATCATCCTGGCCATCGTTGTGCTCGGTGGCATGGGCTCGCTGGTCGGTATCGCGGTCGCCGCAATGGTGATGATCGGCGGCACCGAGGCATTGCGGGAGCTCGACTTTCTCAAGCAGGTCTTCGGCAAGGATTTCACGCCGGAGCTTTACCGCATGCTTCTGTTCGGCATGGCCATGGTCATCGTCATGCTGTGGAAGCCGCGCGGCTTCGTCGGTAGTCGTGAACCGACAGCCTTCCTCAAGGAGCGAAGAGCGGTCTCCAGTTCCTTCACCAAGGAAGGACACGGCTGATGAATGCGAGTTCGATTCAGAAGGCCAATCCGGGAATGAAAGACGCCATTCTCCAGGTCGAGCATCTGTCGATGAAGTTCGGCGGCCTGGTCGCCATCGGCGACCTGTCGTTCCAGGCCAAGCGCGGCGAGATCACCGCGCTAATCGGGCCCAACGGCGCCGGCAAGACCACCGTTTTCAACTGCATCACCGGCTTCTACAAGCCGTCGGAAGGCATGATCACGCTCAACGGCGCCGACGGCTCGAGCTTCCTGCTCGAACGGCTGCCCAATCATGAGATCCCGGCGCGCGCCAAGGTGGCGCGCACCTTCCAGAACATCCGCCTGTTCTCCGGCATGACGCTGCTGGAGAACCTCTTGGTTGCCCAGCACAACAAGCTGATGAAGGCATCGGGCTATACGATCCTGGGCCTGTTCGGGATCGGCGGCTACCGCCGGGCCTCGGCCGAATCGGTGGAGCTCGCCAAGCACTGGCTGGAGAAGGCGGATCTTGTCGATCGCGCCGACGATCCGGCCGGCGACCTGCCCTATGGCGCACAGCGGCGCCTCGAGATCGCGCGCGCCATGTGCACGGGGCCCGAGCTTCTGTGCCTCGACGAGCCGGCGGCCGGTCTCAATCCGAAGGAATCGGCCGCGCTCAATACGCTGCTGATGGACATCAAGACCAGCACATCGATCCTGCTGATCGAGCATGACATGTCGGTGGTCATGCAGATTTCCGACCATGTCGTGGTGCTCGAATATGGCCGCAAGATCTCCGACGGCAGCCCGCAATCGGTGCGCACCGACCCGCGCGTCATCGCCGCCTATCTCGGCGTCGACGACGAGGAGGTCGAGACGGTGCTGACCGAGGTTGGCGATGAAGACGTCATCGAGCAGTTGGACATAGGGCCTGATACGGCACACGGACCAGGCACGTCGTCGTCTTATCTCGCCGGCCCGGTGAGCGACACGATCGGCCACAGCGAGGGCGAGCGGGTCACCGTGTCGAAGGGCGCCTCGAAGGCAGCTCAATTCGATGCCAAGGCCAACGTCGCGCCGAGAAAACCGACCGAGCGGGCCACGGCCAAGCCCGCCGGGAAATCCCCGACATCCAAGCCGCGCGGAGGGCGTAAGTGATGGCCGAGACAACGTTGCTCGACATCAAGGGCGTCGAGACCTACTACGGCAACATCAAGGCGCTGAACGGCGTCGATGTGCACGTCAACCAGGGCGAGATCGTCGCGCTGATCGGCGCCAACGGCGCCGGCAAGTCGACGCTGATGATGACCATCTTCGGTGCCCCGCGGGCGCGTGCCGGCAGCATCACTTTCGCCGGCACCGACATCACCCAGCTGCCGACGCACGAGATCGCGCGCATGCGCATCGCGCAGTCGCCCGAAGGCAGGCGCATTTTCCCGCGCATGACGGTGATGGAAAACCTGCAGATGGGCGCCGGTCTAGACAACCTCAAGCACTATGACGAGGATGCAGAGAAGGTGTTCACGCTGTTCCCGCGCCTCAAGGAGCGCATCGCCCAGCGCGGGGGCACGCTGTCGGGCGGCGAGCAACAGATGCTGTCGATCGGACGCGCGCTGATGGCGCGGCCGAAGCTGCTCCTGCTCGACGAGCCGTCGCTGGGCCTAGCACCGCTGATCGTCAAGCAAATCTTCGACGCCATCCGCGAGCTGAACCGCACGCAAGGGCTGACCGTGTTCTTGGTCGAGCAGAACGCCTTCGGCGCGCTCAAGCTCGCCACGCGCGGCTATGTCATGGTCAACGGCAACGTGACCATGAGCGGCACCGGCAAGGAATTGCTCGCCAATCCGGAAGTGCGCGCGGCCTATCTCGAAGGCGGCCATCACTGAGTTCAGGAGTCTTCATCATGCAAGGCATTCTCTACGAAGAACCTTCCATCTGGCAGTTCTTCTTCGTCACCTGTCTGCTCGGGGGCTGGGCGGCATGGATGACCGGCAAGGCCAGCGCCCAGACATGGCGCAGCCTGCCGGCGCTGTTCGCCTACTTGCTGGGGCTAGGCATCGGCATCAGGTTCATCCATCATGCCCTGTTCGGCGGCACGATGTTTTCGCTGCAATACTATGTCGTGGACACAATCGTGCTCATGATATTGGGGTTCGTCGGCTATCAATACACGCGCACCAACCAGATGGTGACGCAGTATAATTGGCTTTACGAACGTGCTTCGATCTTAAGCTGGAAACCGAAAGGCTGACGTTCACCATTAACGCCGTTTCGGGGATGAATCGGCGTGACAAGGGCCTGAAAATCGGCAAAGTACGCTTTCTGCGATAAGGGTGGGCATCGCATGAAAGTATCATCCACGCCCACCTCGTAAATGGGAGCGTTTAAATGAAAAAATCACTTTTGTCCGCCGTTGCCCTGACCGCGCTTGTCGCGTTCGGCGGTAACGCATGGGCTGATGTCCTCGTCGGCGTCGCCGGTCCGATCACCGGCCCGAATGCGGCTTTCGGTGCGCAGCTGCAGAAGGGTGCGGAAGCGGCTGTCGCCGACATCAACGCAGCAGGCGGCATGAATGGCGAGCAGATCAAGCTTGAAGTCGGCGACGACGTCTCCGATCCGAAGCAAGGCATCTCGGTCGGCAACAAGTTCGTTGGCGACGGCGTCAAGTTCGTGGTCGGCCACTTCAATTCGGGCGTCTCGATCCCGGTGTCGCAGGAAGTCTATGTCGACAACAACATTGTCGAGATCACCCCGGCGGCGACCAACCCGAAATTCACCGAGCGCGGCCTGTGGAACGTGTTCCGCACCTGCGGACGCGATGACCAGCAGGGCGGCATTGCCGGCGCCTACATCGCGGCCAACTTCAAGGACGCCAAGGTTGCCGTCATCCACGACAAGACCCCCTACGGTCAGGGCCTTGCCGACGAAACCAAGAAGGCGATGAACGCGGCCGGCCTGACGGAAGTCATGTACGAAGGCGTCAATGTCGGCGACAAGGACTTCTCGGCGCTGATCGCCAAGATGAAGGACGCCGGCGTCACCCTGATCTATTGGGGCGGCCTGCACACGGAAGCCGGGCTGATCATCCGCCAGTCGGCTGACCAAGGCCTCAAGGCTACCCTGATGTCGGGCGACGGCATCGTCACCGATGAGCTGGCTGCGATCGCCGGCGATGCGGTCATCGGTACGCTCAACACGTTCGGTCCGGATCCGCGCCTGATCCCCGAGAACAAGGCACTGGTCGAGAAGTTCCGCGCGCAGGGCTTTGAACCGGAAGCCTACACGCTCTACGCCTACGCCGCCATGCAGGTGATCGCGGAGGCCGCTGCCGTGGCCAAGTCGAACGACCCGGTGGAAGTGGCCAAGGCTATGCATGAGAAGGGTCCGTTCAAGACCGTTCTGGGCGACCTCGCCTATGACGAAAAGGGCGATCCGAAACTCCCGGGCTACATCATGTACGAATGGAAGAAGGGTCCGGACGGCAAGATCACCTGGCTTCCGAAGTCCTGATCGGATAACTCAATGCCTACGAAATGCCCGGCGCTTGCGCCGGGCATTTTGCTTTTTGACCGGAGCAGGGCGCGATTGCGTTGGCTAAAAGACATCCCGTTAGCCGGGAGCGGATCGTGCGCGGGATGGCAATTAGCGCCACTTCGCGACGCCATTCGCACGCTGTCTTTTGCTTTGTGGTGCTATAATCCATTTAAATCGGTTTAATCGCTTCTCGATTTCGGTTGCACTGCAGCATTTTCGCGTTAATCATTTGCTGAGCCCATCCCTCCCTGTCCCGGAGCCTTCTTCCTTGGCCATCACGAAGATCCTCGTCGCCAACCGGTCCGAAATTGCCATCCGCGTCTTTCGCGCGGCCAACGAACTCGGCCTCAAAACCGTGGCGATCTGGGCCGAGGAGGATAAATATTCGCTGCATCGGTTCAAGGCCGATGAAAGCTATCAGGTCGGGCGCGGGCCGCATCTGGCCAAGGACATGGGGCCGATCGAAAGCTATCTGTCGATCGAGGAAGTGATCCGCGTCGCCAGGTTGTCCGGCGCCGACGCCATCCACCCGGGCTATGGCCTTTTGTCGGAAAGCCCTGAATTCGCAGATGCCTGCGCCGAGGCCGGCATCACCTTTATCGGCCCGAAGCCGGACACGATGCGCCGGCTCGGCAACAAGGTCGCCGCACGCAATCTCGCCATCGAGGTCGGCGTGCCTGTGATCCCCGCCACCGATCCGCTGTCCGACGATATGGACGCGGTCAAGAAATTGGCCAAGGAAATCGGCTATCCGGTGATGCTCAAGGCATCGTGGGGCGGTGGTGGGCGCGGCATGCGCGCCATCCGCGCCGAGGCCGATCTGGTCCGCGAAGTCACCGAAGGCAAGCGCGAGGCCAAGGCCGCCTTCGGCAAGGACGAGGTCTATCTCGAAAAGCGGATCGAGCGCGCCCGCCATGTCGAGGTCCAGGTGCTTGGAGACACGCATGGCAATGCCGTGCATCTGTTCGAGCGCGACTGTTCGATCCAGCGCCGCAACCAGAAGGTCGTCGAGCGGGCGCCGGCGCCGTATCTCGAAATGTCGCAGCGCGAGGAGCTTTGCGGGTTTGCGCTCAAGATCGCGCGCGAGACCAGCTATATCGGCGCCGGTACGGTGGAGTTCCTGCAGGACGCGGACACCGGAAAATTCTACTTCATCGAGGTCAATCCGCGCATCCAGGTCGAGCATACCGTCACCGAGCAGGTGACAGGCATCGACATCGTCAAGGCGCAGATACACATACTGGACGGCTTTGCCATCGGCACGAAAGAGTCGGGCGTGCCGGCGCAGGCCGACATCAGGCTGAACGGCCACGCGCTGCAGTGCCGCATCACCACGGAGGATCCGGAGCATAGTTTCATTCCGGATTACGGCCGCATCACCGCCTATCGCGAAGCCGCCGGTTTCGGCATTCGCCTCGACGGCGGCACCGCCTATTCCGGCGCGGTCATCACCCGCTTCTACGATCCGCTGCTGGAGAAGGTGACGGCCTGGGCGCCGACACCGGTCGAGGCGATCGCCCGCATGAACCGGGCCTTGCGCGAGTTCCGCATCCGCGGCGTGGCGACCAACCTCACCTTCCTCGAGGCGATCATCAACCATCCGCGCTTCGCCGACAATTCCTACACGACCCGGTTCATCGACACGACGCCGGAACTGTTCGCGCAGGTGAAGCGGCAGGATCGTGCCACCAAGCTGCTCAACTATCTGGCCGACGTCAGCGTCAACGGCCATCCCGAAACCCGTGGCCGTCCGATGCCGAAGGCCGATGCGGCAGCGCCGGTCGTGCCCTATCTCAACGGCAATGTGCCGGGTGGCAGCAAGCAGAAACTCGACGCGCTGGGGCCGGAGAAATTCGCCGCCTGGATGCGTGAGCAAAAAGAGGTGCTGGTTACCGACACGACGATGCGCGACGGCCACCAGTCGCTGCTCGCCACCCGCATGCGCACGCATGACATTGCCGGCATTGCCGGCACCTATGCGCGGGCGCTGCCGCGGCTGCTGTCGCTGGAATGCTGGGGTGGCGCAACTTTCGACGTTGCCATGCGCTTTCTCACCGAGGACCCGTGGGAGCGGCTGAGCAAAGTGCGCGAGGCGGCCCCTAACCTTTTGCTGCAGATGCTTCTGCGCGGCGCCAACGGCGTCGGCTACACCAACTATCCCGACAATGTCGTGCAGCATTTCGTCAGGCAGGCGGCAAGCGGCGGCGTCGACCTGTTCCGTGTCTTCGACTGCCTGAACTGGGTCGAGAACATGCGCGTCGCCATGGACGCCGTGGGCGCCGAGGGCAAGCTGGTCGAAGCGGCGATCTGCTACACCGGCGATATCCTCGATCCGGCGCGCGCCAAATACGACCTCAAATACTATGTCGGGCTTGCGAAGGAATTGCAGGCCGCGGGCGCCCACATCATCGCCGTCAAGGACATGGCGGGGCTGTTGAAGCCGGCGGCTGCCCGCGTGCTGTTCAAGGCGCTGCGCGAGGCGACCGATTTGCCGATCCACTTCCACACCCACGACACGTCGGGACTGTCGGCGGCGACCGTGCTGGCGGCGGTGGAAACCGGTGTCGACGCCATCGACGCGGCGATGGACTCTTTCTCCGGCAACACCTCGCAGCCTTGCCTCGGCTCGATCGTCGAGGCGCTGAAGGGAACCGAGCGCGACCCCGGCCTCGATCCGCAGTGGATCCGCAACATCTCCTTCTACTGGGAAGCGGTACGCAACCAGTACGCCGCCTTCGAAAGCGACCTCAAGGGGCCGGCCTCGGAAGTCTACCTGCACGAAATGCCGGGCGGCCAGTTCACCAACCTCAAGGAACAGGCGCGTTCGCTCGGGCTGGAAACGCGCTGGCACGAGGTGGCCCAGGCCTATCACGACGTCAACCTGATGTTCGGCGACATCGTCAAGGTCACGCCGTCGTCCAAGGTGGTCGGCGACATGGCGCTGATGATGGTGAGCCAGGACCTGACCGTGGCCGACGTCGAAAACCCGGCGAAGGACATTGCCTTCCCCGACTCGGTCGTTTCGATGCTGCGCGGCGATCTCGGCCAGTCGCCCGGCGGCTGGCCTGCGAAGCTGCAGAAGAAAGCACTGAAGGAAAGCAAACCGATCACCGTGCGGCCGGGCTCGCTGCTCAAGCCGGCCGACCTCAAGGCCAGCCGCAAGGAGATCGAGGAGAAGCTGGAGCGCAGGCTCTCGGAGTACGAATTCGCGTCCTGGCTGATGTATCCGAAAGTGTTCACCGACTTCGCCGCCGCGCAGGAAACCTACGGGCCGGTCAGCGTGTTGCCGACGCCGACCTATTTCTACGGCATGAAGTCCGAAGACGAGATCTTCCTCGACATCGAGAAAGGCAAGACGCTTGTCGTGCGCTGTCTCGCCATCGGCGATGTCGATGAGAAGGGCATGGTCACCGTGTTCTTCGAGCTCAACGGCCAGCCGCGCCGCGTCAGGGTGCCGGACAGGGCGCACGGCGCCTCGGCGGCCAAGGCACGGCGAAAGGCCGAGCCTGGTAACGAGGCGCATGTCGGCGCGCCGATGCCGGGCGTGGTCTCCGCGCTCAGCGTTGCCGCCGGCCAGGCGGTCAAGGCTGGCGACGTCCTGTTGTCGATCGAAGCCATGAAGATGGAGACGGCGCTGCATGCCGAGCGCGACGGCACGATCGCCGAAGTGCTGGTCAAGGCCGGCGACCAGATCGACGCGAAGGATTTGCTGATCGCGTTCAGCTAAGGCGTATTGATATTCAGGTGAGGCCGGCCTGCAAACGGCGGCTTTCTGCGCTTCCGGTGCTCACGTACTCGAGTACGCTCCGCTCCGGTTCTCGGAAGCCGCCGTTTTCGGCTCGGCCTGACCTGAATCTCAACACGCCTTGTGGCGCGCGCAACTCTTCATGCCGCATCGATAATGGCTTGACCCGCCGCGCCCGCTCGGGCATCGAACCCGCTCCAATTTTGCCGCGCCAGAATCGCGGCGCTTAAAAAGAAGCGGAGAGAACATGGCCGACGACATCACCGAGACCAGCCAGACTGTTGCCGCCGGCCAGTTGCGCGCCTTCATCGAACGCATCGAGCGGCTCGAGGAAGAAAAGAAGACCATCGCCGACGACATCAAGGAAGTGTTCGCCGAGGCCAAGGGCACCGGCTTCGACACCAAGGCGATGCGCTCGATCATTCGGCTGCGCAAGAAGGACCAGGCCGAGCGGCAGGAAGAGGAAACGATCCTCGACCTGTACAAGGCCGCTCTCGGCATGGTGTAAGGCTGGCCTCCGGGCGCCGGTAGCGGCGCCCTTCGACGGGTCGAACCATGAGCGAATTCGACTTTGGCGCCCGCCGCGCCTCTGAATTCCGCCAACGCAGCTTCTGGGCGCTGTTTGCAGAACGGCATCCGGAAGAGCGGGCCTCGATGGCGCGTCGCGGACCCTGGTTCTGGCAGCGCGGGCTGCCAGACTTCGCCCTGGTCCTGTCCATGTATGTCGCGCCGGCGCAGAGCCAGGTCGGCGTCTTCTTCGGCCGCAACGAGAAATTCGGCGCCACTGAAGCATGGTCGCGGCTGAAGCCGTTCCAGCCGGCGATCGAAGACAGGCTGAAGCTAAGGCCGGAACAGAGTTGCGAGGGCCTGGGCATCAATTCGATGTGGCGGGTGAACTGCTATGCCGAGGACAACTGGCCGGCCATGGCCGACTGGCTGGTGACGGAATGCTCCCGTTTCGAGCGCGCCGTCACCGACGTGTTGGGGCAAGCCGAGACCGGCTCGTGAACGGGGCCGCCTAGTTCGGCTTCGGCGCGTCGCGGCCGATCTCATCCAGATGCTGCTGCAAAGCCATGTGGTCGAGCGCGTCCATCGGCAGGTTGGTGAACAGCGAGATGCGGTTGTTCAGCATGCGATAGGCATTGGCGAAGGCCAGATGCATCTCGGCGTCGGTGCCTTGTGCCTTGGCCGGATCCGGTATCGCCCACAGGGCCGTCATCGGGTGACCGGGCCAGACCGGGCAGGGTTCATTGGCGGTGCTGTCACAGACGGTGAAGACGAAATTCATTTCCGGCGCGTCGGGCTTTGCAAACTCGTCCCAGCCTTTCGAGCGGGCGAAGCCGGTGTCGTAGTTGAGGCTTTCGAGCAACTGCAGAGCGTAGGGATTGACGGTGCCCTTCGGCTGCGAGCCGGCGGAGAAGGCCTTGAATCTCTCGGCGCCAATGCGGTTTAGGATGGCTTCGCCCATGATCGAGCGGGCCGAGTTGGCGTTGCAGAGAAAGAGAACATTGTAGACGTGATCGCTCATTTCGAACTCCCTCCAGGTTTCGAATTCCCTCCAGGCAGGCGCTCCAGGGAGAGAATGGCAATCCAGATGATAAGTTCCGGTGCCATCGTAGCGAAAACGTTGATGACAGATTTCTGTGTCATGCATGTGTCACATTTCATGCGGGCCTTGCCTTGCGGGCAAAGTTCGGCACTTTCGGCGCCGCGGAAGCGAGGCTCAATGCGATGAGCGATTCAGACCCGACCGAGAGGATGGCCAGGAAAGCAGGCCACCCGGCTGCCGCCTTCTTCCGCTCGCGCTGGCAAGGTGAGGTGCCGCTCGACCGCCTGTTCTGGCGCGATCTGGTCGTTGTCGGTACGGCCATCAACATCGCATCGTCGGCGCTGGCGCTCATTCTGCTCGGGTTGAAGCTGCCGCTTGGGCTGGTTCTGGCCGTGCATTTCGCGCCGGTGCCCTACAATCTCTTCCTGACCTTTGCCGTCTGGCGAACCACCGAAAAATTGACGGGCACCAAGGCGTGGATGATGACGCTCGGTGCCACGCTGTGGCTGGTTTTGGTGGTCGTGGCCTGACAGGCACAAAAAAGGCGGCCAAAGCCGCCTTTTCCATGCCCGGACAGCCGGCTACACCGCCGGCTCGAATTTCAGCGCCACGCCATTGATGCAATAGCGCAGGCCGGTCGGCGGCGGGCCGTCCTCGAAGACATGGCCGAGATGGCTGCCGCAGCGCGCGCAATGGCATTCGGTGCGGACCATACCGTAGCTGCGGTCGACGGTGTTTTCGACCGAACCCGGCACCGGGTCGTTAAAGCTCGGCCAGCCGGTGCCGCTCTCGAACTTCAGCTTGGATTCGAACAGCGGCTGATCGCAGCCGACGCAGGAAAAGGTGCCGGCGCGCTTTTCATAGAGCAGCGCGCAGCTTCCGGGGCGCTCGGTGCCGTGGCCGCGCATGACCGCATATTGCTCCGGCGTCAGCCGGGCACGCCATTCGGCGTCGGTGCGGGTAACGGGGTACGCGTGGGTGTCCATTTGATCTCCTCAGCCTTGGCGGCTTGTTGTTGGTTGCAAGCTTCATTCGCACGAAGATAGGGGTTTGTTACAGGTTCGACCAGCGCTGCGATGTCCCTGATCCTCAATGCTTGCGTGAAAGCTGCTTCGTCGCACCTTCCAGCCCGGCCAATGTCAGCGGGAACATGCGGCCGCCGAAGAGGTCGCGGATCATTGCGATCGAAAGTGTAAAGCCCCAGTTTTTCTGGTTTTCCGGGTTCAGCCAGACCGCATTCGGCCATTGCTGCAGCAGGCGGCCGAGCCAGACGGCGCCGGCTTCCGGGTTCCAGTGTTCGACCGAACCGCCGGGATGCGCAATCTCGTAGGGGCTCATCGAGGCGTCGCCGACGACGATCACCTTGTAGTCGGGGCCGTATTTGTGGAGCAGGTCGAAGGTCGGGATCGTCTCGGAATGCCTGCGGCGATTGTCCTTCCACACGCCCTCATAGAGGCAGTTGTGGAAGTAGAAATATTCGAGCTGGCGGAATTCGGCGCGGGCGGCCGAAAACAGCTCCTCGACGCTTTTGATGTGGTCGTCCATCGAGCCACCGACATCGAAGAACATCAAGAGCTTCACGGCGTTGCGCCGTTCGGGGTGCGTCTGCACATCGAGATAACCGTGCTCGGCGGTGGCGTGGATGGTGCCGGGCAGGTCGAACTCTTCCTCCGCGCCCTCGCGCACCCAGCGGCGCAGGCGCTTCAGCGCCACCTTGATGTTGCGGGTGCCGAGTTCGACCGCGTCGTCGAAATTCCTGAATTCGCGCGTGTCCCAGACTTTCACCGCGCGGCGGTTGCGGCTTTCGTTCTGGCCGATGCGCACGCCTTCGGGATTGTAGCCATAGGCGCCGAAAGGCGAGGTGCCGCCGGTGCCGATCCACTTCGAGCCGCCTTGGTGCCTGCCCTTCTGCTCCTCCAGCCGCTGCTTCAGCGTCTCCATCAGCTTGTCGAAGCCGCCGAGCGCCTCGACCAGTTTCTTCTCTTCCTCGGTCAGGTGTTTTTCGGCGAGCCGGCGCAGCCACTCCTCGGGGATGTTGGCGACATCGACGGCCTCCGCTTCAATGCCCTTGAAGACATGCGCAAACACCTGGTCGAAGCGGTCGATATGGCGCTCGTCCTTCACCAAGGCGGCGCGGGCGAGGTAGTAAAAACCCTCGACATCATAGTCGACCAATCCTGCCTCCAACCCTTCCAGCAGCGACATATATTCCCTGAGCGAAACAGGTACCCGCGCGGCTTTCAGTTCGAGGAAGAAGGGAAGGAACATGGGCTCGTCTATAGCAGATCATACTCGATGAAGCCCGTGCGCCGCGCGACATGGTCGTAGAGCTTGCGCGCGGTGGCGTTGGTCTCGTGGGTCATCCAGTAGACGTTCTTGACGCCGATCTTGCCGGCCTCCTGCCTGACCGCTTCGATCAGCGCCGCACCGATGCCCTTGCCGCGCACGTCCGGGTCGGCGAACAGGTCCTGCAGGTAGCAGTTATTTTTTTCGGACCAGCCGGAGCGATGGTAGAGATAGTGGGTGAGGCCCACAGCCTTGCCGTCGAGCGTAGCGATGAACCCTTTCGGCTCGAACTCGTCGGCCGTGAACAGCCGCTTCCAGGTGATGGCGTAAACCTCTTCTGGCAGCTTTGTTTCGTAGAAGGTGAGATAGGCCGTCCACAGCCGGCGCCATTCGGCGTGATCGGACTGCGCCAAGGGACGAACGCTGATCTCGGACATCTTGTTTTCCTCCATTGCTTTGACGAAGTTGCGCCCGGCGCCGCCTGCCGGGCAACGGTCCACAGCTCGGGAAGTGCTGTTGCTGCTCGCCTAGCCTTGTCGTCTCGCCATGAAGGCCAGGCGCTCGAACAAATGCACGTCCTGCTCGTTCTTCAAGAGCGCGCCATGCAGCTTGGGCAGCGCGTTCTTCGGGTCGGCACGCAGATCCTCCGGGGCTATGTCGTCGGCGACCAGCAGGCGGATCCAGTCGAGCGCCTCGGAGGTTGAAGGTTTCTTCTTCAGGCCCGGCACCTCGCGGATTTCATAGAACTGGGTGAGCGCCGCGCGCACCAGATTCTGCTTGATGCCGGGATAGTGGACATCGACGATTTTGTGCAGCGTCTCGACGTCGGGGAAGCGGATGTAGTGGAAGAAGCAGCGACGCAGGAAGGCGTCGGGCAGTTCCTTCTCATTGTTGGAGGTGATGATGACGATCGGTCGGACCGCGGCGCGGATCGTCTCGCCGGTCTCGTAGACGAAGAACTCCATCCGATCGAGTTCCTGCAGCAGATCGTTGGGAAACTCGATATCGGCCTTGTCGATCTCGTCGATCAACAGCACGACCTTCTTGCCGGCCGCGAACGCTTCCCAGAGCTTGCCGCGCTTGATGTAGTTTCTGATGTCGTTGAAGCGCTCGTCGCCGAGCTGGCTGTCGCGCAGCCGCGAGACGGCGTCATATTCGTAGAGGCCTTGCTGCGCCCGCGTCGTCGACTTGACGTGCCATTCGATCAGGTCGAGGCCGAGCGCTGATGCCACCTGGCGAGCAAGTTCGGTCTTGCCGGTGCCGGGCTCGCCCTTGACCAGCAAGGGCCGCTCCAGCGCGATCGCGGCGTTGACCGCCACCATCAGGTCCTTGTCGGCGACATAGGCGGCCGTGCCTTCAAAACGCATTTCCGCTCCTTGGTTCACTTCGGGCGACCGTAAGGAGGCGGCCCGGTCCGCGCAAGGGTCGGTGTCCGCGGCGAGCGTGTGAGGATCGCAGGGAAAGAACGCCAGCTCTCTGGCGCTCAGGGGGCCATCGGCCTATATTGGTCAAGACGGTCTGCGCTTCCCGGCAGGAGAACATTTTCCCCGGGGCCTTAACGATCCTTAGGGAGCTGTCCCTGTGAAGACCCGTGGGTTTTCTCACACGGCGCCCACCTACTTTGTAGGTTCCCGGGATCGCTCTCTCCACCGGTTGTGTGGATCGTCACTCACGAACGAAAAGTTCGCCCCCGGTAGTCTTTCCGCAAGATCGTTCGCCTGACCGCTGCCATTTCGGTTGATCATGCGGTAGAAAACGTCGCTTCTAAAACTTCATCCAAATCCGACCTTTTCTAGCGTCCGCGCATGACATCTCCCAAGGAACTGAAAAAACATCTGCGCAAGGAAGCGCTCGCACGCCGGGACGCGCTTGATGATTTCTGGCGGGTGGAAATCGCGCTCGAAATGGCCGAGACCGCGCGCGACCAGATCGCCGTCGAGCCGGGCCAGGTCATTTCGGGTTTCTGGCCGATGCGCTCAGAGGTCGATGTGCGGCCGCTGATGTTCGCCTTACGCGAAAAGGGCGCGCGGCTCTGCCTGCCGGCGATCCTCGACAAAACCACCATCGTCTTTCGCGAACTGGTGCGCGGCGCGCCGATGGTCGAGATGGGTTTCGGCACGGTCGGGCCGCATGAAGAGGCGGCGGTGCTCGACCCCTCGGTGATGCTGGTGCCGCTCGCCGCTTTCGACGCGCGCGGGCACCGCATCGGCTACGGCGCCGGCTATTATGACCGCGCCATCGCCAAACTCGTCGACAAGGGCCAGCCGCCCAAACTGATCGGCATCGCCTTCGACTGCCAGGAGGTGGCGCTGGTGCCGGATGAGAACCACGATGTGATCATCCCGGAAATACTCACCGAGAGCGGGTTGCGCCGGTTCATGCCACAATTGTAGATAGTTTTTTGAAACGCATGATCTTTGCCGAAAAGTCATGCAACTTTTCGGATGTTCATATGAGACTTCTCTTCCTCGGCGACATGGTGGGCAAGACGGGACGTACGGCAGTGTGGGAACAACTGCCCGGCCTGATCTCCGATTTCAAACTCGACTTCGTCATCGTCAATGGTGAGAACGCCGCCGGCGGCTTCGGCATCACCGAAGAGATTTTTCGCGACACGATCGCCGCCGGCGCCGATGTCGTCACCACCGGCAACCATGTCTGGGACCAGCGCGACGCGCTGATCTTTGCGCCGCGCGAGGAACGCTTCCTGCGTCCGTCCAATTTTCCCAAAGGCACGCCGGGGCGCGGCTCCGGCGTCTATATCGCCAGGAACGGCGCGCGGGTGCTGGTCGCCAACATTATGGGCCGGGTGTTCATGCATCCCGAGCTTGACGATCCGTTCCAGGCCGGCGAGCGCGAGCTGGCCGCGTGTCCGCTGGGCGAGCAGGCCGATGCCGTGGTCATCGATTTCCACGCAGAGGCGACTTCGGAAAAGATGTGCTTCGCGCATTTCGTCGACGGCCGCGCCAGCCTCGTCATCGGCACCCACACGCACCAGCCAACCGCTGACCACCAGATCCTCAATGGCGGCACCGGCTACATGTCCGACGCCGGCATGTGCGGCGACTATGATTCCTCGCTCGGCATGGACAAGGAAGAACCGCTCAACCGATTCCTGTCGAAAGTGCCGAAAGGTCGCTTTGAGGCGGCAACCGGACTGGCGACATTGTGCGGCATCGGCGTCGATATCTCCGATCGCACCGGCCTGACCGAGAAGATCGCGCCGTTTCGTCGCGGGCCTCGGCTTGAAGAAACCGCGCCATCCTTCTGGTCATGACGTTGATATAGTCGAGTACAGTACCTAACTGGCGACGAAACTGCTCTAGATCGTTAAAGAGGGGACGACCTCCATGCAGCTGATCGAGTTCTTCGCGCCGCATTTTCAATTCGTTTCCGACCCCACCGCCTGGGTCGCGTTGCTGACGCTGATTGTGCTCGAGGTCGTGCTGGGCATCGACAATCTGATCTTCATCTCGATCCTGACCAACAAATTGCCGGAAGCGCAGCGGGCGCGGGCCCGCCGTCTCGGCATATCGGCGGCGCTGATCATGCGGCTGGTACTGCTTGCCACCATTTCCATCATCGTCCAGCTGACGACGCCGGTGTTCACCGCCTTCGGCCACGGTTTTTCCTGGCGCGACCTGATCCTGATCGCCGGCGGCCTGTTCCTGGTCTGGAAGGCGACCAAGGAAATCCATCACACGGTCGATCCGGAAGACCACAAGGACACGATGCTGGGCGAGACGCTACAGATCTCGCTTGCCGGCGCCATCTTCCAGATCCTGCTGCTCGACCTCGTCTTTTCGATCGATTCCATCATCACCGCCGTCGGCATGACCGACGAGATCGCCATCATGTATATCGCCGTCATCGTGGCGGTCAGCGCGATGATGCTGGCGGCCGGGCCGCTAGCCAACTTCATCGCCAAGAACCCGAGCATCGTCATGCTGGCGCTGGGCTTCCTGTTGATGATCGGCATGACGCTGATCGCCGACGGCATGGGCTACCATGTGCCCAAGGGCTACATCTACGCGGCGATGGGCTTTTCGGCGCTGGTCGAAGGCCTCAACATGCTGGCACGGCGAAGGAAGAAATCCGGCGGGGGGCACTGAACTCGGCGCGAACGCTGCGGCTGGACGAATTGAGCCGATTTATCTATAAGCCGGCCATTCCGACAAAGAGCGACGTATGCCTTCGCAGGCATGCGAGAGACGTTCTGAAGTTTAAATTCGAGCATAAGGAGGACGAGGCAGGAATGCCTCGCCTCGAAATGCTCTAGCCGAAGACGACAGGGGTGCCATGGCTGGCCATTCACAGTTCAAGAACATCATGCACCGCAAGGGCCGCCAGGATGCGGTGCGGTCGAAAATGTTTTCCAAGCTGGCGCGCGAAATCACCGTCGCCGCCAAAAGCGGGACGCCCGATCCGTCGATGAACCCGCGCCTGCGTCTGGCGATCCAGAACGCCAAGGCGGTGTCGATGCCCAAGGACAACATCCAGCGCGCCATCAACAAGGCGTCGATGGGCGATGCCGAAAACTATGAGGCGGTGCGCTATGAAGGTTACGGCCCGGGCGGCGTGGCGCTGATCGTCGAGGCACTGACCGACAACCGCAACCGTTCGGCCTCGAACGTGCGCGCCGCCTTCACCAAGGCCGGCGGAGCGCTCGGCGAAACCGGATCGGTGTCGTTCATGTGGAACCGCGCCGGCGAAATCTACTATCCGGCCTCCGTCGGCAGCGCCGACAAGGTCATGGACGCAGCGATCGAAGCTGGCGCCGATGATGTCGAGTCCGACGAGGAAGGCCACACCATCTATTGTGGCTTCGAGAGCATGGGTGAAGTGTCGAAGGCGCTGGAAGCTTCGCTCGGCGAGGCCGAATCGGTAAAGCCGATCTGGCAGCCGCAGAACAATGTTCCAGTCGACGAAGAGCGCGCGCAATCGCTGATGAAGCTGGTGGCGACGCTCGAGGACGATGACGACGTGCAGAGCGTCTACGCCAATTTCGAAGTCGACGACGAGACCATGGCCAAGCTCAGCGCGGCGTGATCGAAACTCGAGCATGAGCGAGCTGCCCACCATCCGCATCACTTATTGCACGCAGTGCCAATGGCTGCTGCGTGCCGGCTGGATGGCGCAGGAGCTGCTCTCCACTTTCGGCATGGATCTGGGTGAAGTGACGCTGGTGCCGGGCACCGGCGGCATCTTCACCATTTCCTGCAACGATGTGCTGGTCTGGGACCGCAAGCGCGACGGCGGCTTTCCCGATGCCGCCAAGCTCAAGCAACTGGTGCGCGACGTCGTCGATCCGGACCGGGATCTCGGCCATGCGGACCGAAAAACTCATACGCCCAGGGGCCATGAGCAAAAGGACCCCACCTGAGGCAGGGTCCTGCGCGATTGCGACATGCCATCTTCAGAGCAGTGCGAAGATGAAGCAGGCCATCGACACGATGGCGGTGACGGTGCGGACGTGGTTCCACATAACCCATTCGCTGAGATGGTTTGCCCATACGGCGGCGCCGTTGGCACTGGCCGGGTCGACGGCGGCGAGTGCGTCGTTGAGCGGCACATTGAAGATCATGGTCACGATCGGGTTGCCAACCACATAGATTACGGCACCGGCAAGCAACCAGTACGAGCCGGACTGGCTCCAGCCCATGATGGCGGCGGCGATAAGCACCAGACAGAGCAGGCCGGTGCCGAACAGCGCCGTCATGAAGGTCGGGGTGATCACCGTGATGTTGATCGAGTTCATCGCCGCAATGCCTTGAGGGACGGGCAGCCGGGCAAGCGCTGCCATGACGAAGTTGGAAAAGGCGAAGAACACGCCGCCGACGACGCCCGAGCCGATTGCGGCAATGATGGTGAGGGTGGGAAGAAGCTTGACCATCTCAGTTACCCCAGATGCCGGTTGCGGCTGTTTCGGTTGCGTAGGCGGAAAAGTCTTTCGGTGCATGGCCGAGCACGCGCTGCACACCATCGGTCAGGACCTCGTTGCGACCGTCGAGCACTTCGGTGAACAGCTCGTTGAGCAGCCAGGCGATTTCGGGCGGCAGTTCGTGTGCCGCCGTCGCGGCGGTGAATTCGTCATGCGAAATCCTGACATAGCTTATATCGCGGCCGGTCGCCTTGGCGATCTCGGCGACTGCGTCGGCGAAGCTCAGCAGCCGCGGTCCGGTCAGCTCATAGAGCTGGCCGACATGGCCTGGCTCGGTCAGCGCGACGAAGGCCGCGTCGGCAATGTCGTCGACATCGATAAAGGGCTCACCGACATTACCGACCGGCAGGGCCACTTCGCCATCGAGCAGGGAGTCGACGAGAAAGCCTTCGCTGAAATTTTGCGAAAACCAGGCGCAGCGCAGGATCGTCCACTCGGCGCCCGAGGCTTTGACCATCTCTTCGGCGCGCTGGGCCTCGGTCTCGCCGCGTCCGGAAAGCAGCACCAGGCGGGTGACGCCATTGGCCACTGCAAGCCTGGCGAAGGCGCCGACGGTCTCGGCGGCACCCGGCACGGCGATGTCGGGATAGTAGCTGATGTAGACGGCACTCACGCCTTGCATGGCCGGCCCCCAGGTCGCGGGAACCTCCCAGTCGAAGCGTGGGCTGCCGGTACGCGAGCCGATGCGCACTGCAACCCCCTGTGCGGTCAGCCGCTCGGCCAGGCGACGGCCGGTCTTGCCGGTGCCGCCGAGGATCAGGATTGGTTTGGATGTGGTGTCAGTCATGATGGCTTTTTCCTTTGTTCAAAAACATGAGTAATCCTCATATTTGCAAAACGTGATAAACTCTCGTATTTTGCGAGTCAAGCCAGTTTGTCGAAGAATTTTCTGGAGAGAGCCATGGAAGGCAGAGCCGAAACGCAGGATGGGCAGGTCGCATCGCCGCGCCGGGCGCCCACCCAGCAGCGCAGCCGCGAGCGCGTCGAGCGCATGCTGGCCGCAGCCTCGGCGCTGATCGCCGAACAAGGCAGCGACGCCATGCGCATGGGCGAGGTGGCTGAACGGGCAGAGGTGTCGATTGGTTCGCTCTACCAATTCTTTCCCGACAAGCGGGCGATCGTCTGGGCGCTGGCCGAGCGCTACACCGCCGAAAGCCAAGCCTGCATCTCCTCGGCGCTGAAGGATGTCGGCGACGCTGAAGGCCTGCGGCAGGCGTTTTCGGAACTGGTCGATATCTACTATCGGCTGTTCCTCGCCGAGCCGGTGATGCGCGACATCTGGTCGGGCACGCAGGCCGACAAGGCGCTGCGCCAGCTCGAACTCGCCGACAGCCGCGCCAATGCCGAATTCCTGACCGCAGTCCTCAAGCGGCTGCAACCCGACGCCGATCCGGTGGCGCTGGAGACGACGGCGTTTCTGGTCTGGCAGATGGGCGAGGCTGCCGTGCGGCTGGCGATATCGGTCGACCGACAGGAGGGCGACAGGCTGGTCGAGGCCTACAAGCGCATGGCGCTAAGGGAGCTGGTGGGCGAGTAGGCGGGTTAGCTGCCCCAATACATCTTGAGCATTTCCTCGCGCTCATCGTCGGTGACCATCACTATTCTGGCCATGCTGAGACTGCCACGATGGAAGGCGAGGACGGCCAATGCGTAAGTCGCGGTCGCCTCGTCGGTGGTGGTTGCCAGGTCTCGCAACGCCAGATGCAGCAGCGTCTGCCAAGCCGCCCTATAGTGCGGTTCGATCCAATCGGGGATCGGCGGATTGCGCTGTTCCACCAACCGAGCCTCTTCGATTACCGCAGCGAGCCCATAGGCTGCCCAATTCGTGGGGACGTGTTCAGCCGAGATGCGAACGATCTCCGGGATCGCCGCGTAGGATGCGCTCCCGACATCCCCTTGATGGTGCAATTCCTCCCAAAGTTCGTTCCAGATTGTCCTTTCGTCGTAGCGAGCAGCCAACGCGCGCAAGGCTGGTCTTGGGTCGTAGACGACCTTGTACCCACCCCGGAGGTCGGACCATCGCTCGTCATCAAGATCTATCACTTGTATCCCCATCGTGGTCGGCTCAGCCTCCTATCGGCAGGACGTCATGGCAACAAAAAACCCGCCTCGAAGGCGGGTTTTTCAAAATCTGCAGGCGTATTCAGCTTACAGGCCGAAACCTTCGAAGCGCTTCTTGAACTTCGACAGGCGGCCGCCGCGGTCGAGCAGGGTCTGCTGGCCGCCGGTCCAGGCCGGGTGCGTGGTCGGGTCGATATCGAGGTTCATCGTATCGCCTTCCTTGCCCCAGGTCGAACGGGTAGAATATTCGGTGCCATCGGTCATGACGACCTTGATGGTGTGGTAGTCGGGATGGATGTCGGCCTTCATTGTCGTGTTTCCTGGCTTGTGCGCTGCCGACGGGCCCGTGGCCTGCGTCGATGCGCCCCTTTTTAAAACTCGAAGCCGCAGCTATTGAAAAGCCACGGCTTCTAAAACGGTCGGCGAGCCTATACATCAGCCGGAATTGAATCACAAGGCCGCGGCAGGCGCTTATTGAAAGCGACGGCCTGGAAGCGGCCAGAGGAAACGGTCATGGCGGATATCAGCGGCGAGCAAGACGGGCGCAGACGCTCGCTCGGGCCGCTCAGGCGCCTTTCTCCCTACATCGCCCGCTACCGCAAGCTGGTCATCGGCGCCGTCATATCGCTGGCCATCGCGGCTGCGACGACGCTGACGCTGCCGCTTGCGGTGCGGCGCATGATCGACCACGGATTTACCCCGTCCGGCACCACCTTCATCGCCGAGTATTTCGCCGCTTTGGTGGCGATGGCCGCGCTTCTGGCTGCGGCATCGGCCGGCCGCTACTATTTCGTCATCACGCTCGGCGAGCGGGTTGTGGCCGACATCCGCAGCGATGTGTTTTCGCATGTCACGACGCTGTCGCCAGCCTTTTTCGACACCGCGCAATCGGGCGAGATCGTCTCACGGCTCGCAGCCGACACGACGCAGGTGAAATCCGCTGTCGGCGCGACGGCCTCGGTGGCGCTGCGCAACGTCATCCTCGGTCTCGGCGCGGTGGCGATGATGATCGTCACCAGCCCGAAACTGTCCGGCCTGGTCATCGCGGCCATTCCGGTGATCGTGCTGCCGCTGGTCGCCTTCGGCCGCTCGGTCCGGCGCCGGTCGCGGCAGGCGCAGGATACGCTGGCGCAAGCAACCGCCTATGCCAGCGAGCAGATCGGCGCAGTGCGTACGCTGCAGGCCTTCACCAACGAAACGCTGGTCACCGGGCGGTTTTCGGCTGCGGTGGAAGCTGCCTTCCAGGCGGCGCGTTCGTCGATCTTCGCCCGCTCGCTGCTCACCTTCTTTGCCATCTTCATGATTTTTTCCTCGGTCGTGGCGGTGCTGTGGTTCGGCTCGCGCGATGTGCTTGCCGGCACGATGTCACCCGGCACGCTCGGCCAGTTCCTGCTCTATTCGGTGTTCGCCGCCGGCGCGCTTGGCGCGCTGTCGGAAGTCTGGGGCGAGCTTGCCCAGGCGGCCGGTGCGGCCGAACGGCTGACCGAGATTCTGGATGAGACTCCGGCGATCCAATCGCCCGCAGTGCCGCGGCCGCTGCCGGCCAAGGCAAAAGGCGAGATCAGCTTCGACGACGTGTCCTTCTCCTATCCGGCGAGGCCCGACCGGGCTGCCGTTCATGGCCTCAGCTTCCAGGTCAAGCCCGGCGAAACGGTGGCGATCGTCGGCCCCTCGGGTGCCGGAAAAAGCACCGTCTTTTCGCTGATCCTGCGCTTCTACGATCCCGAGACCGGCCGCATCGCCATCGACGGCGTTGACGTGCGCGAGGCCGATCCGGCCGATGTCCGCGAGCGGATCGCCATCGTGCCGCAGGATGTCACCATCTTTGCGGCGAGTGCGCGCGATAATATCGGTTTTGGCCGGCCGGGGGCCACCAATGCCGAGATCGAGACGGCCGCCAGGGACGCGCTGGCCGACGAATTCATCCTCAAACTCGACAAAGGCTATGACAGCCAGGTCGGCGAGCGCGGCGTAACCTTGTCCGGCGGCCAGCGCCAGCGCGTGGCGATCGCCCGCGCCATCCTGCGCGATGCGCCGATCCTGCTGCTCGACGAGGCGACTTCGGCGCTCGACGCCGAAAGCGAAACGCTGGTGCAGACGGCGCTGGAACGACTGATGCGGGGCCGTACCACAATCGTCATCGCTCACCGGCTGGCAACTGTGCTGAAGGCCGACCGTATCCTGGTCATGGATGGCGGCCGCATCGTCGAGGAAGGCACGCATCAGAGCCTGGTCGCCAAGGGCGGCATCTATGCGCGGCTGGCGAAGCTGCAGTTCGAAACTGGCGCAAGCGCGTTCAGGGGTGCCGCGGAGTAATAGATTTAGCCGCGGGCAGGCTGACGCCGCCCGCGCCGGACAGCGATGAATACCGGGACGCCGACGAACAAGGTCAAGAGGAACATGCTGGCGATGATCTGTCGCTGTTCCGTGTCCGGATCGCTGACCTTCACCTCGACTGGCGGGGGGTCGACGTAAGTAAAGTCATACTCCCACTGAACGTCCTTAGAGACGTCCTCGACGGATTTCAGGTAGTCCGCAATCGCGTTGGCCGGGACTTCGCTCGCCAGCGTCTGCAAATTCCATTCCGCGCGGAATTCGGTTGCTGTGTTGCTCCACGACGTCTTCAGCGACACATAGGGTGTCACGATGTTTTTTATTTCCTCGCCGGAAAACCGCGCCTTGAGGTTTCGCACCGTCACGCTGTGTCGACGGTAATACGGAACGCCAAGGGATATGGGGCCGCGGCGGCCGACGATGGTCGGGGTCGGGAGATAGTTGCCGAGATCCGCCGCCTGGATAGGAAAATTCTTGGCAAGGTCGTTGGCGGCCAGCGCCTGCGCCGGCAATGAATAGCTCTCTTTCACGCTGACGATGTTGCCGTCGCGTCGGTCCAGAATTTCCAGCTTTGCGGTGCTTTGAATGCCCGGATACTGCTTGCTGTAATATTTCAGGTAGTTGTCCGACATCTCGGTCAGCGACTGGCCAGCCAGCCTGTTGCGCATCGAGTCGGCGTCGGCGCCTTCGTACATGGAAAAGACCGTCAGCGATAATGGATCGCCCGGCTTCTCGGGGAAGTCGAATTCCTCGGCGACCTGGATCGATGGGCTGGTCAGCTCCGGAGTCGGCATCTTCTCCAGTCCGCCGGTGCTGGACAGCGGCAGCGCAAAGCCATAATCGGCCTGCGCAAGATTGTCTACCTTACCGCCCTGAAGGTCGTTGGTGGCATCCAGCCAGTATGTCTTGGTTCCGATCTTAGCCTTGACGATGGCATGGTCGAAATCGCGCAGCGCCGGCAGGTGCTGGTCCAAGGCCCGCCCATGGTCGAGATCGGCCAGGGCGACCTCGGCAGAAATGCCAAGTCGCACAAGCGACGAGGCAAGCAGCAATGCCTTGTCCTTGCAATCGCCAAAGCCGCTTTGCAGGACTGTCGCTGGATCGCGCGGAACATAGGATCCCGCACCGATCGACAGGCTGACATAACGGATCTGGTCCTGCACCAGCCGCGTCGCCTGGATCATCCGGTCTTCGGCGACGGGATGCTTGACGGCGATGTCGTCGAGCTTGGCTGCGAAATCGGCGGGAAAATCGGTCACCGGCCCGTAGTAGGGCGCTATGGCGTCGACGACACTTTGCCAGTTTGCGGTCGAGGCCACGTCGACGGAGCCCCAGGCCGGATACTGCACCGGCAGGTTGTCCTCCACCTTGACCGGCTTCGGATTGCGGATCTCCCACACATAGACCGTGTCCGACCCCGACGACGAGACTACCGGCTTGAGTTCCGTTCCCCTTGCCTTGATCTGAAGCGGCTGACCGGCGGGCCAGGTGATGTTTGCGCGAATGAGCGCCACCGGCTCTTCCCACTCGGTCGCAAAGCTGAAGAAGAAAAGATCCTTGCCGACAAGCGGCGTGATTTCGTAGGTCGTCGCATAGTCGACAATGTCACCGACACGCACGTCTTCGACGTTGACATGGGCCGTCAGCCAGCCGTCGTACAGGCCTTTCTCGGCGTCCTTTTCCTGCCTGAAAATATCGAATTTCGTGCTTGCCAGCCTGTCGATCACGGCGCCATCGCGGATGATGCGCAGATGGTTCAAGGTGACTTTGTGCCGCGACGGATCGAACTGCAGGTTGATTCCGGCGCCCTGCTCGAGGCCGGGCCGGTCGACGATCTTGTAGACCGTGCGCGAGTATTGGTCGTAGCCGCCGGTGCGGTGCACGATCTGGTCGTCCGAGAGCAGCCACGAGATGCCGTTCCTGATCTGGTCGGATCGGGTGGCGTCAGCCGAGGGAACATCGATCAGCCTCGTCCAGGCCGGCGCTGGTCCGACAAGGACCACGTCGTCGGACAGGGCCGGAGAACTCAGGCTGATCAGAAAGAGGGCGAGGCCGATGAGCCGCCAGCAAGACTTGATCACACGAAAACCAATACAGGCCGACATCCAGCTTCGCCAACTCTAGACCGGTTCATCGTTTCACGGAAACGCTGAACCGCTCTACCCCTTTGTTTGGACGCAATTCCAAAAACAACTCTTTTTCAGAGGCTTTCCAGCAGAAGTAAAGCCCATCGGCCGACGTTTTTGGGGCCAGCAGCAGCCGGAACTAGTCGGCCCCATAGCGCTGCTTCAGATGATTGGTGAAATGCGCGGCATTCAGTTTCTCGCCCGTGGCGCGCTCAAGCAGTTCGGGCGTTGACCAGTGCGAGCCTTGCGACCAGATCTTGTCGCGACGCCAGCCGTTGATTGCCTCGAAGTTTCCTTTTGCCAGATCGTCGTCGGCGGAAGGATGCTCGCTGGTCAGCGCCGCCCATTGCTGCGCCGCCATCATCGCGCCCAGCGTATAGGACGGGAAATAGCCGAAGGCGGCACCTGGCCAATGCACGTCCTGCATCGGCCCGTCGGCCGGGTTGTCGATCGTCGACAGGCCAAGATACTCCCGCATCTTGGCGTCCCACGCCTCTGGCAGGTCGGCGGCCCGCAGCCGCCCCGAGACAAGCTCCTGCTCCAGCTCGTAGCGCAGGATGACATGCAGCGGGTAGGTGACCTCGTCGGCGTCGACGCGGATCAGGCCGCGCTCGACCCGATGCACATGCGGCAGGATGTCGTCGAGCGACCAGGCCTCGCCGAGATGCTTTCCGACCACGGGCAGCGCCCAGCGCCAGAATTGGGGGTTGCGGCCGATCTGCTTCTCCACGAACAGGCTCTGGCTTTCATGCACGGCCATGCCGCGCGCCTTGCCCAGCGGCCAGTGCGCCCAGGCCTTCGGCAGGTTCTGTTCGTAGAGCGCGTGGCCGGTCTCGTGCAGCACGCCCATCAGGGCCGACAGGAAATCCGAGGTCTTGTAGCGGGTGGTGATGCGCACGTCGCTTGGCACGCCACCGCAGAAAGGATGATGCGACACCGACAGCGAGCCATGGGTGAGGTCGAAGCCCACCGCCGCCATCATGGCGAGGCCAAGTTCGCGCTGCCGGTCGATCGCATAGCTGCCCGAAAGCGGCTTCAGCGGGCGCTTGGCCAGCCGTGCTTCCTGCACGGCCAACGCTTCCGGCACGAAGCCTCTCAGAAAGGTCTTCAGCTCAGTGAAGACCGGCGTTATGTCGGCGGCGCGGTTGCCGGGATCATATTGCTCCATCAGTGCGTCGTAAGGATCGAGGCCGAGCGCTTCGGCGCGCAGCGCTGCCTCCTCGCGCACCAGCGCGATGACACCTTCGAGCGCCGGAAGGAAGCCGGCCCAGTCATTCTTGGCGCGCAGGTCACGCCAGAGTTGCTCGGAGCGCATGCGCGCCACCGTCTGGCGCTCGACGAATTCGACCGGAAGGCAGGTCAGGTTGGTGTATTGCCGGCGCAATTCCCGGACCGCCGCCTGCTGCTCCTCGTTCAGCACTTCTTGTTCGGCGGCGGCGAGCCAGACGGCGATTTCCGGCGCCGTCGCCCGGGCATGCAGCATGCCGGCAAGCGACGACATGGCTTCGGCGCGCTTCTCGCCGCCACCGACGGCCATGTGGGTCGCCTCGTCGGCGCCGAGGATGGCGAGCGCATGTTCCAGCGCTTCGAGCTTGTGGCCGAGATCATCGAGTTTCTGAAAGGACATGGCAGGTTCCGCGTTTTGGACGGCGGGAAAAGATACCAATGCGACGGCATTGGCAACCCTGCACGAGTGCCGGTTAATGGGCCTCGGTTGATGGGCGCAGGGCGGTGCGAGCTTGCACGCCGCGGCCAGCGTGCTCAATATGACCCGACGGTGTGATGCCGTCTGGGGAGAAAGACATGATCGCCAATATACTGGTGGGGCTGGTGGCGCTGATCCACTGCTACATCGTCTATCTGGAGATGGTGGCATGGGACACGCCGCGCGGCCACAAGGCGTTCAACCTCAAGCCGGATTTCGCCAGCGCATCGAAGGTGCTGGCCGCCAATCAGGGGCTTTACAACGGCTTCCTTGCCGCCGGGCTGATCTGGGGCCTCTATCTCGGCGCGGCCGGTTTCCAGATCAAGGTGTTCTTCCTGCTTTGCGTCGCCATCGCCGGGCTCTATGGCGCGGCGACCGCCAGCAGGAAGATCCTGTATATCCAGACCGTGCCGGCGGTGCTGGCGCTCGCTGCGCTGTGGCTCGGCTGGTAACAAAAAGGACGCCCTTGGGGGCCAGGTCCCTTCGGGCGCCAGACAGTCCCTTCCTCATTCTCGGGATATCAAGAACGCACCTCAGCCGTTCGGATAGTGGCCGCCGTCGGAGCCATCGCCCATCAGGAAGCCGCTGCCGGTATCGACCATCAGCTTCTGGTTGACGTTGTCGAGGCGGCGCAGCAGGTCGTGGTACTGCGCGGCCGGGATCCTGCCATGATCCGAACCGGCGACCCGTTCGGCGGCCTGGCTGATATGCGCGGCGCGCTGATGCAGCCGGTGCGCCTCGGAGGTGGAGATGCTGTTGGCCGCGCGCGCGTAGGTGATACCCTGGTCGACGCCCCGTATCTGCTCGATCAGGCCGGTCACGCGCGGACCGGTCATGTCGGTCGGGTCGCTGGCATCGAGGGCGCCCTTGCTGTGGTGGCCGGCGGCATAGGCGCCGGTAAGCGGTATGGCGATCAGAAGTGTTGTGAAAGCTGCAGTCCTGAGAGTCTTCAAAGAGCGCATGATGTGCGTCTCCTCCTGCTGTGGAAGGGGCGAGCGCTTCGCGCCACCTTCCCGACGCGGGCCGTCGCGTTCCGTCGCGTCGCGATGTGAGGCATCGCCGGCGGTTCTCGGCCCTGCGCGGCAAATTAGGAGGCCAGAAACGCGAAGTGTAATTAAAAAAAGATAATGTTTTCAGGCCTTGCCGAGGCTGCCCTGCGCCCTAGAGTTGAGTCGACGAACAAATTCGCGTGACTAAAAATCACCGTTCGGTGAGCTTCAGTTCAATGCGGCGGTTCTTGTTGCGGGCGTCTTCGGTGTCGGCGGGGTCGAGCGGCTGGAATTCGCCGAAGCCGGCTGCGACCAGCCGGTTGGCGGGCACGCCATTCTCGATGAGGTATTTGACCACCGAGGTCGAACGCGCCGTCGACAGCTCCCAATTGTCACGGTAGCGGCCGGTGCCCGACAGCGGCTTGTTGTCGGTGTGGCCGTCGACGCGCAGCACCCAGTTGATCTCCGGGGGAATTTCCTTTTGCAGTTCGATGATGGCGTCGGCGAGCTTCTTCATCTCGACCTTGCCGGCATCGTTGATCACTTCGGAGCCGGTCGGGAACAGCACTTCCGACTGGAAGACGAAGCGGTCGCCGACGATACGGATGTTCTCGCGGTCGGCGAGGATTTCGCGCAGGCGGCCGAAGAAGTCAGAGCGGTAGCGGTTCAGCTCCTGTACGCGCTGCGCCAGCGCGACGTTCAGCCGGCGGCCGAGATCGGCGATCTTGGTGTTGGAATCGCGGTCGCGCGTTTCAGAGACGTTGAGGGCGTCCTCGAGTGCGCCGATCTGCTTGCGCAGTGCCGCTATCTGCTGGTTGAGGATCTCGACCTGGCTCAGCGCCTGCTGGCTGATCTGGCGCTGGTTGTCGAGTTCGCCGCCCAGTTGAGCCGCACGCTGGTTGGCGGCGTCGCCGGCGCCCGCACCTTGCGCCAGCAATTGCTCCAGCCGGCTCTTTTCCGCTTCCGCCGCCGACAGCGACGCCTGCAGATTGGCCAGCGAATCGTCCTTGTCCTGCGTCGTCGAACGCTCCAGCGCCAGAAGCTGGGTCAGTTCGTTGATCTGCGAATTGAGGCGTGTGAGCACGGTATCCTTGCCGGAGAGCTCGCGGCCGAGCAGGAACTGCGCCAGCACGAAGACGGTGAGCAGGAACATGATGGCGAGCAGCAGGGTCGACAGCGCGTCGACAAAGCCCGGCCAATAGTCGATGCGGCGGTCGGTGCGCCGGCCCCTGGCGAGCGCCATGCTAATGCACCCCGGGTTTCTTCAGCGCGTCGGCGATCTTTTCCAGCGTGTTGCGCATCGCCTTCTGCTCGTCCGACTGGGCTTCGACCCAGTCGCGCATGATCTGCTGCTCGGAGCGCATGTTCTTGACCAGGCCGGAAATGCCGTCGGCGAGATTGGCCATCGCGGTGGCGACGCGCGGATTGGAGCCGCCGCCGTTTTCCTGCATGCTGCGCAGCCGTTCCGACAGAAGGCGGATCTCGTCGGAAGGTTCGCTCTTGGCCGGATCGGAAACGACAATGTCGGAGGAGAGATCGGTGACCGAAGACAGCCAGTTTTCAAGCTCGGTGTAGAAGCGGGTCTGGGCGCGGCCGGCCTGCAGGTCGAGGAAGCCCAGCACCAGCGAACCGGACAAGCCGAACAGCGAGGACGAGAAGGCGGTGCCCATGCCGGCCAGCGGCGCCGACAGCCCCTGTTTGAGCGAATCGAGCACGGCGGCGGCGTCGCCGGTGCCGGGGTCGAGCGCTTCGATGGTCTCGCGGATCGAGGCGATGGTGTTGAGCAGGCCCCAAAAGGTGCCGAGCAGGCCAAGGAACACCAGCAGTCCGACGAGGTAGCGCGAGGTGTCGCGGCTTTCGTCAAGGCGGGTGGCGATCGAATCCAGCATGGTGCGCATCGAGGAGGTCGAGAAGGCCACCGTCGACGAACGGCCGATCATCGCCTTCATCGGCGCCAGCAGCACCGGCTCGGTGGTTTCGGAACCGGCGCGGAAGGAGTTGACCCAACGCACTTCGCGAAACAGCCGTCCGACCTGTGCGAAGGCAAGCAGGATGCCGACCACAAGCACGCCGATGATCAGGCCGTTGAGGCCGGGATTGCTGCCGAAGGCGGTCGAGATCTGGCGGGTGAGGATGGCGGCGATGAAGGCGACGATGACCAGGAAGATGACCATCGTCAGGAGGAAAACCTGCGGGCTCGATAGTTTGTGCGGATCGTACATCAGGACATCAGAACGCCTGCCCACGCCGAAGGATCTGAGAAAAGCCATCCGTGCCCCGTTTCCGATGCTCTTATTTGCCTTGACGCAATTCCGAACGGGAAACCGCTCACAATTTCCCTGGAATTGCTCCAGTGCCGCCGATCACGTAATTCGCGACTCTAAACGCAATTGTGACCAAATTGAATGGTGCTTGGCAATATTGCCCGACAGACCGGGCGGCACTGCGGCGTTTAGAGGCGGTTGATGACCAGGCAATCGACCATGGCGGCAAGATGCAGTCCAGCGCCGGTGATGACAAAGCCGTGCCAGACGGCATTGTGGAAGCGCAGCCCCTTCCAGGCAAAGAAGATGACGCCGCACGAATAGACGATGCCGCCGGCGACGATCAGCGCGATCGACGTCGTCGGCAACGTCGCGACCAGCGGCTTGACCAGAACGATGCCGCTCCAGCCGATGGCGAGATAGAAGACGATGGCCAGGCGGTCGAAGCGGCCGGGAAGGAACACTTTTATGGCGATGCCGGTCACGGCTGCGGTCCAGACAAGGACAATCATCGGCAGCGCCAGCGGCGAGCCGTCAAGCTGGGCCAGAAAGGGCGTGTAGGTCGCGGCGATCAGAAGATAGATCGCCGCATGGTCGAACCGCCGCAAGATCCATTTCGCCGGCGATGTCACCGGCCACAGATTGTAGGTCAGCGAAACCGACAGCACGGTCAGCAGCGACACCACAAAGAAGACGGCGGCGATGTATTCGCCGGGGCCGGCATGGAAGGCGGCCAGCGCCAGCAAGGCCGAGCCCGCAGCTATCGCCAGCACGATGCCGACCGCATGGACGATGCCGTCGGCGATCATTTCCGCACGCGAATAGTGCCAGCGCCCGACAAACGGGATCTCCATTGGGGGGATCTCAATTGGCGATTCTGGCGGGGATAGAGGCGGCATGCACGAAGTCCTGCGTCGCTCCTTATCTGGGCGGTCGCCGGGCAGTATTTCAAGCTTTGGTTGCGGTTTTACGACTGCGGCGCTTCAGCGCGGCACGCCTGTCAGCGTGCGGAAAGCGGCTTCTTCACCGCCTTGAGCAGCGCGCGCTGAATGACTTCATTGCCGGCAACGACCGAGCCGTTATCCAGCATGTCCTGGCCGCCATCCATGTCGGAGACGAAGCCGCCGGCTTCGCGGACCAGCAGCAGGCCGGCGGCAATGTCCCAGGCCGACAGGCCGGTTTCCCAGAAACCGTCCATGCGGCCGGCGGCGACAAAGGCGAGATCGAGTGCGGCGGAACCCAGGCGGCGCACGCCCGAGACCTCGGCCATCACATTGCGCAGCTCGACCAGAAAATTGCCGTGCTGGCCGCGGCCGAGATGCGGCACGCCGCAGCCGATAACGCAGTCGGTAAGCTTGCTGCGGCCGGCAACGCGAAGCCGGCGATCGTTCATGAAGGCACCACCGCCGCGCTCGGCCGTGTAGAGTTCGTCCATTGCCGGATTGTAGATGACGGCAGCGACGAGCTGGCCCTGGCGTTCCAGCGCGATCGAGATGGAAAAGATCGGGATGCCGTGCAGGAAATTGGTGGTGCCGTCGAGCGGGTCGACGATCCAGCGGTGCTGGTCGTCGTCGCCTTCGACCGCGCCGCGCTCTTCCATTAGGAAGGCATAGCCCGGCCGCGCCTTCGATAGTTCGGCAAACAGGATGTCCTCGGCCTTGCGGTCGGCCTGGCTGACATAGTCGCCCGGCCCCTTCATCGACACCTGCAGGTTCTGCACCTCGCCGAAGTCGCGCGACAGCGAGCGGCCGGCCTTCATGGCGGCCTGGACCATGACATTGAGAAGTGCTGAGCGTGCCATCGTATTTCTTCCTGCTTCGTACCTTGGTCTTGATGCATGTCGGTGACCCAGAACCGGGGCCACTTTTGGGCGACATGCTTCAGTCAGCGCGACGCATGTAGGTGAGTTCGTTGGTGTCGACGACGATGCGTTCGCCGGCGCCGATGAATGGCGGCACCAGGACGCGGATGCCGTTTTCCAGAACCGCCGGCTTGTAGGAGGACGCCGCCGTCTGGCCCTTCACCACCGGGTCGGCCTCGGTGATGGTCAGCGTCACCTGATCTGGCAGCGAAATGCCGATCGGCCTGTCCTCATAGAGCTGGACGGTCACCATCATGCCGTCCTGCAGGAAGGCGGCACGGTCGCCGACAAAATCCTTCGCCAATTCGAGCTGTTCGTAGCTCTGGGTGTCCATGAACACCAGGGCGTCGTCCTGTGCGTAGAGGAAGGAGAAATCCTTCAGATCGAGCCGGATCTGCTCGACGGTCTCGGCCGAACGGAAGCGCTCATTGAGCTTGGTGCCGTTGATCAGGTTCTTCAGCTCGACCTGGTTGTAGGCGCCGCCCTTGCCGGGCTTGACGGTGTTGGTCTTGACCGCCACCCAGAGCCCGCCATCGTGCTCGATGACATAGCCGGGACGGATTTCGTTGCCATTGATCTTGGCCATGATGATGTTGATCCGGGAATGAGATGGTCGCTGGACAAGCGATTTCGGGCTCCCAAGACCACAAATCCCCCAAAGAGGCAAGGGAGCGGGCAGGTCGGCGCCGACCGGAAGGCATCGATATCACCAAGTCGGGTACTGGATGCGGCGCCGACGCAGGCACCATCAGCCGTGCTGATTGACAATCGAACCGACCGCTTCGGCGATGGCCTCGGCGACCTTCGCCAGCTGATGGATATGCGGCGATCGCAGGACGACGCCCTGCAGGGACAGGTCGAGTGCCTCCGTTTCGACAAGCGTCACGCCCTTCGGCGGCTGTTTGCCGAAAAAGGCGTCAGGGCAGGCGGTTTGCCTTCTGCAAGGCCTGCTTGGTCTGGTCGTCGGTCAACCCTTGCAGGAAATCGTCCATCTCCGGGTCGATAAGGCCGGCGCGGCGGGCGACCACGTACCAGGCCCCGGCCAGGACCAGGTCGGGATCGGTGCCGATGCCGCCCATATAGAGCTTTGCCAGACGGTTCTGGGCGGCGACGTTGCCGCCTTCGGCCGCCTGCTTCATCCAGTTGAAGCCGGATTTCAGGTCGCGAACACCGCCGCGGCCCTCGATCATCCAGGCGGCAAGATCGATCTGCGCGGTGTCGTAGTTCTGCCTGGCGGCCTGCGCCAGCAGGCCGCGCGCCTTTGCATCGTCGCGCTGCTTGCCGCCGACGCCATTGGCATAGACCTGCGCCATCGCGTACTGGGCGTCGGCAAGGCCGGTCGCCGCGGCGCGTTCATAAAAGGGTACGGCCCTGGCGATGCCGGCATCGCCAGGATCCTGCTGCACCAGCAGTTGCGCGAAGTTGAACTGCGCCAGGCGGTTGCCGGCCTCGGCGGCGGCCTGCATCAACGCATACGCGCCCTTCTCGTCCTTCTTGACGTAGCGGCCGTCGAGCAGCATCAGCGCATACTGGAATTGTGATTCCGGGATGCCCTGCTCGGCGGCCTGCGCATACCATTTGGCTGCTTCCGCCGGGTTGAGCGGCACGCCCAGCCCGCGCGACAGGATCTCGGCGACCAGCGTTTGCGCCGCCGGGTCGCCATTCTGGGCCCGCACCAGCGCCAGATTGTAGGCGGTCTTGTAGAGGCCGCGTTGGAAAGCGCCGTAGGCGGGGTCCGCCGGCTTGGCGCCGAAGCGCTCGGGGTTGATGGCGTCGGCCGAGGGCAGCGGAGCGGTCGTCGCGGGTTGCGGCAGCGGGGTTTCGATCGGCTTGTCGACATGAACCCCGGAATCGGTGGCATCGGCCTTAGGGGCACCGGCCTTTAAGGCACCCGCATCGGGGGTGTCCGCATCCGATGCACTGATCGCCGGTGCGCCGGTATCGGGCCTCGGCTGCGGCAACGGAATGGGCTCCGCCGCGATCGCTGCCCCACTCATCAAGGCCGCCACGAGAACCGCGATAGGAAGTCCTGGTCGGCGCACGTCAGTCCTCGAAGCGCGGCGCGGTTTGGTCGAGCAGCGCATTGGCGGCAGCAATCGCCGCCGCGGGATCGGCGCCGTCAGCGAAGACAGCGCTGGACAGCGCCACGAATTCGGCGCCGGTGTCCGCCACCGCCTCGACCGAGGCCAGTTCCGATCCGGCCATGACGATGCAAGGGATCTGGATCATGTCGGCCCACCAGCGGCCGAGCGACAGATTGCGCGGATGCGGCTCCGGTTTGTTGTCGTAGCCGAAGCGGCCGAAGAAGATGTAGTCGGGCCTGGTTTCGCCGAGCTCCAGCGCGTCGTCGCGCGTCTTGGCGCCACCGGCGCCGACCATCATCTTTCCCTGGAAGTGTTCGATGGTCTCGGCGAGTGCGTCCTTGGAGACCTCGACATGGATGCCGTCGGCCTGAACGCGGCCGGCGATGCGGGTGTCGCCGGCGATGATGACGGCGATGCCGGCCGCCTGCGCCGCCGGCACGATCTGTTCCGCAAAAGCTTGGAAGGCAGCCTCGTCCATGCCGTTCTCGGGCAGGATTAGCGAAGCGACATCGCCGCCCTCGAAGGCCGCGGCAATGCGCTCGGCCGGCGCGTCCTTGGGCGCGATCAGCACGATGCGGCAGCGGTTGGGGGGTGTTGCGTCGTTCATTGGCTTTCGATCCCGGATTTCGCCTATGCCGGGCGAAGATGGTTGCATTGCGGCATAGAGCAAAGCGCCCGCCTTGAACAGGCGGGCGGGGATCGATGCTATGGCTTTGGTTTACGACCGCAGGAGGGCGGTCGCCCCGCCGCTCATTTGACGGCTTGCGGGCTTTCGGCCGGCTGTTTGGCCTTCCACAATGTCCAGCCGAGATTCATGCCTGCGGCCGCGATCAGGATGGCGGCGGCGCCGACGAGCTGGGCCGGGTGCAATCGGTGGCCGAAGGCCATGACATCGACCAGAATCGCCACGACAGGATAGATGAAGGAGAGCGACCCCTGCAGATGCGTCGGCAGTTTCTGGATGGCGCCATACATCAATATGTAGACCAGGCCGGTGTGGACAACGCCAAGCGTGACCAGCATGGCCCAGCTCCAGGTGTCGGCGGGCAAATGGGAGAGGTTGGCAAAGGGCGCCAGCATGACGACGCCGACGCAGACCTGGATCAGTGCGATCAGATGTGGCGGGGTGCCCTTGAGCTTCTTGGCGACGATTGCGGCGACAGCCCAGAAGAAGGCGGCGCCAAGCGCCATGACGATACCGATGACATAATCGGTGCCGGTGATGCCGGAGCCGAGACCCGCATTAGGCCCTGTCTGCACGATCAGCAGCATGCCGGCGAAGGCGATACCGAGCCAGGTCAGCTTGGTCAGGGTCAGCCGCTCGCCGAAGAACAGCGCACCGAAGCCGACCAGCATGAAGGGCTGGGTGTTGTAGACCGCCGTGGCGATCGAGATCGAGGCGCGGGAGAAGGCGCTGAACAGCAACAGCCAGTTGATGACGATGGCCGCGCCCCCGAGCGCGGCAATGGCAAGAATGCGCAACGTCAGCCTGCCGCGCAACAGCCCCAGTGCTGCGCAGGTGACCAGCAGCGCCACCGCGCCGAAGGCGCAACGCCAGAACACCACTTCCATGACGGGCTGACCCGACATGACGACGAACCAGCCGATCGTGCCGATGATTGTCATCGCCGCCGTCATCTCGGTCGTGCCGCGCACCGTGCTGTCCATGGGGATACCTCTGCAAGCTGTTGACGCTTGATAATCTCATGCGCCGCAGGGGGTTTATATGCGTTGCTAAAGGTGATATGCGATGATTACCTTATTTAATAAGGCTTATGTGCCGTTTGCCGGAGAATTGAAATGCTGGACGAGCTGGACAGGAAACTTCTCGACATACTGGTCAAGGATTCCCGGACCTCGCTGAAGGAGCTGGCGAGCCAGGTCGGGCTCTCGTCGCCAAGCGTCTCGGAACGGCTGCGGCGGCTTGAGGAACGCGGCGTCATCCGCGCCTTCACCGTCGAGATCGATCCTGAGGCCTTGGGCTATCCGCTGCAAGCGATCGTGCGGGTGCGGCCGCTGCCGGGCAAGCTGCATATCGTGCAGCAGCTGATCGAGGAGATTCCCGAATTCGGCGAGTGCGACAAGGTCACCGGCGACGACTGTTTCGTGGCCCGGCTCTACGTGCGGTCGATGGGCGAGCTCGACAAGCTGCTCGACCGCATCGCCGACAAGGCCGAGACCAGCACCGCCATCATCAAGGCGCAGCCGATCCGCCGCCGCCCGCCGCCGCTGGGCTAAGCGGCTTTCCTGGAATTGCTCTCTAAAGCTCCAGCTTGTAGCCGATGTGGCTGGCCTTGAAGCCGAGCCGGTCGTAAAAGCGATGCGCGTCCTGGCGGCTCTTGTTGGTGGTCAGCTGGACAATCTTGCAGCCGCGTGCGCGGCACTGTTCGATCGCCCATTCCAGCATGCGTTGCCCCAGCCTTTCGCCGCGCCGGTCGGCTGCAACGCGGACAGCCTCGATCTGGCCGCGCCAGGCGCCCTGCTGCGACAAGCCGGCAAGATAGCTGATCTGCAGCGTGCCGATGACGCGGCCGCCTTCCGCCATCACTGCAAGAAGCTGGTTCGGATCGGCGTCGATGGTGGCAAAGGCGTCGCGATAGACCTTGGCGAGTGGCTCGGTCGGGTCCTCGCGGCGGCTCCCAAGCGGATCGTCGGCGAGCATGGCGACAATGGCCGGAAGATCGGTTATCTCGGCGCGGCGGATGTGGAGTTCGCTCATTGTCAAAACCCTGGTGCGTAGGGATGGCGACCTTATGCATCGGCGGCAGCCCTGCCGCAAATCGGGAAACGGCGAATTACGCACAGTTGATCGCCGTTGCCGGAATTTTCGCTGTCGCGACGCGCGGGTTGTGGGCTATTGCAGGGATAACCGTCTTCCCTCCAGCCATCCCTCACCCATGTCAGGTCTGCTCGCCGATCCGTGGTTTTATGCCGCCGCCATTCCGGCGGTCATTCTTGTCGGCCTGTCGAAAGGCGGCTTCGGCGGCGCCGTCGGCTTCGTCGGCGTGCCGCTGATGGCATTGGCCATGCCGCCGGTGCAGGCGGCCGCCATCCTGCTGCCAATCCTGTGCCTGATGGACATCGTTTCGGTGTGGACGTGGTGGGGCGTCTATGACCGCAAGATGCTGGTCGACATGATGCCGGGCGCGCTGATCGGCATTGGGCTGGGCTGGCTGACGGCAGCCCTGGTTACCGAAGAAATGGTGCGGCTCATCGTCGGCGCTGTCGCGCTGATCTTCGTGCTGCGCTGGCTCTATCTGCAGTTCCGCCACGGTTCCGACCATGCGGCGGCGCCCAACCGCATCGCCGCCGCCTTCTGGGGCACCGTTGCCGGCTTCACCAGCTTCGTCGCCCATGTCGGCGGACCGCCATTCCAGGTCTATGCCCTGCCGATCCGGCTCGACCCGAAGGTGCTATCGGGAACATCGGCAATCTTTTTCGCCGCCACCAACGCGCTGAAGCTGATCCCCTATTTCGCGCTTGGCCAGTTCGACACCGCCAACCTGACGGCGTCTGCCGTGCTGATGCCGCTGGCGCCCCTGGCCACCATTGCCGGCGCCTGGCTGGTGCGGCGCATGCGGCCGGAAATCTTTTATCCCTTCACCTATGCGACCGTGGCCGTGGTCGCGGTCAAGCTGCTGTGGGACGGAATCGCCGGCCTGCTGTAGAGGAGAGGCGACCGTGCGGCCGCCTTCACCATCTGCCGCAATCAGGCGGCGCTCGGCGTGAGGCGGCGGCTGCCGCCAAAGGCCAGCATGGCACCTGCAAGAATAACCACTGCCATGGCGGCGATGATTCCGAAGTCATTCGCGGTTGGTTTAAGTACCATGTCGGCGATGACCGCCAGCATCACCGCATAGTCGAAGCGCGCCGCGATCGTCATGCGCTGTGCCATGGCAAGAACAGCAGGCGAGACGCCCTCCTTGGCAATCATAGCCCCCAGACGCTCGCCGATCGGTTTGAAGATGAACATGCCGATTGAGAAGGTTGTGGCGTAGCCAATGAGACCGATGACGATCCATAGATCGGCGAAGCCGACCCAGAAGCTGCACATGATAAGGCCGAAGATCAGGGTCAACATCGACATCGGCGCGAAAAACCGGCCGCCCAACTGTCCGCTGGCGCGTATCGCCTGCAACTTTTCCTCGACGCTGCCGGCACGCTCGGCAAGCACTCCCAGCAGAAACAGCACGAACCCGCCGCCGACCCACAAAATGGCTGTGACGACGTGGAGGAATTTGACGATCGAATACCAGTCCATAGGTTGCTCCTGGGCAGTTCTGGTGGGTTGCGGCGGCACGGATTTGCGCGCGACGGCGTGAGGAGCGGGCGTTTAGCGCAACGCGTGTTTCGGAACGATGTCGCGTCGGCGCTCCAGCTTGTTACCGCAGTTGATCACCATGTGGGCGCAAGCCTGTGACGGCACGCTCGAATGCCAGACGGCGGTCATTTAAAACCCGGACAGGCTCTCTCGATGGTGCTTATTTGGGAATGCTGCTCTTCGCCTTCATTTCCTTGCCGGCTATCTGGAAGCGATGGCCGTTGTGCTGATACGGCACAGAAGGGCAGCGGTGGATCAAGAAATATCCGCGCCGTTAAGGGTTCATTAAGCTTTACAGGTGTTTACTATGTCCATCCAGTTATCTGGATTCTTACCGAGTGGTTGGAGCCACTTCGTTTGACGCCTCCCTGTTAAACTCCTGAGAGCCGCCTCATCCGCGGCTCTTTTTTTGTCCGCATTTTGGGCTGTCTCGCGCCCATGCGCCGGCGTTAACCGTTTGTTAAACATGTGCTTGCCTTCACCAGCGGTGAAGCGCATTTTCAAGCCTCAGTCATCTAGGGTGCCGGCGTGACGGCGAAGAAGCCGAATCAGCCGACGGGGCAGTGCAGGGGCGTACGATGAACGAGCCTTCGAAAGGCAGCGCGAAAACCATCAAACTGGCGGAACGCCGGGTTTTCTCGCAATCCTTCAAACCGCTTTACCAGGAAGGCATGGGCCTGGTAGAGCAGGCAGCCGAATATCTCGACGGCAAGGGCCGGGCCGAGGCGAAAAAGCTGTCCAGGCTGGCAGCGACGCTCTATGCGGCCGAGTCGATGCGGCTGACCACCAGGCTGATGCAGGTTGCCTCCTGGCTGCTCTTGCAGCGGGCGGCAAACTCCGGCGAGATGACCCGCGACCAGGTTGCTTCGGAAAAATCCAAGGTGCGTCTCGACACCGCGTCGGCGCATGACGAAGCGGTCGGCTGGAACGAACTGCCGAAGGATTTCCTCGACCTCGTCACCCGTTCGCTGCGCCTGCAGGCGCTGGTGCGCCGCATGGACGAGGAGATTTATGGCGGCGCGTTCGCCGAAACGCCGCCCGCCGTCCGCCGCGTCAATCCGGTTTCCGACCAGATCACGCTGCTGAACACGGCTTTCGCCCGGGGTTAAACGCCTCCCGTTTCCGGTTTGTTCACATTTCGCTGGCATCGCTGTCCGCCGGAGGTAGACTTGGCGGATGGGGGAAGCGATTCGCATCATCGGTATCGACCCGGGGCTTAGGCGCACTGGCTGGGGCATCGTCGAAAGCCTCGGCAATTCGCTGCGCTTCGTCGACTCGGGCACTGTGCGCTCCGACGACAAGGCGGCGCTGGCGACACGGCTTTGTCAGTTGCATGACGGGCTGGCCGAGATCCTGCATGCGGCCATGCCGCACGAAGCGGCCGTCGAGCAAACCTTCGTCAACAAGGATGCGGTGGCGACACTGAAGCTCGGCCAGGCGCGCGGCATAGCCATGCTGGTGCCGGCGCGCGCCGGCCTTGTCGTCGCTGAATATGCCCCCAATGCCGTCAAAAAGGCGGTGATCGGCGTTGGCCATGGTGACAAGAAGCAGATCCATATGATGGTCAAGGTGCTGTTGCCTAAAGCCACTTTCGACACCGAACATGCCGCCGACGCGCTGGCCATCGCCATCTGCCACGCGCATCACCGGCAGAGCGTGGCCTACCGGATGGCGATTGCCGGCTAGGTATGTTCTTGACTTGTTCACGGCGTGGCGATAAGTAATACCCTGGAGGTATTACCATGCGCGTCACCACCAAGGGGCAAGTCACAATCCCAAAGCAGATACGGGACCATCTGGGCATCGGGCCGGGTTCCGAGGTGGAATTCGTGGCGACGGACGAAGGTGCTCGTCTTGTAGCGGTCAACGAAAACCTGTCGGAAGAGGAGGTTTCCCGCAGGTTCAGCGAGTTGCTTGACCGGATGGAGGGATCCCTGGATCTGGGCGGTATGAGCACCGACGAATATATGGAGTGGTTAAGGGGGCCGCGTGAAGAACTCGACGTTGATTGATACCAATGTCCTCATCGACGTCTGGGGACCGGCTGGACCCAATACAAAGTGGTCGGCGTCGGCGATCGTTTCCTGCCGTCGCGATGGGGCATTGGTGGTCAACACGATTGTCTGGTCCGAGCTTGGGCCGCTGATAGCGACGGAGACCGCGCTTCGAAAAGCAGTCGATATGCTCGAGATGGTTCGGGAGTCTCTGCCTTGGGAGGCGGCATTTCTCGCCGGTGTCACCCATTCCCGTTATCGCCGGGCCGGCGGCGTTCGCGAGCGGACCTTGCCGGATTTCTTCATTGGCGCCCATGCAACGGTTGCCGGACATCGGCTTTTGACCCGCGACGCCGCGCGCTACCGCAGCTATTTTCCCGATCTCGACATCATCTCTCCGGAAACCCATTCATGAAGTCCTCGATGAAAGATCTGGCATGATCGGCAAGCTCAAGGGCTCGCTGGACGAGGTCGACGAGGATTTCTGTCTCGTCGACGTGCATGGCGTCGGCTATGTCGCCTATTGCTCGGCGCGTACGCTGGCTTCGCTGCCTCCGCCGGGCGAGGCGGTGGTGCTGTTCATCGAGACCTATGTGCGCGAGGACATGATCCGGCTTTATGGCTTTCAGTCGGTGCTGGAGCGCGAATGGTTCCGGCTCTTGATGAACAATGTGCAAGGCGTCGGCGCCAAGGTGGCGCTGGCCATCCTGTCGACGCTGGCGCCGGCCGACCTCGCCAATGCCATCGCGCTACGCGACATCGCCATGGTCAGCCGTGCGCCGGGCGTCGGCAAGAAGGTGGCCGAGCGGATCGTCACCGAATTGAAGAACAAGGCGCCGGCCTATGCCGGAACCGCCTCCGGCACGATCGGCCTCAAGCAGGAGCTCGGCGAGGGCGTGGCGCCGGCGCCGATCACCGACGCCGTCTCGGCGCTGGTCAATCTCGGCTATTCGCGCGACACGGCAGCCAATGCGGTGGCGGCGGCGCTGAAGACCGCCGGCGAGGACGCGGATGCCTCGAAGCTCATTCGTTTCGGGCTGAAGGAACTGGCGCGTTGAGCGGTTGCTTGTCCCGTACTTTGCCCTGTGCGAGGAAGGCGGCATGAGTCTTTCACCCCGCCTCATTACGCCGGAAAAGCACGGCGAGGATGCCGAGCAGACCTTGCGGCCGCAGACGCTCGCCGATTTCGTCGGACAGGCGGCGGTGCGGGCCAATCTCAAAGTCTTCATCGAGGCCGCCAAGGGCCGCAGCGAGGCGCTCGACCATGTGCTGTTCGTCGGACCACCGGGGCTTGGCAAGACGACGCTGGCCCAGATCATGGCGCGCGAGCTGGGCGTCAATTTCCGTTCGACCTCTGGCCCGGTCATCGCCAAGGCCGGCGATCTCGCGGCACTCTTGACCAATCTCGAAGACCGCGACGTGCTGTTCATCGACGAGATCCACCGGCTCAATCCGGCTGTGGAGGAAATCCTCTATCCGGCGATGGAGGATTTCCAGCTCGACCTGATCATCGGCGAGGGGCCGGCGGCGCGCTCGGTCAAGATCGACCTTGCCCGCTTTACGCTGGTCGCCGCCACCACGCGGCTCGGTCTGTTGACCAACCCGCTGCGCGACCGTTTCGGCATTCCGGTCAGGCTCAATTTCTATTCCGTCGAGGAGCTGGAGCAGATCGTGCGCCGCGGCGCCCGCATCCTGCAAATGCCGCTCGGCGACGACGGCGCGCTGGAGATTGCGCGCCGCGCCCGTGGCACGCCGCGCATCGCCGGCCGGCTGCTGCGCCGCGTGCGCGATTTTGCGTCCGTTGCCGGCGACGGTCATGTCGACAAGCAGATTGCCGACGAAGCCCTGACGCGGCTTGAGGTCGACGGGCTCGGCCTCGATGCGCTCGACCGCCGCTACCTCTCGATGATCGCCCGCAATTTCGGCGGCGGCCCGGTCGGTATCGAGACCATCGCCGCCGGCTTGTCCGAGCCGCGCGACGCCATCGAGGACATCATCGAGCCCTATTTGATCCAGCAGGGCTTCATCCAGCGGACGCCGCGCGGCCGGGTGCTGACCGCCAACGCCTGGCGCCATCTCGGCCTCGATGCGCCGAAGGGCCTGGCGCAGCAGCAGATCAACCTGTTCCAGGAGGAGTAACGGAGATTTGTTCTTCGGAACGGTTTGTCTGCGCAGAATCTCCTAAGCTCCGCCAGCGTGAAGGCGCATTCCTGGATTTTATCGAGCGTCGCAATGTCGGCGCGGACCGCTCCGATCAAGCATCGGAGCCAGGAAAGTGATCACCAGACGCGGGTTCCTGAAATTCGTCGGGGGTTCGTTCCTCTCATTTGCTTCGCTCAGCGCCTATGCGGTTGGCATCGAGCCGGTGCTGTTGACGCATGTGAAGCACTATCAGCTGACGCCGCCGCATTGGCCGACGGGTCTGAAGCTGCGGGTCGCGGTGCTTTCCGACATCCATGCGTGCCGCCCCTGGATGACGCCGGAGCGGATCGCTTCGCTCGCCGCCGAGGCGAATGCCCTCAAGCCGGATGTGATCCTCATGCTTGGCGACTATCCGGCCGGGACACGCCTGGTGACGGGCTGGGTGGATGCGTTGGAGTGGGCGCCGGCACTTTCTGGCCTCGAGGCGCCGCTCGGCGTCTGGTCGATCCTCGGCAACCATGACTGGTGGGAAGACCGTGCCGCCCAAAGGGCCGGCGCCGGACCGACGATTTCACGCAAGGCGCTGGAGGCCGTCGGCATTCCGGTGCTGGAAAACGATGTCGTGCGCCTGGAAAAGGACGGGCACGGTTTCTGGCTTGCCGGTCTTGCGGATCAGTTGGCATTGCTCCCCGGCCAGGAGTGGGGCCGGAGCCGTGGCAAGGGCCTGGACGATCTCGACGGCACGCTGGCCAAGATCACCGACCAGGCGCCCGTCATCCTGCTCGCACACGAGCCTGACATTTTTCCGAAAGTGCCGTGGCGGGTTTCGCTGACGCTGTCGGGCCACACCCATGGCGGACAGGTCAGGCTGTTCGGCTATTCGCCGGTGGTGCCGTCCCGCTTTGGCAATCGCTTCGCTTATGGCCATGTCGTCGAGAACGACCGCAACCTGATTGTATCAGGCGGGCTCGGCTTCAGCATCGCACCGGTGCGGTTCGGCATGCGGCCGGAGATCCTGCAGATAGACCTCGGCTAACTGCTAATGGAGCGACCGGATCGCATCCATCACAGCAGGTTCTGCCTTGTCGGCGTTGAAAGCATCGACGATTCCGAAGGCGCCGCCATAGCTCCACACCGACCATGAGAAGCCGTGTGCCTCGGCACGCGCGATCATGTCCTTGACATAGGCGGCGCGGTATTGCGGCGGCATCACATAGGGGTTGCCATATTCCTGGCGGATCATGCCGAATTCGCCGAGCGTGATATTTTCCGGCTTGATGGCGTTGGCCTTCGCCCACGCCTCGACTTTTTCGAACGGCGCATCCATGACGCCGAGCAATTTTTCGTTCGTGTCCATGCTGGCCACCTCCTCGTCGAGATAGGCGAGCAGCCCGTTCCGCCTGGTCCACGGCGCCTCGGCCCTCATCTTGGCGCGGATCGCATCCAGCGTTGCATCGAGTTCGGCACGCGGTACCGCAGTCAGCGGATAGGGCAGGCCGGTGACGTAGGGAATGAAATCGCCGGCCCAGGTGGCGCCCTGATGTGTCAGCAGGAACGGGTCGTAGGAGTGGAAGGTCCAGATGATGTTGTCGTCGGGGATCGACTTCGGGTCGATCCTGACCAGCGAGGCCGCGTTGGAATAGCAGGCGCCGGTGAGGATAAGCGTCAGCCTGGTGGCCGAGGCGCGCGCAGCCGCGAACAGCTTCTGCTGACGCTCCGGCCAGAGGCTGGTGCCATCGCTGTCGCAGTCGACGATCGGTTCGTTCATCGGCTCGAAAGCGACCTGCGTCGGGTCCTCGGTACCAAGCGTGCGCGCCATTTTGCCGATGACCTCGACATAGGCGTCGAAGGTGGCTGGATCGTCCATCACCTGGCCCATGCCGATCTGGCGGCCACCACCAGCCGGGATGAGGTGCATGTCGACGATCACTTTCAGGCCCGCGCGGTTGATCATGCGGGCCGAGTCCCGCACGCTGGCGTAAAGGTCGTCGCGCAGCGCCAGCGTCTGGTCCGACATAAACGGCGAGGGATCGACCGGCATGCGCAGGAAGTCGAAGCCGGCGGCCTTCAGTGTCTTGAGGTCATCCTCGTTGAGGAACTTGCGCCATTCGGGATAGGGCAGGATGGCCTTGGGATCGTTCCATTTGTCTTCCCCGACCCAGGTCGTCCATTGGTCGAGGTTGAGGCCGCGCTTCATCGAAAAGCTTGCGGTGTGGCCGGGCAGCGCAGACGCCGCCAGCACCAGCAGCGCCGCCATCAAGGTCTTGATCATCGCCGTCAACAGTGCCATCCGGTTTGCTGCGCTGGTGATTTTGGCAAGACAGGTGCCCCGCCGGGGGCAAAAAGGAAAGCGCGATGGACGATCATGGTGAATCGGCGGCACTCACTGCCGGGCTTTCCGGCGCGCTTACGGAATTCGGCCATCGGCTGATGGCGCGGGTCTATTATGCCGACACCGACTTCTCCGGCGTCGTCTACCACGCGCGCTATCTTGAATTCTTTGAGCGTGGCCGCTCCGACTATCTCAGGCTCGCCGGCGTCCACCACACTGAACTCCATGAAGGCAAACATGGCGAACGCATCGTCTGGGTGGTGCGGCGCATGGAGATCGATTTTCGTTCGCCCGCCCGCATGGACGATATCCTGACCATCGACACGCGCACCGAAGACATTTCCGGCGCCCGCATCGTCATGGCGCAGCAATTGAAACGCGGGACAGAGGTTTTGGTCGAGGCAAAGGTCCAGGCGGCGATCGTTGGCGAGAACGGCAGGCCGAAACGCTTTCCGAAGGAATGGATCGCTGCTTTTCTACCAAAGGCAGGCTGATATCCAGCCTGCCGGCCCCGCAACGAGCGGCTGATCGACAGTGCATTCGATTTTGATGGGACAACATGCCTGCCGGCGCGTCGAGGCGCGGCAATGCGCCGCGCCATATTTCCTAACCCATCCTTAACCATAACGGTTCATGAAGAGACTGGTGAAGATTGGAAGAATCCGCGCGCCTTCCTTTCACCAATATTTGCCCTGAAAAGGCCGCTAACGGTGCATTTTGGGGTAATCCGCAAGCTAGGCGCGAACGGACCACAAGGGATGCCCATGGGCCAGCCGCCAGCGATGCCCGGAAAATCTTAAGGACTTGAACGATGGAAAATATCGCACTCGCCGACCCGGCAGCGCATTTGTCGATTTGGGCGCTGTTCATGCAGGCCGGCTGGGTGGTCAAGCTGGTCATGATCGGTCTGCTCTGCGCTTCGATCTGGACCTGGGCGATCATCGTCGACAAGCTGGTCAGCTATGCGCGCATGCGGTTGGCGCTCAATCGCTTCGAGCAGGTGTTCTGGTCGGGACAGTCGCTGGAGGAGCTTTATCGCACCCTCGCCGATCGCAAGACCACTGGCATGGGCGCGATTTTTGTTGCCGCCATGCGCGAATGGAAGAAGAGCTTTGAGAAGGGCGCCAAATCGCCGCTCGGCCTGCAGACCCGTATCGACAAGGCCATGGACCTGGCGCTGACGCGCGAGATGGAGCGGCTGGAGGGACGGCTCGGCTTCCTCGCCACAACCGGTTCGGCGGCACCCTTCATCGGCCTGTTCGGCACCGTCATCGGCATCATGACTTCTTTCCAGGCCATTGCCGCTTCCAAGAACACCAGTCTTTCGGTGGTGGCGCCGGGCATCGCCGAGGCGCTGCTGGCAACGGCCATCGGCCTGCTCGCCGCCATCCCGGCTGTTATCGCCTACAACAAGCTGTCATCGGACGCGAACAAGATCGCGGTGCGGATGGAAGGGTTCTCGGACGAGTTCTCCGCCATACTCTCGCGCCAAATCGATGAAAAAGTCGCACCGAAGGCCTGAGGAGCAGCACGATGGGTATGTCCGTAGGCATTTCGGGGCGAGGCGGGCGCGGCCACAGGCGGCGCGGCCGCCATCACGCGCTGATATCGGAGATCAACGTCACGCCGATGGTCGACGTGATGCTGGTGCTGCTGATCATCTTCATGGTCGCGGCACCCTTGCTGACGGTCGGCGTGCCAATCGACCTGCCGGACACGCAGGCCAAGGCGATGAACGTTGATACCCAGCCAATCACCGTCTCGATCGACCCGGTCGGCAAGATTTTCCTGCAGGAGACTGAAATCCCGATCGACGAGTTGGTGGCCAAGCTGCAGGCGATCTCCAAGACCGGCTATGATGAGCGGATTTTCATCCGTGGCGACAAGTCGACCGACTATGGCACCGCCATGAAGGTGATGGCCCGCATTTCGGCCGCCGGTTACAAGAATATCGGCCTCGTTTCGCTCCAGGAACAGGAACAGTAGCACCAAGATGCGGACCGGCCTCACCACATCGGTGATCTTGCACACGGTAGCGTTAGCCTTCGGGCTGTTCACGCTGTCGTCGCCGCCTGCCATGCCCGCGTCCGATGCCCAATCGGTGTCGGTCGAAATCATACCGACGGAAGCCGTTGCGCAGACGCTGAAGGGCGACAAGAAGGCGGTGATGCACGAAAAGCCTGCGCCCACACCGACCAAGCGTCCTGATATCGTGCCCGATGCGCAAAAGGTGGGTGAGAACAGCACGGACACCGACGCGTCGGTAACGGACGAGGCCAAGCCGAAGCCGGTCGAGAAGACAGCGACGGCTGCCCCGGCGCCGACGCCGACAGAAAAGCCGAAGACCGAGGACACGCCGAAACCGAAGGAAGAGCCGAAGCCGACACCGGCAACGGAAGTGGCGCCAACGCCGCAGCCGAAGGAAGAGGTCAAGCCCGAGCCGGTCAAACAGGTGGAACCGAAGCCGACCCCGGCGCCCAAACCGGCGCCGGCGCCACAGCCGGAAACAACCGCCGCCATCGAACCGAAGCCTGAGGTCAAGCCCGACGCGATCGACGAGGCCATCGATCTGCCGCCACCGCCGGAAGAAACGCATCTGCCGAATTCAGCTCCCGCGCCCGAAGCGCGGCCGAAGCCGCAACCGGCGCAGGCCGAGAGCCCCAAGGCGCCGGACCGCAAGGACGCCGACAAGCCGGTCAAGGAAGCCTCGGCGAAGCCAAAGTCGGACGACAAGCAATTCGATGAGGGCGCTATCAAGGAGTTGCTCGACAAGCAGAAGCCGTCGGGCGGCGGCGCCAAGGGCTCGACGCAGCAGTCGTCGCTTGGCGGCGCGAAGGATCAGGGTCGGAAGCTGTCGAAGTCCGAGGAAGGGGCTCTGCAAGATCAGCTCAAAGGCTGCTGGTCCATTCCGGCGGGCCTCGAAGGTGCGGAAAACTTCGTGGTCGTGATTCAGTTCAACCTGAATGTTTCCGGGAAGCTTGACGGTCGCCCGACCGTGGAGACGTCGAGTGGCAATCGCCAGTTCGACGAAAGCGCCGTACGCGCCGTCCAGAAATGCGATATGGCCGGGCTGCAGGTTCCCGCCGGAAAGCAGGACATCTGGAACGATTTCGAGGTCACTTTCGATCCAAGAGAGATGCTTGGCCTCTAGGCCGAATGCGTAACAATCGAAGAAGAGAAGCGAAGAGACATGAGATCTTTCCTCAATCCGCTCCTGGTGCTTGTAGCCGTGACACTGGGCATAACGGCAGGCTCTGCCGTTCCAGCTCTGGCCAAAGTCGAGCTGAAGGTTACCGGAGGCAACATTGAACCGCTGCCGATCGCCATCACCGATTTTCAAGGCGGGCTCGGTCCCCAGATTTCCGAGATCGTCAGCGCCGATCTGAAGCGTTCTGGTCTGTTCGCACCGATAGACAAGAACGCCTTCATCGAAAAGATCGCCAATCCGGACGCGCAGCCGCGCTTCGACGACTGGAAGGTGATTAACGCCCAGGCGCTGGTCACCGGCAGCGTCAGCAAGGAGGCCGACGGCCGCATTCGCGCCCAGTACCGGCTTTGGGATACATTCGACGGGGTGCAGATGGCAGGCGAACAGTTCTTCGCCAATGATGCCAATCAACGCCGCGTCGCTCACATCATTGCCGATGCGATCTATGAACGGATCACCGGCGAGAAGGGCTATTTCGATACGCGCGTCGTCTTCATCGACGAATCAGGCGCCAAGAATGCGCGCAAGAAGCGGCTCGCCATCATGGACCAGGACGGCGCCAACGTCCGCTATCTCTCGGACGGCCGCTCGATCGTGCTGACGCCGCGTTTCTCGCCGAACCGGCAGGAAATCACCTATATGTCGTACGAAAGCGGTCAGCCGCGGGTCTATTTGCTGCAGATCGAAACCGGGCAGCGCGAACTTGTCGGCAATTTCCCCGGCATGACCTTTGCGCCGCGCTTTTCGCCTGATGGTCAGAAGGTGATCATGAGCCTGCTGCGCGATGACGGTAATTCCAACATTTTCGCCATGGACCTGCGCAGTCGCTCCACGACCAGGCTGACCAACTCGACCGCCATCGATACCTCGCCCTCCTATTCGCCCGACGGCAGCAAGGTGGTGTTCACCTCCGACCGCGGCGGTCGCGCTCAGATTTATGTGATGGGCGCCGACGGTTCGGGCCAGACCCGCATTTCCTTCGGCGACGGCGTTTATTCGACGCCGGTGTGGTCGCCACGCGGCGACCTGGTCGCCTTCACCAAGCAGACCGGCGGCGAATTCCAGATCGGCGTCATGAAGACCGACGGCTCTGGCGAGCGCATTCTCTCTTCCGGCTTCCAGCAGGAGGGACCGACCTGGGCGCCCAATGGCCGCGTGCTGATGTTCTTCCGCGACTCAGCGGGTGGCCCGAAACTGGTTTCCGTCGATCTCACCGGCCGCAACGAGCAGCCGATTCCGACCGCAAACTTTGCGTCCGACCCGGCCTGGTCGCCGTTGCTGGAATAAACCAAATTTGCTTCGCCGCGGCCTGCCTCGTTGCAACTTGGCAACAGTGCCCTAAAAGCCCCGTTTTGGGGCTTTTTTCACGCCAAAGTCGCCTTTTGGCCGCATTTCCGCCTACGGTCCGCGACCATTGTGGCATCAGTTATTTCGGCTGCGGACGGGTGCCGAAACCAAATTTTAACCGTGTTTCTTGAATGCCGGTTAACCCAAACGTGGTTACTGGGTGATCAACGAAATCACTCGAAATGCGAAGGAGAGGCGGCATGGGCCGTATTGCAGCACTTACCAGAAACCCGGCGATGATCTGCCTGATCGCGATGCTCGCCATCACCGGTTGCGCCTCGAAGAAGACCCCGAACAGCGCCGCCGACCTCGGCCTCAATGGTGCGGGTGCCGCAACGCCCGGCTCGGCGCAGGACTTCACGGTCAACATTGGCGACCGCATCTTCTTCGATACGGATTCGTCCTCGATCCGTGCCGATGCGCAGACGACGCTGTCGCGCCAGGCGCAGTGGCTGAACCAGTACAAGCAGTATGCCATCGTCGTCGAAGGCCATGCCGATGAACGCGGCACGCGTGAATACAATCTGGCGCTCGGCGCCCGCCGCGCCGCCGCCACCCGCGACTTCCTGGTCGCCAGGGGCGTTTCGGCAAGCCGCCTGAAGACGATTTCCTACGGCAAGGAGCGCCCGGTCGCGGTTTGTGACGACATCTCCTGCTGGTCGCAGAATCGTCGCGCGGTCACCACGCTCTCTGGCGCCGGCTCCTGATACGCAAGACTGCGGCGCCTTAGTCGCAAAATTGCAACACCTCCATGCGAAAGGCGGCCATTGGCCGCCTTTTTCAGTTCTGGTCCCGGAAACAAAATTGGGAAACAAAATTTGGCCGAAGTCTCGCCTCCTGCTATGAGCCGAGGGCGCCTGGCTGGTTCCACAGTGATTGGAAGGCGCGAACAGGCTCACGAATTACACGGCGAGAGGCACATGCATTTCAGATCGGTCTTGAGCGGCACGCTTGCGCTGCTGCTCGTATCAGGCTTCGCGGCTACTGCGAGCGGCACCGGACAACCCGCGGATAGCGGCTTTTCCTTCCATCTGCCGACGCTAGGCATTTTTGGCAAGAAAGAGAAGCCGGAGCAGCAACAGATCGCGCAGCAGCAGGACGGCACCACTGCCGCCAGCCTCGAAGAACAGCTGCGGCAGATGAACGGCAAGATCGAGGAACTCAATTTCCAGGTCCTGCAGATGCAGGAGCAGATGCGCAAGCAGCAGGAAGACAACGAGTTCCGCTTCCAGCAGCTGGAAGGCGGCTCTAGCGGGCAGCCGCCGGCGCAGAAGAAATCAGAGGCGGCGCCGCAGGATGGCAATACCGACAACAGCGTTGCCGAGGCCCCGGCAACGCAGGCGCCGGCCGATTCGGGTGCACAATCGGATGGCGGCCAGAGCGTCGGTGAAGTCATCGTCGAATCGCAGACCGGCGATCCCGGCAAGGTGATCACCGGCACCCCGCCAAAGACGTTCGGTACCATCACCGTCGACAAGAACGGCAATGTGGTCGATGCGGGCGGCAGCACGCAGGCGACAGCGCCGACGGAAGGTGCGGCTCCCGCCGCCGAGGCGCCGGCGACCGGTCCCAAAGCCGGCAAATCCGACGGCACGGCGGTGGCGGCGTTGCCTGCCACCAACAATCCGGAAGAGATCTACCGCAACTCCTACCAGTTCATCCTGTCGGGCGATTACAGCACCGCCGAGCAGGGTTTTCGCGACCACATTGCCCGCTTCCCCAAGGACGCCAAGGCGGCGGACGCGCATTACTGGCTAGGCGAATCCCTGCTTGGCCAGCAGAAATATCATGACGCGGCCGAGGTCTTCCTTTCTGCCAGCAAGGACTATCCGAAGGCCAAGAAGGCGCCTGACATGCTCCTGAAGCTCGGCGTGTCGCTGGTCGGCCTCAAGCAGAAGGATGTCGCCTGCGCCACCTTCGGCGAGATCGGCAAGCGCTATCCCGATATTTCGGCCGCGCTCAAGGAACGCGTCAAACAGGAAAGAGCGCTGGCGGCGTGCTAGTCTTCCCCTCGCATGTCGGTATCCGGGGACCCCTTTTGGGCGACATGCACTGATGCTCGATACCGAGCCTGACTTTTCGGATTTTTCAACGATCGACTTTTCCAACGGCGCCGTTGCGGCCGTGTCCGGCGGCAGCGACTCCACCGCCCTCCTTCTTCTCCTCAAAGCTCATCTCGACCGCAGCGCCCCGACAGCCAGGCTGCTGGCGGTGACGATCGACCATGGTCTGCGTCCGGAATCAACGGCGGAAGCACGCGCCGTTGCAAAGCTCTGCGCCGAACGCGGTATCGTGCACCGCACACTCAGCTGGTCCGAAGCCAAGCCGTCGACCGGCCTGCCCGCCGCGGCGCGCGAGGCACGCTACCGGTTGCTGGCCGAGGCCGCGCAGGCGCATGGCATCGGTGTGGTCGTGACCGGCCACACCGCCGACGACCAGGCCGAGACCGTGCTGATGCGAGCCGCACGGAATGATGGCCACAAGCTTGGTGAAACGGTAGGCCGAGGCCTCGCCGGCATGGCCCCGGCCACCCTCTATGATTGGCGGATCTGGATCGCGCGGCCGCTGCTTGGTTTACGGCGCGCGGCATTGCGCGCCTTCCTTCGGCGCGAAAATGTCGGCTGGGCGGAGGACCCGACCAACATCGATGCGCATTTCGAACGGCCGCGCATTCGTGCCGTGCTCGGCGAAGACCGAAGCGGGCAGCGTTTTGCCGAGGCGATCGGCCTAGCCAGGCGGGCCGCCGCCGAGCGCGAGCAACTCGGCCGCCGCGCCGCCGCGCTGATCGGTGAATTTGCCAGCCGGCCGGCGAAGGGTCTCATCCGTCTCGATCCCGGTTTTGTCAGAGCCGAAGACACGCGCGCAGCGGTTTATGGGCTGCGTGTTCTGCTGGCAGCGACCGGCGGCGTCGCGTTGTTGCCGGACCAGGCGCGTAGCGAAGCGCTGCTCGAGCAAATGCAGGCCGGACCGCTTTGCGCCACATTGTCGCGGACGGTCGCCGATATCAGGCGCACCGGCATCTTCCTGTACCGTGAATCGCGCGACCTGCCGCCTGCCGCACCGTTGGCGGCGGGACTCTGGGACGGTCGCAGGCGGGTCACCGAGGCAGGGGCGATCACATTGGGCGACAGTTCTGGTGCATTGTTGATCGCGCCGCTCGGCGCGACTGCCGCCGCCAAACGGATTGCCGGGAATGGCGCGCCAGCGAGCCTTGTTCGCGCCGCCTTGGCTGCGGAACCGGCGCTGTGGCGCGGCGGCGAATGCCTTGGCTTTGCAGGGGATGCAACGGCGGTGCCGGCATTCGCGGTCAGCCCAGCCGTCGCACCTTTTGCACGCTTCCTGCCTTGCTTCGATCTGGTGCTGGCCGGGGCCGTCGCCGAACTGACCGGCGCGCCGCCCGTCCCGGCCTTGCCTTCCAGCCGCCACAGTGCCGGTTGATGGTGGCGCGAAAGCTTAACCCAGACGTGCTGTTATGCTTGGCAAGGGGAGGCGCTCTCCCTATGTTAGGCCCAAGTTTCCTCTCATACGCGTGCCCCATCGGGTGCCAACGGGACAATTGATGAATCCGAATTATCGCAACCTCGCGCTCTGGGCGATCATAGCGGTCCTGCTCATCGCTCTCTTCAATCTGTTCCAGACGCCGCAGACGCGCGGAGCATCGACCGACGTTCCCTACTCGCAGTTCCTGCAGGAGGTCGCGGCCGGCCGGGTCAAGACGGTGACCATCGCCGGCGACCGCATCATGGGCACCTACACCGACAACGCCAATGGCTTTCAGACCTATTCGCCCGGCGATCCGCAGCTGGTCTCGCGGCTTCAGGACAAGAACGTCGTCATCAATGCGCGTCCTGAATCGGACGGATCCACCTCGTTGTTCAGCTATCTCATCTCCTACTTGCCGATGATCCTGATCCTCGGCGTGTGGATATTCTTCATGCGCCAGATGCAGTCCGGTTCCGGGCGCGCCATGGGCTTCGGCAAGTCGAAGGCCAAGCTTCTGACCGAGGCGCATGGCCGTGTCACCTTCCAGGATGTCGCCGGCGTCGACGAGGCCAAGGAGGATCTGGAAGAGATCGTCGAGTTCCTGCGCGATCCGCAGAAGTTCCAGCGCCTGGGCGGCAAGATCCCGCGCGGTGTGCTGCTCGTCGGCCCCCCCGGCACCGGCAAGACGCTGCTCGCCCGCTCGGTCGCCGGCGAAGCCAACGTGCCCTTCTTCACCATTTCGGGTTCGGACTTCGTCGAGATGTTCGTCGGCGTCGGCGCGTCCCGTGTCCGCGACATGTTCGACCAGGCCAAGAAGAATGCCCCCTGCATCATCTTCATCGACGAAATCGACGCCGTCGGCCGCCATCGTGGCGCCGGCCTCGGCGGCGGCAATGATGAGCGTGAGCAGACGCTGAACCAGCTGCTGGTCGAGATGGACGGCTTCGAATCCAACGAGAGCATCATCCTGATAGCTGCCACCAACCGGCCCGACGTGCTCGATCCGGCGCTGTTGCGTCCGGGCCGCTTCGACCGCCAGGTGGTGGTGCCGAACCCCGACATCGTCGGCCGCGAGAAGATCCTCAAGGTGCATGTGCGCAACGTTCCGTTGGCGCCCAATGTCGACCTCAAGGTGGTCGCGCGTGGAACGCCGGGGTTCTCCGGCGCCGATCTGATGAACCTGGTCAACGAATCCGCCCTGATGGCCGCGCGCCGCAACAAGCGCCTCGTCACGATGGCCGAATTCGAGGACGCCAAGGACAAGATCATGATGGGCGCCGAGCGCCGTTCGTCGGCAATGACCCAGGCCGAGAAGGAGCTCACCGCTTACCACGAAGCCGGTCACGCCATCCTGGCGCTCAACGTGCCGTCCGCCGATCCGCTGCACAAGGCGACCATCATCCCGCGCGGCCGTGCGCTCGGCATGGTCATGCAGCTGCCGGAAGGCGACCGTTATTCGATGAGCTACAAGTACATGGTCTCGCGGCTTGCCATCATGATGGGCGGCCGCGTCGCCGAGGAGTTCAAGTTCGGCAAGGAGAACATCACTTCGGGCGCGTCCTCCGACATCGAGCAGGCGACCAAGCTGGCACGCGCCATGGTCACGCGCTGGGGCTTTTCCGACAAGCTCGGCCATGTCGCCTATGGCGACAACCAGGAGGAGGTCTTCCTCGGCCATTCGGTGGCGCGCACGCAGAATATCTCGGAAGAGACGGCGCAGATCATCGACGCCGAAGTGCGGCGCCTGATCGACGACGCCTATTCAACCGCCAAGGCGATCCTGACCAAGAAGAAGAAGGAATGGATCGCTTTGGCGCAGGGCCTGCTCGAATACGAGACGCTTTCGGGCGAGGAGATCAAGCAACTGATCGCCGGGCAGAAGCCGGCACGAGATCTGGGGGATGATACTCCTACGAGCCGCGGTTCAGCCGTGCCGAAGTCCGGCCGCCGCAAGAAGGGCCCGGAGCCCGAAGGCGGCATGGAGCCTCAACCTTCGAGCTGAGCTGAAATCACTCGATCCAGGAAAACGCCGCGGCTTCAATCCGCGGCGTTTTGCTGTCCACGGTTTATCAAAGAGCAAGCTGTTCGGTTACACTTGCTTTGCCGGGGCGCGCACCATCAGTACGGCCAGCATGTTGCTTGCCCCATCTGGCCAGCGGGATCAGGGCATTGTCCAGCTCGATGCCGAATTCGGTAATCGAGTATTCGACCCTCGGCGGCACCTCGGGGAATATCTCGCGGTGAACGATGCCGTCGGCCTCCATTTCGCGCAGCTGCTGGATCAGCATCTTTTCGCTGATGTCAGGCACCAGTCGTTTCAGTTCACCGAATCGTGCCGGCGCCTTGTGAATCTGCCAGAGCAGTAATGCCTTCCATTTTCCGCTGATAACTTCCAGCGCCGGCCCCAATCCGCAACTATCTGGCTGTTTCTTTCCCATGTTTCATCCAATTCTGAGCAATCGGTGGGTAGCTTACATTTTTGTCGGTACTTGAGAAAAACCAAGCCGGTCCATAGCTTCAAACCAGCTCGCCGGCATTGGCGAACACCACAACATCATATCGGTATCTCGCTTCGGTCTGCAAAGGCCGTCGGCGGCCTGATTTTGTCAAAAAGGAATGGATCATGACACGATACGCAAACAAGAAGGCCGTTGTCATCGGCGGGACGCACGGCATGGGCCTCGCCGTTGCCGAAGCCCTGATCGAAGACGGCGCCGAAGTTCTGGTCACCGGCCGCGACCAACGCAACATCGAGGCCGCCCGCAGAAAGCTGTTTTCGCGAGCTCATATCGTGCGGTCCGATATCAGCGACATGGCCGATATCGTCACGCTCGGTGCTGAAGTGGGGCAGAAGCTCGGCCAGGTCGACTTCCTTCACGTCAATGCCGGGGTAGCCAATCTCGAACCCATGGAGCGGGTCACCGAGGACAGTTACGACCGCACCTTCAACATCAATGCCAAAGGCGCTTTCTTCATCGTGCAGCGCCTGCTGCCCCTCATCAGGGATGGTGGCGCCATCGTCTTCACCTCGTCGATCGCCGACGAATCCGGCACCGGCGGCATGAGCGTATATTCAGGATCGAAGGCGGCACTTCGCGCTTTCGCCAAGGTCCTGGCCGCCGAACTTCTGCCGCGCCGGATCCGCGTGAATGTGGTCAGCCCCGGCTTCATCGACACACCGACGATGGGCGTGGCCGAGGCCTCGGCCCAGGAGCGGGCGGCCTTCATGGCGATCGGCGACGCGGTCACCCCGATGAAGCGCCACGGCACGATGGAGGAAGTGGCGCGTGCAGTCCTGTTCCTGGCTTTCGATGCAACCTTCACCACAGGCGCCCGGCTGACTGTCGATGGCGGCCTTGGGCAGGCCCTAAGCCCCTTGCCGGTGTGATCCGGCCCAATCTGAAACGACGGAGTTACAAGATGAGCGATATTGCTGTAATCGGCCTTGGCGCCATGGGCACGGCTCTCGCCGGAGCCTTCCTCGACAAGGGCCACGTGGTGACGGTGTGGAACCGCTCTTCGGCAAAAGCAGAGGCTTTGGCGGCCAGAGGCGCGGTCGTTGCCATGAGCCTTGAGGACGCCGTCAGGTCGAGCAAGCTGATCGTGGTGTGCCTGCTCGTCTACGACACGGTCCATGAAATGCTGGCTCCGGCGCAGCTAGCGCTGTCGGGTCGCACGGTGGTCAACCTCACCAACGGCACGCCCGAGCAGGCGCGGGCGATGTCCGACTGGGCGGTCGGGCACGGCGCCGACTATATCGATGGCGGCATCATGGCGGTGCCGCCGATGATCGGCGGGCAGCATGCCTTGATACTATATAGCGGCTCCAGGCAAGCCTACGACGCTCACGCGGGACAACTCGATGCGCTCGGCACCAGCAGATATCTCGGAGAGGATGCTGGCCTCGCACCACTCTACGATATCTCGCTTCTGGCCGGCATGTACGGGCTGTTCGCGGGCGTGCTGCAGGCACTGGCGATGACGGGAGCAGCCGGGATCCCCGCCGGGGAATTCATGCCGCTGCTGATGTCATGGCTGCAAGCGATGCAAGGTGGCTTGCCGAAATGGGCAGAGCAAATCGATGCGGGCGACCACACCAGCAATGTCGTCTCCGGTCTCGGCATGCAGGCTGATGCGTTTGTCAATCTGATCGACACAAGCAGGTCGGCTGATGTCAGCACCGAGTTGATCTTGCCGATGCAAGATCTGATGAGGCGTGGCGTGGCGGCAGGCAAAGCCAACGCGGATCTTTCCAGCCTGGTCGAGCTTCTTCAACTGTCAAAGAAGGTCGTCTGAAGCTGGCAACATCACGCTTCCAACAGAAGGCCCGCGAACCTTACGGTTCGCGGGCCTTCGATGTTCAGCTGATGCGATCAGCTCTTCAGCTTGGCATTGCACAGGCTGTAATAGCCGCCGCCCTTCTGGATCCAGCGAAGGCCGTTCAACGTACCTGCATCCTTGTTGCCGTGGTAACCCTGCAGGCAGGTCTTCATCCGTGCCTTCGCGGGCTTTTCGGTCTTGAACTCAGCGGCGAGGGTGGTCGGGAATGTCACGCCTGCCGGCGCTACAGTGGGAACGACCACCGCGCTGGTTTCCTCTTTCGGCGGCTCGGCTTTGACCGTATCCGCGCTGGCACTTTCCGCGGCGGACGTAGCGCATTTCTCCGTGCGAAACGCGGTCCAATCCATGCCGTTCAGCGTGCCGCCTTCCTTGGCTGTGCGATAGGCCTCGCCGCATTCCTTCATCGTCAGTGCGCTTGCAGGGGCGACGCTCCAAGCAAGCAATGCCGTCACAGCCAATGCCGCCAATTTCAATCTGGACATAAGACCCTCCTGGTTGACAAAAGTTCGATGTCTTTTTGTATACTGTTTGTTCCGCATATGTTCAATCGGAATCTTTGCCAACCGCCGATAAGGTGGGCGGTGGGCAGTGTGGGCGAATGGATGATGCCAACAGCTTCCGCGATATTAGATGCGAGCAAAGCGGGGCGTCTTCGAGCGTAACAAAAAGGCCCGCGCATGTTGCGATGCGCGGGCCTCTGTCTGAAGAATATGGCTACGCGATCAGCTCTTCAGCTTGGCGTTGCACAGGCTGTAGAAGCCGCCACCCTTCTGGATCCACTTCAGGCCCTTCAGCGCATTGGCGTCCTTCAGGGCATAGTACTGCTCAAGGCAGGTGTGCATGCGGCCCTTGCCGGGGCTTTCGCTGGCATATTTTTTGGAGATCGCCGTCGGGAACTTCACGCCCTTGGGCGCAACGACGGTCGGTGCCTCCGGATCTGCCTTGTAACTTGCCTCATCCACAGCCGGCACGGTGTCGTCATCGTCAGCGCCGGCGCCGCATTCGGCCTTGCGGAAGTCGTTCCACTTCTTGCCGCCGAGCTTGTTGGCAGCCTTGGCCGCCTGGTACTTGGTGCTGCAATCGGCCATGCTCAGGCCTTTGCCGCTCTCGGTGCTGGCAGCCTTGGTCGTTGCCTTGGCGGGTTGGACCGAGGCGGAAGCACCTGCGGCGCATTCGGTCTTGCGGAAATCGTTCCACTTCACGCCATTGAGCGTGCCGGCAGCCTTTGCCGCCTGGTATTTGGCGCTGCATTCCTTTGATGTCAGGCCCTTGGCGCCGTCGTCGGCGGTCGCTGCAGCTTTGGTCGTCGCCTTGGCGGGCTCAACTGAGGCGCTCGCGCCGGCGGCGCATTCGGTCTTGCGGAAGTCGTTCCATTTCGCGCCGTTCAGCGTGCCGGCAGTCTTGGCGGCCTGATACTTGGCGCTGCATTCCTTGGCCGTCAGACCCTTGGCGTCATCGGCCGCCGCGGCGGCCTTGGTGTCCGCCTTGGCAGCGGCCGCCTTCTTGGCCGGCTTGGCGGTCTCGGTCGTGGCGGCTGCATCGGTGCCGCATTCGGCTTTACGGAACTGGTTCCAGGTCTGTCCGTTGAGCGTGCCGGCGTCCTTGGCCGCATTATACTTGGTACTGCATTCGGCCATGGTCAGCGCGTTGGCCGGCGCCGCCATGAACAAGGTTGCGACGGCAAGACCCGTCAAGGTTGCAAGTCGATGGATGAGCATGGCGCGTTTCTCCCGTTGCTGCCGCCGATGATGTCCCTTTGGTGAATCAATAGTCCTCAACGCTAGGCTGCGCCAGATGCTAAACCGCGGTGATACTGTCGGAAAGCGCGTCCTCCCGACAAGGTGATGAAATCGTTGTGATCTGGGGCCTCCAGCACAAGGATTTCCGGATCAACCGGCGTCGTGCGGCGCAGTGTGATCGGTATATTGCGGCAAGACCGTGTCGTCGTCCTAAGCCGCTAAGGCTCCCGGACAGCCGCTACAATGAATTTCTAAGAATTGGTAATATACAATCACACAATGTGATCGTAAGGCTTGCCGAATTGTGGCATTAGAAGCCGGCTGAAAAACCGACGGGGATTCTGGCTAACATGGCAGGACGTTATTTCGGCACCGACGGCATTCGCGGGCGTGCCAACAAATTTCCGATGACGGCTGAGATCGCGATGCGGGTCGGCATGGCCGCCGGCCTGTCGTTCCAGCGCGGCAGCCACCGCCACCGCGTCGTGCTCGGCAAGGACACGCGGCTGTCCGGCTACATGATCGAGAATGCGATGGTGGCCGGCCTTTGTGCCGCCGGCATGGATGTGTTCCTGCTCGGCCCGATCCCGACGCCGGCGGTCGCCATGCTGGTGCGATCGCTGCGCGCCGATATCGGCGTCATGATCTCGGCCTCGCACAATCCCTACTTCGATAACGGCATCAAGCTGTTTGGGCCTGACGGCTACAAGCTCTCCGACGAGATCGAGGAGCGCATCGAGAGTATGCTCGACAAGGACATCGAACTGGCGCTCGCCGACTCCGACGGGCTCGGCCGCGCCAAGCGTGTCGACGGCGTGCATGACCGCTACATCGAATTCGCCAAGCGCACGCTGCCGCGCTCGATGTCGCTGTCGGGTCTCAGGATCGTCGTCGATTGCGCCAATGGCGCCGCCTACAAGGTGGCGCCCGCCGCCCTTTGGGAATTGGGCGCCGAGGTCATTGCCATCAATGTCGAACCGAACGGCTTCAACATCAACAAGGAATGCGGCTCGACCCATCCGGCCGGCCTGCAGAAGAAGGTGCATGAAGTGCGCGCCGATATCGGCATCGCGCTCGACGGCGATGCCGACCGTGTCGTCATCGTCGACGAAAACGGCACGATCGTCGATGGCGACCAGATCATGGCGCTGATTGCCGAGTCCTGGCACCAGAGCGGGCGGCTCGCCGGCGGCGGCGTCGTCTCGACGGTGATGTCCAATCTCGGCCTCGAACGCTTCCTCGGCGACATGAAGCTGCAGCTGCACCGCACCAAGGTCGGCGATCGTTATGTCGTCGAGCACATGCGTGCGCACGGGTTGAATGTCGGCGGCGAGCAATCGGGCCACATCGTGCTGTCCGATTTCTCGACCACTGGCGATGGCTTGGTCTCGGCTCTGCAGGTGCTGGCCTGCATCAAGCGACAGAACCGGCCGGTCAGCGAATTGTCGAAGAAGTTCGAGCCGGTGCCGCAGCTGTTGAAGAATGTCCGCATCGCCGGCGGCAAGCCGCTCGAGGAAGCCCCCGTCAAGGCCGCGATCGAAGATGCGCGCAACCGTCTCGGCAAGGCCGGGCGACTGGTCATCCGGCCCTCCGGCACCGAGCCGCTGATCCGCGTCATGGCCGAGGGTGACGACCCGCAACTGGTCGAAGCCGTGGTCAACGACATCGTTGACATCATTTCGGAAACGCGCAGCGCCGCCTGATCGCGCTGCCTCCACCGGCAGGCGCGAACTGCCGGCTCGAAGACCTCAAGGCCCGCCTCCAGGTGGGCCTTTTTGTTTTCGCCAGGGCGGTTCCAGCATCGTGCCGGGCGGCAGCTGTTTGCTAAAATGTCGATAATTCGTGGTTAATCGACAGGGTTAAACGCCTTTTAACTTTTCCAATTCATTATCCACAACTGAGGTCAATCATATTCGGGCGGGTTTGGACTTCCCGACGGTTCTCAGGGGTGAAGCATGTTCAATACAGCAAAAATGGCTCTCCTTGCCGCGCTGTTCGCAGGCGTGGCCGGGCCGGTATTCGCCGCCGACCTGGTGGAGCCGCCGGTGGTCGAGGAAGCACCGCCGCCGGTAGCTTATGACCCGCCCGCCGATTTCGGCGGCTGGTACATCCGCGGCGACATCGACTATCATAAGTCGGATTTGCGCGGCATCGACTATATCACCTACGGGCCCCCTCCCGGCAGCAATGTTTTCGATTCCGGCGAGCTTAAGGGCGGCTTCTCACTCGGCGCCGGCATTGGCTACAAGATCAACGATCATTTCCGTACCGACCTGACAGCCGACTATTGGTTCGCTTCGGACTTCAACGGATCAACCAACGATGGTGTTACGACATCGGTCGAAGTGTCGAAAATGAGCGCATTGCTGCTCTTGGCCAACGCCTATTACGATATTGGCACCTGGCACGGCTTCACGCCTTATGTTGGCGCTGGCATCGGCGGCGCGCACGTCAAATGGGATGCCGTCCACGACCCGAACACAACCGAGACCAACCCCGGGTCGAAGAACTGGCGCTTTGCCTACGCGCTCATGGCCGGCGCGTCCTATTGCCTTACCGACAGGGTGATCCTGGATGCCGGCTATCGCTACTCTCACATTGAGGGAGGCCGCATGTTCGACTTCGATGTGAGCAGTTCCGGGCCCGGCTTCGACCATGGCATCAACACACATGAGGTACGCGGCGGTCTGCGCTATCAGTTCGGCGGCAATAATGGTTGCACATCGCCGGAACCCTACGTTCCCCAGCCGGAGCCGATCTACACCAAGTAGTCGCTTCGAAATCCTGGAATTCGCGAACCGCCCGGTTATGCCGGGCGGTTTTCGTTTGGCGATTGCGGTGCATTTCCATCGGCTGCGTGCGCTGAAGACAGCACCTCGAAATCAATTCGGTAACCCCTCGTTATCCTTAACCCGCACTTAACCACTATGGTTAACAATGCTTCCTGAAACGGTGCGCGCGATTAACGACGGGCGACAATTTCAGGAGCCGGGGACCATGAATTTCAAACCGCTGACAGCGCTGGCGCTTGCCGCATTCGTGCTTGCTCCGCTGACGCCGGCGCAGGCCGCAGACTACGATCCGCCGATCTATGTCGATCAGGCGCCGGACTATCAACCGGTTGAGGTCGGCTCGGGCTGGTATCTGCGTGGCGACGTCTCCTATCTGGCGCAGAAGAGCTACCAGGATCAGGATTTCACCTTCGCGCCGGCAAGCTTCAGCGAAAAGCAGGATCCGGCCTTTGCCAGCATCGGCTTCGGCTATCATTTCAACGACTATCTGCGCGCCGATATCAATCTCGGCTATCTGCCGGGCAACAAGGTTGGCATCCACTACGACGATACCGCGATCGTGATACCGCCGGCCACGGCAACGGTGGCGTCGGCATCCCTGGAGAATTATTCCCTGTCGGGGATGGTCAATGGCTATGTCGATCTTGGCACTTATGTCGGGATCACGCCCTATCTGGGCGCCGGCATCGGGTTGGTCCGGAGCAAATACAAGCTGTCGGCGAGTTACTTCACCGACAATCTCGACGCTACCGATGATTTCGTCCGGAGCGACAACAAGACCCAGTATGCCTTCGCCTATACGCTGGATGCGGGCTTGGCCTATCAGATCACCAAGAATGTCTCCGTCGATCTCGGCTATCAGTATTTTTCGGCGCCGGATGCTGAATATGTCACGGCCGAGAGCCTGACCTCCTATCCGATCCGCAAGGGCATCAGCAATCATCAGGTCAAGCTCGGGCTGCGTTACGACCTCTGGTAAGCTGTTGTCGACACCAAGCCAAACGGCGGATCTCTTCGATCCGCCGTTTGCGTTTGAACTCACGACATCCTGATCGCGGATTGCTTGTATCTTGTCAGCGACAAAAACTTTCCTCTTGACGCCTGAGGGCTGAACGCATATCGCCGTCCGTGGGCCACCCCTCCCCAACGAGGGGCCACTATCTGGAAGGATAGACCACGATGACGACGCATACGAAGCCCGGACTCCGTCCGGCAAATCCCAATTTCTCCTCTGGTCCCTGCGCAAAACGTCCCGGCTGGTCGGTCGAGGCGCTGAAGAATGCTGCGCTCGGCCGTTCCCACCGCGCCAAGATCGGCAAGACCAAGCTCGAACAGGCGATTGAGCTGACGCGGGAAATTCTACAGGTTCCAGCGGATTACCGCATTGGTATCGTGCCGGCGTCGGACACCGGCGCCGTCGAGATGGCGCTGTGGTCTCTGCTCGGCGAGCGCGGCGTCGACATGGTCGCCTGGGAAAGCTTTGGCTCCGGCTGGGTTACCGATGTCGTCAAGCAGCTGAAGCTCGCCGATAGCAGAAAGATCGAAGCTGGCTATGGCGAGCTGCCGGATCTCACCCAGATCGATTTTGACCGCGACGTGGTCTTCACCTGGAACGGCACGACCTCAGGCGTGCGCGTGCCGAATGGCGATTTCATTCCAGCCGATCGCAAGGGGTTGACGATTTGCGACGCGACATCGGCCGCCTTCGCTCAAAGGCTCGATTTCCAGAAGCTGGACGTCGTCACCTTCTCCTGGCAGAAAGTGCTGGGCGGCGAGGGCGCGCACGGCATGCTGATCCTCAGCCCGCGTGCCGTCGAACGGCTTGAAACCTACAAGCCGGCCTGGCCGCTGCCCAAGATCTTTCGTCTGACCTCAGGTGGCAAGCTGATCGAAGGCATCTTCAAGGGCGAGACGATCAACACGCCGTCGATGTTGTGCGTCGAGGACTATCTCGATGCGCTCAACTGGGCGAAGTCGATCGGCGGGCTCGGTGCGCTGATCGCCAGAGCGGACGCCAATGCCGCGGTGCTCGACGGTTTTGTCGACAAGTCCTCATGGCTCGGCCATCTCGCAGTCGATGCGGCGACGCGGTCCAACACGTCCGTGTGTCTGTCCTTCACCGACCCGGATGTTGCGGCGCTCGATGCCGACGGACAGGCGGCTTTTGCGAAAGCGATCGTCTCGGTGCTCGACAAGGAAGGCGTCGCCTACGATATCGGCTCTTATCGCGACGCACCGCCCGGCCTGCGCATCTGGTGCGGCGCGACTGTCGAGACATCCGATCTCGAAGCGCTGCTGCCCTGGCTCGACTGGGCCTTCGCCACGCAGAAGGCGTCGCTGAAGGCAGCGGCCTGAGATTGCATGGCGGCCTGCGGCCGCCAGTTCCCCGACAATCCATTTCAAGGAGGCCGCAATGGCGCCCCGCGTTCTCGTCTCGGATAAACTCTCCACCACTGCCGTACAGATATTCAAGGATCGCGGCATCGAGGTCGACTATTTGCCCGATCTCGGCAAAGACAAGGAAAAGCTGCTCGAAGTGATCGACCAGTATGATGGCCTTGCCATCCGTTCGGCGACCAAGGTCACGGAAAAGCTGATCAACGCCGCGACAAAGCTCAAGGTCGTCGGCCGCGCCGGCATCGGTGTCGACAATGTCGACATCCCGGCGGCAAGCCGCAAGGGCATCATCGTGATGAACACGCCTTTCGGCAATTCGATCACCACGGCCGAGCATGCTGTCGCGATGATCTTCGCGCTTGCCCGCCAGATTCCCGAAGCCAACGCCTCGACCCATGCCGGCAAATGGGAAAAGAACCGCTTCATGGGCGTCGAGATCACCGGCAAGACGCTGGGTGTCATCGGCTGCGGCAATATCGGCTCGATCGTCGCCACGCGCGGCGTCGGCTTGAAGATGCATGTCGTTGCCTTCGACCCATTCCTGTCGGACAAGCGTGCCGAGGAGCTTGGCGTCGACAAGGTCGAACTGGACGAGCTTTTCGCCCGCGCCGACTTCATCACGCTGCACACGCCGCTGACCGACAAGACGCGCAACATCATCGATGCGGCGGCGATCGCCAAGATGAAGAACGGCGTGCGCATCATCAACTGCGCCCGTGGCGGGCTGGTCGTCGAGGCCGATCTGGTCGCGGCGCTGAAGAGCGGCAAGGTGGCCGGTGCCGGCATCGACGTGTTCGAGGTCGAACCGGCTGAGAACAATGAACTGTTCGGCATGGAGAATGTGGTGGCGACACCGCATCTCGGCGCCTCGACGGCGGAAGCGCAGGAGAATGTCGCGCTTCAGGTGGCCGAGCAGATGGCCGACTACCTGATCAAAGGCGCGGTTTCCAACGCCATCAACATGCCCTCGATCACGGCGGAAGAAGCGCCGCGGCTAAAACCCTTCGTCAAGCTCGCCGAAGTGCTCGGCGCCTTTGTCGGCCAGGTCACCGAGGACCCGATCACTGAGGTCGAGATCCTGTTCGACGGCTCGACCGCGACGATGAATACGCGGGCGCTGATCAGCGCTACGCTTGCCGGCTTGATCCGGCCGCAGGTCTCCGACGTCAACATGGTGTCGGCGCCGATCATGGTGAAGGAGCGCGGCATCATCGTCGCGGAGGTCAAGCGCGACAAGTCGGGCGTGTTCGACGGCTACATCAAGCTGACGGTCAAGACCGAGCACAAGACGCGCTCGATCGCCGGCACCTGCTTTTCCGACGGCAAGCCACGCTTCATCCAGATCAAGGGCATCAATCTCGACGCCGAGGTCGGCCAGCACATGCTCTACACCACCAATGCCGACGCGCCCGGCATCATCGGCCTGCTCGGCACGGTGTGCGGCGAAAACGGTGTCAACATCGCCAACTTCCAGCTCGGTCGCAACCGGCCGGGCGGCGACGCGATTGCGCTACTCTATCTCGACAAGCCATTCCCGGAAGATGTGCTGGAGCAGGTCAAGGCTCACAAGTCGATCGACTCGGCCAAGCGCTTGCAGTTCGACGTCAACACGATGTGATCTGGACCGTCCAATGAGGTTCGAAAGGCGCGGCCTTGCCCGCGCCTTTTTTGTTCAGGGTGTTCGCGTCGACGGAGCGCTCGCCATCTTGCGTCCGCTGTATTCGGCCAGACCGATGCCGCCCAGCACCAGGACGAGCGCCAGCGCCTGGTAGAACTGGAATGTCTCGCCGACGATCAGCACCGACAGCAGCGTGCCGAAGATCGGCACCAGGTTGATGAACAGCCCGGCACGGTTGGCGCCGATCAGTTCGTTGCCCCTGATGTAGAATATCTGCGAGATGACCGAGGCGCCGACCGCGGTGTAGGCGATGATCAACCAGCCACTGATGTCGGGGACGATGACCTCACCGGCGGCGACTTCCCACAGGACGAAAGGCAGCGACGTAATCAACGCTGCGATCGACAGCGACAGCATCAGGCTTTGCCAGCGCATCTCCGGTTTCAGCCGCAGACCGACCGAATAGCCGCTGTAGAGGATAACGGCGATCAGCATGATGGCATCGCCGAAATTGAGCTCCAGCGTCAGCAACCGGCGCGGGTCGCCATGGCAGGCGGTCAGCACCACGCCGGCTATGGTCAGCACGACGCCGGCAATCTGCGCCCAGTTCACTCGTAGGCGGAAGAAGATAAAGTTGGCAACGATGATCAGGACCGGCATCGCCGCCTGTTCGATCGAGACGTTGATCGCGGTAGTATAGTTGAGCGCCGTGTAGAAAATGGTGTTGAACAAAGTGAAGCCGCTGGCCCCCAGTGCAGCCAGGACGAACCAGTGTTTGCGCACCACGGGCCGGTCCTCCTTGATCGTGCGCCAGCCGATCGGCAGCAGGATCGCGACCGCCAGCAGCCAGCGCAAGAAGACCAGCATCATCGGCGAGACATGATCGACCGCCAGCTTGCCGGCGACTGAATTGCCGCCCCACAGCAAGGTGGTGACAGCCAGGAACAGGTAGGAGCGTCGATGCATTGCAGGATTCCGGCCGCCGGAGGTGCGATGTTTGCCGGCCTATTGCCCCCGCCGGCCCAAGTAAATGATGTCAAAGCCGAAAATTGTTGTGCCTCAGGGCATTTTCGGCGGCAAAGAAAGGTCGCACTTGCGAGGTCTTGACGCTATAGAGGCCTGTCGTTTCGAACCATATCCAGGCCGCCATGGCGGCATCTCAAGGGAAAAGAAATATGGCCAATGTGGTGGTCGTCGGCTCGCAATGGGGCGACGAGGGCAAGGGCAAGATCGTCGACTGGTTGTCGGAGCGCGCCGACGTGGTCGTGCGCTTCCAGGGCGGCCACAATGCCGGCCATACGCTGGTCGTCGACGGCAAGGTCTACAAACTGTCGCTGCTGCCGTCGGGCGTGGTGCGGCAAGGCAAGCTGTCGATCATCGGCAATGGCGTCGTCTTCGATCCGCACGCCTTTGTCGCCGAAGTGGTAAAACTCAAGGCGCAAGGCGTCGAGGTGACGCCGGACCGCCTGAAAATAGCCGAAAACACCGCGCTTATCCTGTCGCTACACCGGGAGCTGGACGGATTCCGCGAGGACGCCGCCTCCAATTCCGGGACGAAAATTGGCACGACCCGCCGTGGCATCGGCCCCGCCTATGAGGACAAGGTGGGCCGGCGCGCGGTCAGAGTGATGGATCTGGCGGATTTGGAAACGCTTCCCCTCAAGGTCGACAGGCTGCTGACGCATCACAACGCCCTGCGTCGCGGGCTTGGCCATGGCGAGGTCACCCATGAGGCGATCATGACCGAACTGACCTCGGTCGCCGATGAGATCCTGCCCTATATGGACCGCGTCTGGAAAATCCTCGACGACAAGCGCCGCGCCGGCGAGCGCATCCTGTTCGAGGGCGCGCAAGGCACGCTGCTCGACATCGACCACGGCACCTATCCGTTCGTCACCTCGTCCAACACTGTCGCCGGCCAGGCCGCTGCCGGCTCGGGCGTCGGCCCCGGCGCCATCGGCTATGTGCTGGGCATCACCAAAGCCTATACGACGCGTGTCGGCGAAGGCCCGTTCCCGACCGAGCAGAAGAACGAGATCGGCGAATTCCTCGGCACGCGCGGCCACGAATTCGGCGTCGTCACCGGGCGCAAGCGCCGCTGCGGCTGGTTCGACGCCGTGCTGGTGCGCCAGGCCGTCGCCGTCAACGGCATCAAGGGCATCGCGCTGACCAAGCTCGACGTGCTCGACGGGCTGGACGAGATCAAGGTCTGCACGGGTTACCGGCTCGACGGCGAAATGATCGACTATCTGCCGGCGAGCCAGGGCGCGCAGGCGCGTGTCGAACCGGTCTACGAGACGCTGGAAGGCTGGAAAGGCACCACTGCCGGCGCACGCAGCTGGAACGACCTTCCGGCGCAGGCCGTCAAATATGTCCGTTACATCGAGGAGCTCATCGGCGCACCCGTCGCGCTCCTTTCCACCAGCCCGGAGCGGGACGACACAATACTTGTGACCGATCCGTTTCAAGACTAGTTTTCTGAAGCCTTTCCGGGCATCGCGGCTGATTTGTGGGGGCCGGCGCGGAAACAAAAATACAGGTCGACTGAAGCATGGCAGATTTCGTTGCTGTTCTGAAAAAGGCGCTCGACAAGTATGGCGAGCCGGCTCTGGACGTGCGCACGCGGACCTATGATGGCGCCCGTGCCGCGCTGGTCAAGAAGCTCGCGGATTTTTCGCCGCCGCTGTCCGCCGATGTCATCGCCAAGCAGAAACGCTCGCTGGAAGACGCCATTACGAGCGTCGAGCGGGACTATGCCAAACCGGCGCCGGCATCCGATCCGCTGGCCGAGCTCGAACACATCTTCTCCTCCATCGACCGCAACAAGAACCAGCCCAGTCATGTAAAGCCGTCCACCACGCCTGCATCGGCACCTGCACCGGCCTGGCAGCCGGCGAAACCCGTGCAGCCGGCGCCGGTCGCCCGGGCGGAGCCGAGCTGGCAGAGGCCCGCACCGACACCACCGCCGCCTGCTGCGCGCGCCGAAACCGTCAACGAGCAGGCCGCGGAGCTGGACGCCGACGACGACAGCGCCGATGTGTTTGCCAATGACGAGCAGCCGGCAGCGGACACGTTCCAACGCCTGCGCCCGGCCGAACGCCAGCGCAGCTATGGCGGGCTGATCGCCGCTGTCGCGGCGCTGCTGGTGGTCGCCGGCGGCGGCTACGGCATCTGGCTGAACAAGGATGCGTTCAGCTCGATGTTCGGTCTTGGCGACACCAAGACGGTCTCGACCGAACCGCTGGTCAAGCCGGTGCCGGCGAAGCCCGCGGCCGAGGCGCCCGCACCGGCTGCTGCCGGCGAGGGAACCAAATTTACGCAGCGGCTGACGCCCGAAGGCGGCGAGACCGACCCTGGTCCCGCGGCCGGTCAAAGCGGTATTGGCGAGGGCGAATCCGTCGCCGCACTGACCACGCCGCCGCCTCCGGCTCCGGCCCCAGCGGCGACGCCAGCGCCTGCGACCCCACCCCCCAGCGATGCCGCAGCCACGGCTGTGCCCGCCACGCCCGCGCCCGCCACACCGGCGCCTGACGCTTCCGCCACCCCGCAGGCAATACCGCCCGCCGAAGGCGCCGCTCCGCCGGCCAATGGGGCAGCACCGGCTGATGCCGCGGCCACTCCGCCAGCGCCAGCAGCCGGCACGCCGCCCGCGGCGCCGACGACCGCCGCTCCCGAGCCGACCGTTGCGGTTGGCCAGAAGGCGATCTTCTATGAGGAACGCACCTCGACTTCGCAAGGCTCGGCCGAACCCGGCAGCATCGTCTGGTCGCTGGTGCAGGAATCGCCCGGTGGCGACGCGCCGCCCGAGCCGGCGATCCGCGCCGAGGCGACCATTCCCGGCAAGGACATCCAGCTGCGCATGACCATCCGCCGCAACACCGACCAGACGCTGCCGGCCAGCCACATCATCGAGATGATCTTCCTGACGCCGCAGGGCTTCGACGGCGGTGGCGTCGACAACATCCTGCGCGTGGCCATGAAGAGCTCGGAGCAGGATGCCGGCAGCCCGCTGATCGGCATTCCTGCCAAGATCGCCGACGGCTTCTTCCTGGTGGCTCTCAACGACACCAAGGCCGACGAGGACGCCAATCTGACCTTGCTTCGCGGCCAGGACTGGATCGACGTGCCGGTGGTCTACAAGACCGGACGCCGGGCCCTGCTGACCATGGAAAAAGGCATCCCCGGCGAGAAGGTCTTCGACGAGGCGCTGAAGGCCTGGCAGGCGAAGACGGCGGGCTGAGAAGCGACGTTCAATCCGTTCGCTGCTCTTTCGGTTGCAGAGAGAAATGGAGGCCAGGTCAAAACGGGCGATATTTGGCCAGCGGCAGGCCGTTACGCCTGACGTAGTCGTCCGAGCTGTCGATGGCATCCTTGTTTTCTTCTTGCCATCGACGTGTCTTTTCCGCAGCGATCGCTTTGACGATGTCTGCCTCTGCGGCGTGAGCGATGTTGATCCCTAAGGCTTCAGCCTCTTCGATCAATGGAAGCTCGATGGAGAGCTTGAGTGAAGACTGAGCATCAGCCATTTCAACGGCCCTACGATACCTATGGACAAGAGCATGGCAGCACGCCTGCAAAGCTGCAAGCTTAGCCCTCCATCTCCTCGCGCAGCATCTCCAGTTCCAGCCACTCTTCCTCGAGCGCTGCCAGCGTGGCGCGTTCCTTGTCTAGGGCTGCGATGGTTTTCTGGAACGAGGCAGGGTCGCGCTCGTAATAGGCGGGGTCGGCGATGTTGTTCTCCAGCCGTGAAATCGAGGCCGTCACCGCCTCGATCTTCTTGGGCAGCGATTCCAGCGCGAATTTCTGCTTGAACGACAGTTTCTTGGCGGGTCCTTTCGGCGCCGCCGCCTCGCTTCTGCCTGCTGCGGGCGTGTCGCCGGCCCCAGTCTTGGTCCGCACCTTGCGGTCGTCGAGCCGGGTGCCGCCGCGCTGCGCCAGCATGTCGGAATAGCCGCCGGCATATTCGATCCAGCGGCCGCCACCGTCCGGCGCGATGATGCTGGTCACGGTGCGGTCGAGGAAGTCGCGGTCGTGGCTGACCAGGATGACCGTGCCGGCAAAGCCGGCAACCAGTTCCTGCAGCAGCTCCAGCGTCTCCATGTCGAGATCGTTGGTCGGCTCATCAAGCACCAGAAGGTTGGCCGGCCGGGCCAGGACGCGGGCCAAAAGCAGCCGCGCCCGTTCGCCGCCGGAAAGCTCGCGCACCGGCGTGCGCGCCTGTTCCGGCTTGAACAGGAAATCCTTCATGTAGGAGACGACATGGCGTTGTTCGCCATTGATGACGAGGTTTTCGCCGCGCCCGTCGGTGAGATATTGTGCCAGCGTCTCGGCCGGGTCGACCGACTCGCGCTTCTGATCGAGCGTGGCGATTTCCAGATTGGTGCCAAGCCGCACCGAGCCGGCATCCGGCTTCAACTCACCGGTCAGCATCTTCAACAGCGTCGTCTTGCCGGCACCGTTCGGTCCGACCAGGCCGACCCGGTCGCCGCGCTGGATGCGGGTCGAAAAGCCTTTGACCACGGTGAGGTCGCCAAAACTCTTTTCGATGTTTTTGGCCTCGATCACCAGCTTGCCGGATTCGGCGGCGTCGCTCGCCACCATGGTGGCCGAGCCTTCGGCGCCGCGATGGCCGCGAAAACGCTGGCGCATGGTCTGGAGCTCGCCGAGGCGGCGCATGTTGCGCTTGCGCCGCGCCGTCACGCCGTAGCGCAGCCAATGTTCCTCGCGCACGATCTGCCGGCCGAGCTTGTGCTGCTCGCGCTCTTCCTCTTCCAGCACCTGATCACGCCATTCCTCGAAATGGCCAAAGCCCTTGTCCAGACGGCGGGTCTGGCCGCGGTCGAGCCAGATGGTGGCGCGCGAGACGCGTTCGAGGAAGCGACGGTCGTGCGAAATGACGATCAGCGCCGACGAGGTGCGGACAAGCTCCTCTTCCAGCCACTCGATGACAGACAGATCGAGATGGTTGGTCGGCTCATCAAGCAGCAGAATGTCGGGCTCCGGCGCCATGACGCGGGCAAGCGCGGCACGGCGGGCCTCGCCGCCGGAAAGATCGTTGGGGTCTTCGGTGCCGGTGAGGCCGAGATGCTCCATCAGATAGGTGGCGCGGTAGGGATCGTCGGCGGGACCGAGCCCGGCCTCGACATAGGCACGAACATTGGCAAAGCCATCCATGTCGGGCATTTGCGGGAGATAACGCACGGTCGCCGAAGGCTGGCGGAACACCTCGCCGTCCTGCGGCTCGATCAGCCCGGCGGCGATCTTCAAGAGCGTAGATTTGCCGGAGCCGTTGCGGCCGACGAGCGCGATCTTGTCGCCGGCGGACGCGGTGAGTTCGGCGCCGTCGAGCAACGGCGTGCCGCCGAAAGTCAGTTTTATCCCGTCGAGGTTGAGAAGGGGCGGGGCCATGTCAGCTTTCAGGCAAGGGATGGGGATGGGCGAGCAGCAGCGCGCGGCCATGGCCAAGTGCGATTTCGAGCTTGCCTTTGACCTCATTGGAGATGGTCAGCGACGAGCCGAAGTCGACCTCGACATGGTCGAGCGGCCATTTGGCACCGGAAACGGTGAGGCCCGAGAGATCGGAAAAGCCGAGCACGGAAAACAGCGTACCGTCGTCATAGTCGAAGCCGGCCTTGCCCGGCAAAAGGGGGACGCCTTCTTGGGCGCCGCTGGTCAACAGCACTTTTGTGCCTGCCTCGGCCAGCCGCAGGCTGAGCGCCAGGTGCAGATATGCATGGTCGGCGCGCTTGCCGCCGAAAGCGCCGGCCAGCATCAGGCTGGTGGCGCCGCGCTCCAGTGCGGCGGCGATGGCCAGTTCGCCGTCGGTCTTGTCCTTTTCGGGCGGAAATACCTGGCGTGGCACTGCGGCGAGATCGGCGGGCAGGTCCGCCGGCACGGAATCGAAGTCGCCGACCCAAAGCTCCGGCATCAGGCCGAGCAGGCGGGCATGGCCGATGCCGGCGTCCGCGGCGATGACGCGCGTGCCTTCGACCTGGCGGTCGAGCCGCGGCGTGCGGATGAGATCGCCGCCAAGCAGGATGGTGAATGTGCTCATATCCGGTGGCCCTTACCAGCCCCGCCGGCGAAACGGAAGGCCGAGCCCTTCCGCCTCTAGATCAGTATGACGTTTGGTTGAATCGTCATCCTGATCCAGATCCTTTTTTGGAGCATGATCTTTTTTGAGAAAACCGGTTCCCACTCTTTGCGTTCGCAGACCTTCGGTCCGGGATCATGCTCGAGCAAACTTCCGCTTGCGTGGCACCTTGGCCGGGCCTATGTGTCGAAACGCTCTAACGGGGTGCCGGACGCGATCTTCGCGGACCGGCTGAGAGGCAGTCTCGCCAACCCGCTGAACCTGATCCGGTTTGTACCGGCGGAGGGATTAGACGCTTCGGACAGCCCGACGCCTCAATTCCTTTCAACACGAACGAAGGAGGCGCCGATGCGCATGTTCTTGTCCCGTCTTGTCCCAGCCCTGGGCCTTGCTGTTTCGCTTCTGGCTGCGCCTGCATCCGCGCAGGAAAAACTCACCGTCTACACCTATGAGAGTTTCACCGCCGACTGGGGGCCGGGCCCTGCGGTGAAGAAGGAGTTCGAGGCCGAATGCGGCTGCACGCTCGACTTCGTCTCGGTCGCCGACGGCGTCGCGCTGCTCAACCGCGTCAAGCTGGAAGGCGCATCGACCAAGGCCGATATCGTGCTTGGCCTCGACACCAACCTGACTGCGGAAGCCAAGGCCTCCGGGCTGTTCGTCCCGCATGGCGCGGTGGCCGAAAACAACGTGCCGGGCGGCTGGAGCGACGATACTTTCGTCCCCTACGACTATGGCTATTTCGCCGTCGTCTACGACACCGAAAAGCTGAAGAGCCCGCCGAAGAGCCTGAAGGAATTGGTCGAGGGCGCCGCTGCCGACAAGATCGTCATCCAGGATCCGCGGACTTCGACGCCGGGCCTCGGCCTGCTGCTGTGGGTCAAATCGGTCTATGGCGACAAGGCGCCGGAGGCATGGGCGAAGCTCAAGCCGAAAGTGCTGACGGTGACGCCGGGCTGGAGCGAGGCCTACGGCCTGTTCACCAAGGGCGAGGCGCCGATGGTGCTGTCCTACACGACGTCGCCGGCCTACCACATGGTGGCCGAGAACACCGAGCGCTATCAGGGGGCGTCTTTCGAGGAAGGCGAGTATCTGCAGATCGAGGTCGCCGGCATCACCACCACGGGTGAGAAGAACCCGCTGGCACAAAAGTTCATGGCCTTCATGGCCGGGCCGAAATTCCAGGATGTGATCCCCGAGACCAACTGGATGTTCCCGGCGGGCAAAACCGACAAGCCGCTCAATCCGGCGTTCGACAGGCTGGTCAAGCCGACCAGGACTTTGCTGTTCAGCCCGGAAGAGGTCGCGGCCAACCGCAAGGCCTGGGTCGATGAATGGCTGGCGGTGATGAGCAAGTAGGTTTGGCTGTATGATCGAAAGATGACTGCTCTACGGCGCCCCCCTCTGTCCTGCCGGACATCTCCCCCGCAAGGGGGGAGATCAAGCGCTCAATCGCTTTCGTCAATCTCCAGCACTGCAAAGGCGGCGAGAGGAGCGAAGCTGCTAATCTCCCCCCTTGCGGGGGAGATGGCCGGGAGGCCAGAGGGGGGTGGGCGGGAACTCGGCTTTCGTGAAATGTTTCCGCCAGCCAACCGCAATGTTGGCTAGCGCGACATGCGAACGCAACACTCCGCCGATCCCCGCATCGCAGCCGGCATCATCGCGCTTGCGGCAATCGCGTTGCTGATCGGCGGCGCCTTCGCCGGGCTCATCCGCGAAGGCGCACATGACCTCGCAGGCGCTGCGTCCGCCTTCGATCTCTATCTCTTGCGGGTCGTCCGCTTCACGCTCTGGCAGGCAGTCCTCTCAACGCTGCTTTCCGTCGTGCCGGCGCTGTTCGTCGCGCGCGCTCTATCGCGGCACCCGCGCTTCCTTGGCCGCGGCTTCATGCTGCAGCTGTTCACCGTGCCGCTGGCACTGCCGGCCATCGTCGCGGCGCTGGGCATACTGGCGCTCTATGGCCGAGCCGGCTATCTCGCCGCAATCGCCGGCCGAAGCTGGCCCGATATCTATGGCCTGTCGGGCATCCTCGTCGCGCATGTCTTCTTCAACCTGCCGCTGGCAACGCGGCTGTTCCTCGAAGCGCTGGGCACGGTGCCAGCCGATCAATGGCGGCTTGCAAGCCAGCTCGGCATGGGGGCGAGGCCAGCCTTTCGGCTGATCGAATGGCCGGTGCTGCGGTCGGCTCTGCCTGCTGTCGCCGGGCTTGTCTTCATGCTTTGCATCACCTCCTTCACCATCGTCCTCATCCTCGGCGGCGGGCCGGCGGCGACGACGCTGGAGGTCGCCATCTACCAGGCGCTGCGTTTCGACTTCGATCCGGCGCGGGCTGTGACGCTGACGGTGCTGCAGATTGCGCTGACCTTTGCCGTCGTGCTGGCGCTGACGCGGCTTGGGGCCAATGTGACCGGCGACGCCAACCTGCCGGTGGCGCCACGCCGCTATCTCTTGGCCGGCCCGATCGAAACGGCGCTCAACACGGCGTTGATCGTGCTTGCCTTGCTGTTCGTCGCCGGGCCGATGGCGGCAACCGTCGCATCCGGCCTTGGCGCCGACCTCAGTCGGCTGGCCGGCGAGAGCGCAGTGCGCCAGGCGACGCTGACCAGCGCCGGTCTCGGCCTGCTGGCGGCGTTGCTTTCGGTGGCGCTGTCGCTGTCGCTGATCATGGCGCGCCGGGCGCTGTCGCTAAGCCGTCGCTCCGGCGCGCGTTCGTTGCTCGAGCACGCCGTGGACACCGGCGCCGGTTTTGTCCTCGTCGTGCCGCCCATCGTCATCGGCGCCGGCTGGTTCCTCTTGCTGCGGACGTTCAGCGACGTCTTTGCCATCGCGCCCGTCATGGTCGTCACCGTCAACGCGGTGATGGCGATGCCTTTTGCCATCCGTGCGATGCGTCCGGCCTATGATGCAGCGAGCGAACGCCACGAAAAGCTGTGCGCACAGCTCGGCATTTCCGGCTGGAACCGGCTACGCTTGGTCGATTGGCCGTCGCTACGGCGGCCGCTGGCCACCGGCTTTGCGTTCGCCATGGCGCTGTCGCTCGGGGACCTTGGCGTCATCGCGCTGTTCGGCAGCGATTCGGTGCAGACCTTGCCCTATCTCCTGCTGGCGCGGATGGGCAGCTACCGCACGGCCGACGCCGCCGGACTGGCTTTGCTGCTCGGGGCGGTCTGCCTGGCTCTCGTGGTCGCCGCGGACTGGTTGGGACGAGGAGAAAGATCGTGACTTCCGCCATGGAAAAAGGCGCGGCCGTGCGGCTGGACCAGGTCGTGTTCCGCTATGGCGAGACGCCGTTCCTGTTCGATGTCGAATTCGCAGCGTCGAAGATCACCGCCATCATGGGCGCGAGCGGTTCGGGCAAGTCGACCCTGCTCAATCTGGTCGCCGGCTTCGAGACGCCGCAATCCGGCCGCGTGCTGATCGGCGGCGCCAATGTCGGCGCTTCCGCGCCGTCGGCACGGCCGGTCTCGATGGTGTTCCAGGAAAACAACCTCTTTGCCCATCTCTCTGTCGAGAAGAATGTCGGGCTCGGCCGCTCGCCGTCGCTTAATCTGACGCAAGCCGACCGCGCCGCAATCGCCGAAGCGCTTGAGCGTGTCGGCCTTGCCGGCAAGGAAAAGCGCCTGCCGCGCGAGCTCTCCGGCGGCGAACGGCAGCGCGTGGCGCTCGCCCGCGTGCTGGTGCGTGACCGGCCGGTGCTGCTGCTCGACGAGCCGTTCGCGTCGCTCGGACCCGCACTGCGCGACGACATGCTCGACCTGGTGGCCAGCGTCCATGCCGAGCGCGCGATGACCATGCTGTTCGTCACGCATCAGCCGGAAGACGCGCGCCGCATCGGCGAGGAGATGGTTTTTCTGGACAATAGCAGGGTTGCCGCAACGGGACTTGCCGCCGATTTTTTCGATGGCACTAGCCCTGAAGCGTTTCGACGCTATATCGGCGCAAGTTCGGGCGGTTCACGCGATATTGCCCGGAAGCGGACATAATTTACGACCAAACCGGCTACAGGTGATGTGGCGCTTGCTTGCCATGGTCCGGTTGATGTGGCTAGGTCCGCCCAGTACTGGTCCGGCACGAGCCGTGATTTGCCCCCTACAGCGCCACATCCGTCTGGATGTGTAAAACGCTGTAGGTTTTTTGATTTGTGCAGGATGTGCCACTGAAAATTCGATTTTTCGCTGGCGTGGACCCTTGGGTCCAGGTCATGCGCCGAAAGCTGAAGGGACGCCGCGCTGTCGACCGGCACTGACACTTTGAGACGCAGACCGCTGGTGCGCTTCCTCGCGCTGGCCGGCCTTGCCGTGGCGCTGGCCAGTTGCCAGATGTTCACGCCGCCCGAGGTGCAGGAATCCGGTTTTCAGCCTTCCGACAAGCCGATCACGGTTGACAATGTCGCCGCCAACAGCAAGCTCGCGGAGCTTGCGAAGGCGCAGCACCCGCGCATCCTCGCCACCTATGGCGGCGAATATTCCGATCCCAAGCTCGAGCGGATGGTGGCCAAGGTCGTCGGCAGCCTGACCGTGGTGTCGGCCAATCCGACCCAGACCTATCGCATCACCATCCTCAATTCGCCCAACGTCAACGCCTTCGCGTTGCCGGGGGGCTATCTCTACGTCACCCGCGGCCTGTTGGCGCTGGCCAATGATTCGGCCGAGCTCGCCGCCGTCATCGCGCATGAGATGGGCCACGTCACCGCCAACCATGGCCTGCAGCGCCAGCAGCTCGAGGCCGAGGAAGGCCTGGCGACCAAGGTTGTTTCCGATGTGCTCGGCGACAGCCCGACCGCCAAGGCGGCATTGATCCGCGGCAAGCTCAGGCTGGCGCAGTTCTCTCGCAACCAGGAGCTGGAGGCCGACGCCATCGGCATCAAGTCGATCGGCGAGGCCGGCTACGATCCCTATGCCGCCGGCCGCTTCCTGCAGTCGATGTCGGCCTATACCGACTTCCGTTCGATCAGCGGCGCCACCGATGCCAGCCTCGACTTCCTGGCCACGCACCCCAACACGCCGCAGCGTATCGATCTGGCGCAGCGCCACGCCCGCCAGTTCGGTGCGCCGGGCGTCGGCACGCGCGACCGCGATTCCTTCCTGGCCGGCATTGACGGCCTGCTCTACGGCGACACGCCGGAAGAAGGCTATGTGCGCGGCCAGACCTTCCTGCATCCGGGCCTCGGCGTGTCGTTCACCGTGCCGGACGGTTTCATCATCGACAATACGGCGGCGGCAGTGACGGCAACGGGCCCCGGCGACATGGCGATCCGCTTCGACGGCGTATCGATCGACAAGAACCGCGCGCTGACCGACTATATCAGGAGCGGCTGGGTTGCCGGTCTCGACGAGACCAGCGTGCGCCAGGAGACGATCAACGGCAATGAGGCGGCGACCGCGCACGCCGGCGCCGATGGTTGGCAGTTCGACATTGCGGTGATCCGCGCCGGCGGCCAGGTCTACCGGCTTTTGACGGCGGCTCCCTCGGCCAGCACCACGCTCGATCCCGTGGCGCGCTCGGTCAGCGGCTCGTTCCGCATCCTGAGTGCGACTGAGAAGGCGGCACTGAAGCCGCTGCATATCCGTGTCGTCACCGTTCAGGCCGGCCAGACCATGGGCTCGCTCTCGGCGCAGATGGTCGGCGTCGACCGCAAGCTCGATCTGTTCAGGGTGCTCAACGCGATGTCGCCGGGCGCCTCGGTTTCGGCCGGGGACAAGGTCAAGATCGTAACGGACAAATAGCGCCAGGCATTTCGTTTGACGCAATTCCGGACGGAAAACCGCTCACACTTTTCCTGGAATTGCTTAGGCCGCCATGAATTCCGGGTTCTGCTTCATCAGCGCGACCTTCAGCTTTTCCATGGCGCGGGCCTCAATCTGGCGGACACGCTCCTTGGAAATGCCGAGCGTCTCGCCAAGCGCTTCCAGTGTCGCGCCGTCGTCGGTCAGCCGGCGTTCCTCGATGATCCTGAGTTCACGGGCATTGAGTGCGCCGAGCGCTGCCTTCAACCAGAGCAGGCGGCGCTCGAAATCGATGGTGTCGCTGGCGACTTCGTCCGGCAGCGGATCGTCCGAGACCAGGAAATCCATGCGCTCGGTGGTGCCGGCATCGTCGGCGAGTGGTGCGTTGAGCGAGGAGTCAGGTGCGGAAAGCCTGGAATCCATCATCGCCACATCGGCCTCGGAGACGCCGAGCGCTACCGAGACTTCGCGATAGAGCGTCGCGTTGGAGATCGGCTCGGCGCTATTGGCCAGCCGGGCGCGCAGACGCCGCAGGTTGAAGAACAGCGCCTTTTGTGCCGACGAGGTGCCGCCGCGCACGATGGACCAGTTGCGCAGGATGTAGTCCTGCATCGAGGCGCGGATCCACCAGGTCGCATAGGTCGAGAAGCGCACCTCGCGCTCCGGCTCGAAACGCGCCGCCGCTTCCAGCAGCCCGACATGCCCTTCCTGGACCAGATCGCCGAGCGGCAGGCCGTAATGACGGAATTTCGAAGCCATCGAGATGACCAGCCGCATATGGGCGACGGTGATCTGGTGCAGCGCCTGCTGGTCCTGGTCTTCCTTCCAGCGCAAGGCGAGAACATGCTCCTCGTCGCGCTCGAGGTAGGGGGCCTTCATCGCCGCGCGGACCATGGTCCGTCCTGCCGTGTCTTCGATCATGCCGCGCTCCTGCTCCCGGACATTTTCGGACGGCCTGGAGGCCGCTATCCTGGTCTGACGCAATTCCGGACGGAAAACCGGTTTCCCACTTTTCCTGGAATTGCTTTGGGTCTGGCGCAGCTGGGGTTCTTGAAATGGAAACGCAGCGCCCTACAACACGGCATGAACGTGCCACACCGGGGATTGGTTCCGCCGCCGATGGCGGTTGCATTGTGCTGTTCGGGAGAGTGAGCCGACACTGCAAAGCGGGCCGATTGGCATGGATCAGATCAGCTTTGAGAATCTGATTTCTGGATCGGCATTTTTTTGAAATCTGGTTCCTTATTCTGCGGCGCTCTATCTGTCAGTTTCCGGCTCTCACAAGACGCCGGACACCGGCCAAGGACGGGATCACAGAAAAATGAAATGGCTCAATTCGCTCATCGTCGCCGGGACACTGCAGGTTCTGGCCGTCACATCGGGCCATGCCGGCGCCAATCTCGACCAGATCAAGCAGGCCGGCACCATCAAGGTCGGCACCGAAGGCACCTACGCGCCGTTCACCTATCACGACGAATCCGGAGCATTGGTCGGCTTCGACGTCGAGATCGCCAAGGCGATCGGCGACAAGCTCGGCGTGAAGGTCGAGTTCCTCGAAGGCAAATGGGATGGGTTGATCGCCGGCCTTGACGCCAACCGCTACGACGCTGTCATCAATGAGGTCGGCATTACCGACGCGCGCAAGGCGAAGTATGACTTCTCCGAACCCTATATCGCCTCCAAGGCGGTGCTGATCGTGCGCGGCGACAACACCGACATCAAGACCTTTGCCGACCTCAAGGGCAAGAAGTCGGCACAGTCGCTGACCTCGAATTTCGGCAAGCTCGCCGAGACCAACGGTGCCGAGCTCGTCGGCACCGACGGCTTCGATCAGTCGATCCAGCTGCTGCTCACCGGTCGTGCCGACGCAACCATCAATGACAGCCTGTCGTTCCTCGACTTCAAGAAGCACAAGCCCGACGCCAATGTGAAGATCGCGGCGCAGGAAGAAAACGCCGACTATTCCGGCGTCATCGTGCGCAAGGGCGATCCGGAACTGGTGGCCGCGATCAACAAGGCGCTGGCCGACATCAAGGCCGACGGCACCTACAAGAAGATCGCCGACACCTATTTCGGCCAAGACGTTTCGCAGTAACGAAGGTCTCCCGGCGATCGCCGCCGGCAATGACACAACAGCGGCGGGCCGTCTTTGACGGCCCGCCGTTTTTCACATGATATGAGAAGCACAATCGCACTTCCGGTCATCGCCGGCAGTCTGTGAGGGAAGGAGCCGTTCGTGCCGCACTGGCTTTACCTGATGCTGGACTCGTTGCCGACGCTGCTGTGGGCGGCCTTGATCTTCACCGTTCCGCTGACACTGCTGTCGTTTGCGCTCGGCCTCTTCGTCGGGCTGGTTGTCGCCCTGGTGCGGCTGTTCGGTCCGAAGCCTCTGGTCGCCGTGGTTCGCTTCTATGTCTGGATCTTTCGCGGCACGCCGCTTCTGGTGCAGCTGTTCCTGATCTTTTACGGCCTGCCCTCGGTCGGCATATTGCTCGATGCGTTTCCGGCGGCGCTGATCGGCTTCACCCTCAATATCGGCGCCTACTCCTCCGAAATCATCCGCGCCGTGATCGGCTCGGTGCCGAAAGGGCAGTGGGAGGCGGCCTATTCGATCGGCATGACCTGGAGCCAGGCGATGCGGCGCACCATCCTGCCGCAAGCCGGTCGCGTCGCGGTGCCGCCGCTGTCCAACACCTTCATCTCGCTGGTCAAGGATACCTCGCTGGCCGCCGCCATCACCGTGCCGGAGATGTTCCAGGCGGCGCAGCGCATCGTCGCCACCACCTATGAACCGCTGATCCTCTATGTCGAAGCGGCGATCCTTTATCTGGCAATGAGCTCGGTGCTATCGGCCTTGCAGACGCGGCTGGAGGAGCGGCTGAACCGCTATGGCGGCTTTCTGGAGGCGCGCTCATGATCGGCCTCACCGACATCGAAAAGCGCTTCGGCGACAATCTGGTGCTGAAAGGCGTGACGGTCACCATTGCCGAAGGCAGCGTCACCGCGCTGGTCGGCCCGTCCGGCGGGGGAAAAAGCACGCTGCTGCGCTGTATCAACCTCCTGGAGATCCCGACCTCCGGCACGGTGCGCATCGGCGACGAGACGCTGGCATTCCGTCCCGGCATCAAGGTCCCCAGCCGGGACATCCAGCGGCTGCGGCTGCAGACCGGCATGGTGTTCCAGAATTTCCAGCTGTTCCCGCATCGCACCGCCATCGAAAACGTCATGGAGGGGCTGGTGACGGTGCTGAAATGGCCAACGGCCAAGGCGCGCGAGCGAGCGCTGGCGCTGCTCGATAAAGTTGGGATGGTGCACAAGGCCGATGCCTGGCCGGCGACGCTGTCGGGCGGCCAGCAGCAGCGTGTGGCGATTGCCCGCGCGCTGGCGCCGTCGCCAAAGGTGCTGCTGTGCGACGAGCCGACCTCGGCGCTCGATCCCGAACTGGCGCAGGAAGTGGTCGACGTGCTGGGAAAACTCGCCAGCGAAGGCACGACCATGGTGATGGCAACGCACGATCTCAGGCTGGCCTCCAAGATCGCGCAGGAGGTGGTGTTCCTCGACGCCGGCGTGGTTGTGGAGAAAGGCGCTGCGGCAAAGGTGTTCTCCACCCCCGAGCGGGAGCGGACGAAGCGTTTTATCGCCACGCTGAAGCAGGAAGCCGAGAAGGAAGCTTAGGCAGAGCTCCCTACCTCCCCCTTGTGGGGAGGTCGGACCGAAGGTCCGGGTGAGGGCAGGTGCCACGCACCTCCACCCGCTGCTTCGCAGCGACCCTCCCCACAAGCGGGAGGGTAGGGTTCAAAACAAAAAACCCGGCCGAGGCCGGGTTTTTCATGAATTCGACTGCAAAAGCGATCAGGCAGCTTCTTCCTGCTCGGCTTCCTCATTGTCGGCCTTGGCGCCGCGCTTAGGGCCCTTGTTGAGGTTGACCTCGATCAGGCGCACAGCTTCGGTTTCCGACATGCGGTTGACCGCAGCGATCTCGCGGGCCATGCGGTCGAGCGCGGCCTCATAGAGCTGACGCTCGGAATAGGACTGCTCCGGCTGGTTGTCGGCGCGGTAGAGGTCGCGAACGACTTCCGAGATCGAGATCAGGTCGCCCGAATTGATCTTGGCATCATATTCCTGGGCGCGGCGCGACCACATGGTGCGCTTGACGCGGGCACGGCCCTGCACGACCTTCAGCGCGCGCTCGACATAATCCTCTTCGGACAGCTTGCGCATGCCGATGGAGGTCGCCTTGGCGACCGGCACCTTCAGGCGCATCTTGTCCTTCTGGAAGTCGATGACGAACAGTTCCAGCTTGTGGCCCGCAACTTCCTGCTCGTCGATCGAGACGATCTGGCCGACGCCGTGCGCCGGATAGACGATGTACTCGCCGGTCTTGAAACCATGACGTGCCGCGGTGGACTTCTTCTGCGGGGTGATCGTTGCCATTACGCCCTGAACTCCTTGTTGTGGCACCGGCGGCCTGCCGGTCCGAACGCGTGCGACCGGGGAAACCGATCGTTAGCCGCACAACAGATGAACCCATCGGAAAAAGCCGGGACCGGCAAACCGCACACATAGCGACTGCCTGGCCCAGATCGCTCTGGTCCGATTGGGGATTTCACCTTTCAGTGATTTGGGGCGCTTGCGCCATAAATCGACGTTGTGTCACCGGCATGTTTCAGCTGATGTAGCACAAAAAGTAGGGAGAATCAAGGTTTTGCTGCAAACGCGAAGGCCGAGCGACATCGCCGCCTGTCAAGGCAGGTAATCTGTGATGCGCGTTACGCAGCGTTATGACGGCCAAGTCGGCCGTAGCATCAGTCGCCTTCGCCTGGCTCAGCGGAGAAATATTTCTCGAACTTGCCGGCCTCGCCGTCGAAGGTCTTGGCGTCTGCCGGAGGCTCCTTCTTGGCGGTGATGTTGGGCCATTTCTCGGCGTATTCGGTGTTGACCTGCAACCATTTGTCGAGACCCGGCTCGGTGTCGGGCTTGATCGCATCGGCCGGGCATTCCGGTTCGCAGACGCCGCAGTCGATGCACTCGTCGGGATGTATGACGAGCATGTTTTCGCCTTCATAGAAACAGTCGACCGGACAGACCTCGATGCAGTCCATGTACTTGCATTTGATGCAGTTGTCGGTCACGACATAGGTCATTGGTCGGCTCCGGGACGTCCCGATTTTATCAGGCTTTTTTGGTGAGGTAACGCCTTTGCCCGCCGCTTGCAAGGGCGGCCATTGCCGGTGGGACCGGCGCTTCCGGAATGGAATTCCAGATCACCGGCGCGGCGGAGACCGCAGATCCTCTCAGTCGTCCCCAAACAGCCGGTCGGTTTGCCTGCGCTCTTTCTTGGTCGGCCGGCCGCTGCCGGCCTCGCGCAACGCGGGAATGGCATCGGCGACAGCCTCGCCTTTGGGCGCAGGCGGCGGAGACAGATCCTCATAGAGCGTGCGCGCTTCCTCGGCGGGGCCGCGTCGCACACCGGTGCCGAGCACCTTCCAGACGGAGATGCGGCGCTCGAGCGTGATGGTCAAAACGTCGCCTGGTTTGACCAGATCCGATGCCTGCGCTGCTTTGTCGCTGTTAACGCGGACGCGTCCGGCCACCACCAGTTTGGCCGCCAGCGAACGCGATTTTACCGCGCGCGAAAAGAACAGCCATTTGTCGATGCGCTGACGACCTTCAGCAACCATCGCAGCGCGCCTGAGCCTACTTCTTCAGCTGATCGCGCAAGGCGGCGAGCTTGGCGAAGGGCGAATCCGGATCGAAGCGCACGGGACGCTCCTCGCGCGGTTTGGGCTGGAAGGCCGGCTTGCCGCCTTGCGAGCCGCCCTTGCCTTCCGACCTGCCGCCTTTCCAGTCTGGGCGGCCTTCGCGACGCTCGCCTTGCGGCTTGCCGTCGCGGCGCTGTTCGCCTTCGGCCTGCGGCTTGGGCTTGAACTTCGAACGGTCGAAGCGCGGCTTTGCAGCACCGTCGCGCTGGTCGCGCCGGCCCTGAAAGGCCGGCCGATCGCCGGTTGCGGGCTGTCCGCCGGCAGCGTCGGCAGGCGCATCGGTGCGGGTAGCTTGGCCGTTGCGCGGACGATTGTCCCGGCGGTTTTCGTGACGATGGCGTGGGCGCTGCTCAAAACGGCCCTGCCGCCATAGCAATATCGGCTTTGGTTCTTCAGCCTCTGGGGCAGGCGCAGCGTTTCCACCCTCCCCCTCGTGGGGAGGGTCGGCGCGCAGCGCCGGGGCGGGGGGAGCGCCGGCTTCGGCAGTATCTGCACCGTCGGCGTTGTCACCCCCACCCGCGTCGCTCTGCGACGCGACCTCCCCCATCGAGGGGGAGGTAGGGGCTCCGGCGCTTTCGTCGGCAGGTTCCTCAGTGAGAGCCTCTGCCGCAAGCCTAGTCTCTTCTCCAGCTTCGGCCGGAGCTTCTGGTGCCTCTCCTGCAACGGCTTCGGCTGCTGGCGCCGGCACGTCGTCCTTAACCTCAGCGGGAGTTTCCGGCTGAGCGTCTGCAACAGCCTCCGCTGCCATTTCGGCAACGGGCTCCTGAGCCGCAACCTCAGGGACGGCAGTCGCATCCGGTTCAGAACCGTCGGCCGGCGCTTCGGCGACAGCGTCAGTTGCGGCGGCTTCCGCCACCTTGGCCTGTTCGGCCTTTGCAGCTGCGTCCGCTGCCAGCTTGGCCGCCGCGGCTTCCCGCGCGGCGTTGTCCTGCGCTTCCAGCCGCGCCTTCACATCCGCTGCCGGCTTCGGCTCGGCTCGGTAGCCGAGACCTTTCAGGATCTCTTCCATGTCGTCGGCGGTGGCGCCCAGGATCGACATCATCGGCGGTGTCACCATGAAGGACTGTCCGTCATAGGCGCCGTCCGGGCGCTGTCCGAGGCCGGGCTTCCAGTTGGTCGCCGGGCGGATCAGGTCGGCGAGCCGTTCCAGAATGTCGATGCGCACGGCGCGGCGGCCGAGATTGCGGTAGCCGGCGAGCTTGTAGAAAGTCTTGTCGAAAGCCGGATCGATGACCACTGAGGTGCGGCCGGAGGCCAGCGCGTGCACCACGTCGCCGAAGCCAGGCTTGTCCTTGCCGTCGTTCTTCAGCGCCCACAAAAGCGTGATCAGTCCGGCGGGCGCGGGCTTAATCAGCGCCGGCACGAAGACGTGATAGGCACCGAAGCGCACGCCGAGCCGGCGCAAGGCGGCGCGTCCCTCCTGATCGAGCGACTTCATCTCCTCGGCGATGTCGCGGCGGTTGATGAGGCCGAAATGTTCAACGAGCTGGAAGGCGATGCCGCGGCCGATGCCGGTGATCTGCTCGGCATTCTTCAAGTCGACCAACGGCTTCAGCAAGGATTCGATCTGGAAATTGACGAAGCGCTCGGCGCGCGTGGCGACCTTGTCGCGAGCGGGGCCGGTCAGTTGCTCGTCAGCCAGCAGCACCAGACGTGGCTTCAGCGCGTCTTCGCCCGATACCAGCGTGCCGATCGGCGCGCCGATCCAGCGCAGCGTGCCGTCGGAGCCAAGCGCGAGGTCGCCATTGGCGCAGGCGCCGAAGCGGTCGGCGCGCGCCTCAAACTCGGCGGCCAGTGCTTTTTGCGCCGCCGTGCGCACGGCCTTGGCGTCTTCGCCGCCGGCTGTCTGGTCGGCGGTGAAGCGGAACCCTTGCAACTCGCCGACATGATGGCCTTCGACAAGGACGGTTCCGGTAGGACTAATTTCGGCTTCAGGCATTGTATTTTCTCTAAGGCGCCGCATGAGGACGGAAGTCCTGCGGTCTACAAAGCGTTTCGTCAACCGCTCATGCAGCGCATCCGACAATCTGTCTTCGATTTCGCGCGTCTTTTCCTGCCAGTGTGCCTGATCGGCCAGCCAGCCCGGCCGGTTGGACACGAATGTCCAGGTGCGGATCTGAGCAATGCGGTGCGACAGCGTATCGATATCGCCTTCGGTCGTGTCGGCCCTGCGCACTTGCTCGGCCATGTAGTTCTCGTCGACATGGCCGTGTTTGGCGAGGTCCGTATAGATCGAGGCGATCAGGTCGGAGTGCTGGGCAGGCGCGATCTTTCGGTAATCGGGCAGCGCACAGGCTTCCCACAGCAGCGCCACGCGCTTGGCATTGGTGGCGAGCGCGCGGATGTCCTCATCGCGGGAGAGATGTTCGAGCGCCTGCGCATCGACCGCCGGAAGCGCCCGTGTCAGGCCTTCGACCGGTGCGTTGGTCTCGATCGAGCGCTTCAGCGCATCGAGGCTGGCGAAATCGAAATGCGCGGTGCGCCATTGCAGCACCTTCACCGGATCGAATTCATGGCCTTCGATGCGCTTGACCAGGTCCTCGTCCAGCGGATCGACCTGGCCGGTGACGCCGAAGGTGCCATCGCGCAGATGCCGGCCGGCCCGGCCGGCAATCTGGCCGAGCTCGGCCGCCGTCAGATTGCGGTACTGGTAGCCGTCGAATTTGCGGTTCTGGGCAAAGGCAACATGGTCGAGATCGAGATTGAGACCCATGCCGATGGCGTCGGTGGCAACGAGATAGTCGACATCGCCCGCCTGGAACAGCGCCACCTGGGCGTTGCGGGTGCGTGGGCTGAGGGCGCCCAGCACGACGGCGGCGCCGCCTTGCTGTCGGCGGATCAGTTCGCCGATGGCATAGACCTCGTCGGCGGAGAAGGCGACGATCGCCGTGCGCCGGGGCAGCCGGGTCAGCTTCTTCGAGCCGGCATAGGCCAGGTGTGACAGCCGAGGCCGCGTCACTACAGAGACGCCCTTCAACAGCCGCTGGAGGATGCCGTGCATGGTGGCGGCGCCAAGCAATAGCGTTTCCTGGCGGCCACGCAGGTGCAGGATGCGGTCGGTGAAGATGTGGCCGCGTTCGAGGTCACCGGCAAGCTGCACCTCGTCGATGGCGACGAAGGCAGCGTCGGTCTCGCGCGGCATGGCCTCGACGGTACAGACCGAATATTTCGCGCCGGGCGGCTGGATCTTTTCCTCGCCGGTGATCAGCGCCACTTTGTGGGCGCCGACCTTTTCGCAGACGCGGGCGTAGACTTCTCGCGCCAGAAGGCGGAGCGGCAGGCCGATGATGCCGCTCTCATGCGCCACCATGCGCTCGATGGCGAGATGGGTCTTGCCGGTGTTGGTCGGCCCCAGCACGGCGGTCACGTCGCGGCCCGACAGGATCAGCGGCTCGGTGTGTTTTGGCTGGATGTTCATCGGCCCGGAAATGAGGCTTTCTGCATCGTGTTGTCGGGAGCGCGCCTCGCATGGCGCGTATGACAGGCGACACATAAGGATTTCGGGCGCGAAGCGAAAGCGGAATGTTCCGGCCGGCAGTTCTGGAGTTTCCTTCGAGGTCCGGATTCTCTTCCGATTAACAGGTGGAACGAGTCTGGAACGAATCGGCGACGAATCGGTGACTCCAGCAGATTCAGCTTTTGTTCACGGCTACATGTGGATTTTGTAACCGGGAGTCTCACCACATGCTGAATCCCTGAAACTGGCCCGATTCATGCAGGGCGAGCGTTCCCGTTAACCTTTTCCGGCGAAGCCTCGTCGGGCACCAACAGACCGCCGTCAAGGTTATGAAATTATTGACTTTTCCTAACCGAACTTAACCATTTGGATGGTGGCTTGGGTCTTCGCCGTTAACGTTCCGGTCAAAGCCGGAACGAATCGGCGACGAATTGGCGATGCGGTGATTTTCCCGTTTTGTTCACCCCAACATGTTGTGTTGTCCACAGTTTGTCCACCGAGAATTCACAGCTTGTGACGAGGGTTTCGCACAGAGGGGAGCCGGAGTTGTTAATCTTTGCGTGCCGGAACAGCACAAGTGATCAGCTTATAGCCGTCGGGCTGGCCGACCTTTCAGGCCGCCGCCACTCCGGTGACGTAGCGCTGCAAGGTCGGGCCGATGCTGGTGATGATTTCATCATGCGACAGGGCAACGACCGGTGGAAGCTGCAGCAGATAGCGGCAGGTCGCCAAGCCAAGCAACTGGCTGGCGACAAGTCCGGCGCGGCGGCCGGCGTCGGCAGGGTCGCCGAACGCCGCAACGACCGGTCTCACCTGCGTAGCGAAGATCTCCCTAACTTTGTCGGCGGCGAATTCGTTCGATGCTGCTGAACGCAGCAGGATGACCATACCGGTGGCGTTGACTGAGCCTTCCCATGTTCGAAGGAAGCGTCGGATAATTGCATCACCGATCGAGCTCTCGTCGGTCACTTGCGTTGCCGGCAGTTGCAGGTCGAACAGTGCTGCCCTGGCGAACAGTTCATCCTTGCTGTGGAAGTAGCGGATCACCATTGCCGGATCGATCGACGCGCGTGCGGCGATGTCACGGATCGAGGCGCCATCATAGCCATGCTCGGCGAAAAGCTGTCTGGCGGCACCCAGGATTTGTGCGCGGGTACGGTCGGATTTGCTGGGTTTCTTAGGCTGATTCGCAATCATGAAAATTCATATGCCAACGACTGTTGACAAATTCAAGCGCTCAAACTAAAAGTCACCAACCGTTGACAAATGGAGCCAGAAAATGCTGCCCGATACCACCGAAGTCCTTATCATTGGCGCTGGCCCGACAGGCCTGGCGCTGTCGATTGCCCTGCATCTGGGGGGCGTCGACCATGTGCTGGTCGACCGTCTTGCCGAAGGCCTCAACACCTCACGCGCCGGCGTGATCCATGCGCAGACGCTGGAAACACTGAAGCCGCTCGGCGTCGCCGGGCGCCTGGTCGAACTCGGATTGAAGCTCGATAACTTTGCCATCCGCGACCGTGACCGGACGCGGGTCAATCTCGCCTTTGCCGGTCTGCCCACAGCATACCCCTATGTGCTGATGATCCCGCAGAACCTGACCGAGAAGGTGTTGGCCGAACGCATCGCCGCACTGGGCGGCGCCATCCATCGCGGCGTCGAAGCGAAGGGGCTGACGCAGGACCAGGACAGTGTACGCGTTACCCTTGTCCAGAACGGCCGCGAAAGCACGATCACGGCACGCTACGTCGTCGGTGGAGACGGCATGCACAGCGTGGTCCGCGACGCTGCGGGCATCGGCTTCGACGGTGAGGCCTATGACGGCTCCTTTGTTCTCGCCGACGTCCGCCTCGACTGGCCGCTCGGGCCGACGGAAGTCTCGCTGCTGTTCTCGCCGGCCGGGCTGGTCGTCGTGGCGCCGCTGCCGGATGGGTCCTACCGCATCGTCGCGACCATGGATGAAGCGCCGGAGCGACCTGGCATCGCCGACATCCAGGCGCTGCTGGACAGCCGTGGCCCTTCCGCCAGCAGGGCGCGGATTCTCGATCTGAGCTGGAGCACACGCTTCCGCGTCCATCACCGCATCGCCAAATCCTATCGCCAGGGGAACCTGTTCGTGATGGGCGATGCCGCCCATGTGCACAGCCCGGCCGGCGGTCAGGGGATGAACACCGGACTGATCGATGCCGTGGTGCTGGGAGAACTGCTTGGCGATGTGATCAACGGCATCCGCCCTGAAAGCGAGCTCGACCTCTACGAGACGCTTCGCCGCCCGGCGGCGAAGGAGGTGATCGAACTGGCCGGCCGGCTTACCGGCATGGCGCTGACGCGCACCCCGTTGAGGCGCTTCCTGCGTAACCTAGTGCTTGGTTTCGTCAACATCAACCCGATCGCAAAGCGCAGGATTTCGCTGAAGCTGTCAGGTCTCAGCGGGGCCGATATGGCGAGGCTGCCGGCGCCGTCACAGCCCGGCATGGCCAAGCCGTCGGCGAAGCGCGAGTTCAAGCTGGTTGCCTGAACCGATACGCCGTGCGATTTCGGTCAGACGAAGTACTGCCCGCCATTGGCGGTGATGGTCGAGCCGGTGATGAAACCGGCGTCCTCGGAGGCGAGGAAGACGACGCAACGCGCGATCTCTTCCGGTTCGCCGAGGCGGCCGACAGGGATCTGCGGGATGATGCGTTCGTTGAGCACCTTCTCGTCGATGGCCTTGACCATCTCGGTGGCGATGTAGCCGGGGCAGATGACGTTGACGGTGATGCCCGCGCGGGCGCCTTCCTGGGCCAGCGCCTTCGAGAAGCCGATGTCGCCGGCCTTGGCGGCGGAATAGTTGACCTGGCCGGCCTGGCCCTTCTGGCCGTTGATCGAGGAGATGGTGATGACGCGGCCGAACTTGCGGTCGCGCATGCCGCCCCACAGAGGATGCGTCATGTTGAAGACGCCGGAGAGGTTGGTGTCGATAACCTCCTTCCAGTGCTCGCGCGTCAGCTTGTGGAACATGGCGTCGCGGGTGATGCCGGCATTGTTGACCAACACCGAGACCGGGCCGAGATCGGCCTCGACCTGCTTGATCCCGGCGGCGCAGGAATCGTAGTCGGCGACCGACCATTTATAGGTCTTGATGCCGGTCTCCGCGCTGAACTTCCCCGCAGCCTCGTCATTGCCGGCATAGTTGGCGGCAACGGAATAGCCGGCGTTCTTCAACGCGATCGAGATCGCCGCACCGATGCCGCGCGATCCGCCTGTGACGATTGCTGTTTTGGACATTGAGTTCCTCCTCCCTGGTGAATGGTCAATAGTGAATGGTGAATGGTCGAAGACGGGTGGCTATCCGTCATTCACCATTTGCCATTCACCATTCACTCTATTTTTCTCAAATCGCTTCCACACACAGCGCCACGCCCATGCCGCCGCCGATGCAGAGCGTGGCGAGGCCTTTCTTGGCGCCGCGGCGGCGCATCTCGAAGACCAGCGTGTTGAAGACGCGCGCGCCCGAGGCGCCGATCGGATGGCCGATGGCGATGGCGCCGCCATTGACATTGACGATGGACGTATCCCAGCCCATGCCCTTGTTGACGGCGCAGGCCTGTGCGGCGAAGGCCTCATTGGCCTCGACGAGGTCGAGATCCTTGACCGACCAGCCGGCCTTCTCCAGCGCCCGCTTCGAAGCGGGAATAGGTCCGGTGCCCATGATCGCCGGATCGACGCCGGCGGTCGCCCAGGACGCGATGCGCACCAGCGGGGTGATGCCGCGCCGCGATGCCTCGGCCTCGGTCATCAGCAGGGCGCCGGCAGCGCCGTCATTAATGCCGGAAGCGTTGGCGGCGGTCACCGTGCCGTCCTTGTCGAAGGCCGGCTTCAGCTTGGTCATGGCGTCGATAGTGGCGCCGTGACGGATGTATTCGTCCTGATCGACAATGGTGTCACCTTTCCTGCCCTTGATGGTGACGGCGACGATCTCGTCGTTGAATTTGCCGGCCTTCTGCGCGGCCTCGGCCTTGTTCTGCGAAGCGAGCGCAAACTGGTCCTGGTCGTCGCGGGTGATCTGGAACTGGCGGGCGACGTTCTCGGCGGTGTTGCCCATGTGATAACCGTTGAAAGCGTCCCACAGGCCGTCCTTGATCATGGTGTCGATCATCTTGTAGTCGCCCATCTTCACGCCGGCGCGCAGGTGCTCGGCGTGCGGCGACAGCGACATCGACTCCTGGCCGCCGGCGATGATCACCTTGGCGTCGCCGGTGGCGATCTGCTGCATGCCGAGCGCGATGGCGCGCAGGCCCGAGCCGCAAACCTGGTTGAGGCCCCAGGCGGTCGTCTCCTTGGGCAGGCCGGCGTTGATCGACGCCTGGCGGGCGGGGTTCTGGCCCTGTGCCGCGGTCAGCACCTGGCCGAGAATGACCTCATCGACTTCGCCCGGCTCGACACCGGCGCGCGACAAAAGCTCCTTGATGACGACGGCGCCAAGCTCATGCGCCGGTGTGGCGGCGAAGGCGCCGTTGAAGGAGCCGACAGCGGTGCGTGCGGCGCTGGCGACGACGATTGAATTGGAAGCGGACATTTTTCTCTCCAGACTTCGAGGTGTCGTGTTCTTGGGTGTTGTTGTCACTTTTCTTGCCGGTTCCACACCCCAAGTCAAACCGGAAATGGGCATGCCGGCCATGCACCGCAAGCGGGGCACGGGCGGCCGGCGCGATCGCCTGGCCATTGCTGCGCAGCATATTTGGCCCGCCATGCAGCAATAAATGATGCCGCACTGCACAAAGCGCTTGGAATTATGGAGCTTTTGCGCATATCCTTAAAAATGGCGCAATCGTTACCGGCGGCTTACTCAGGCGCGCCGGTGTCCCCGGGAGGATGCTGATGGCCGCGAAAGACGACCCGATCATTATCAAGAAATATGCCAACCGCCGTCTCTACAACACCGGCACCAGCACCTATGTGACGCTCGAGGATCTGGCCGAGATGGTCAAGAAGGGCGAGGAGTTCACGGTCCAGGACGCCAAGACCGGTGACGACATCACCCATCCGGTGCTGACCCAGATCATCTTCGAACTGGAGAACAAGGATGGGCAGAACATGCTGCCGATTCCGTTCCTGCGCCAGCTGATCGCCTTCTACGGTGACCAGATGCAGATGATCGTGCCGAGCTTCCTCGAGCAGTCGATGATCGCCTTCTCCAAGGAACAGGAGCGTTTCCGCGAGCAGATGAAAGGCGCGATCGGCAAGTCGCCGCTCGACGTGATGAAGATCGCCACGCCGATCAAGGCGCTGGAAGAGCAGACGCGGCGCAACATGGAAATGTTCCAGAACGCCATGCGCCTGTTCACGCCGTTCCCGTCAGCCACCTCAAATGGCGCTGCGGCGGCTGCGCCCGAACCGGCCCGCAAGGAAGCGCCGGAAAAGAGTGGCGACGACCTTCAGGAATTGAAGGACCAGATCGCCGCCATGCAGCGCAAACTCGACACGATGTCGTAGAGCGCCAGTCGCCATCCCGTTGCTCGAAGGGGCGGACGGCAAGTGCTTGGCCTCGGGATCATGCCCGCAGGGTACCCGGCTCCTTGCCTGAGGCGAATGGAAGATCCTCGTCCTCCCAGCCGGTGATGCCGCCGATCATGATCTTCACCGGACGGCCGAGGCCGGCCAGCTTGAAGGCCGCCCGATCCGCACCATTGCAATGGGGTCCCGCGCAATAGACGACGAACAGCGCCTGTTCGGGCCACTCCGCCATCCGCTCGGCCGCTATCTCGCGGTGCGGCAAATGCAGAGCGCCCGGTACATGGCGGCGCTCATAGGCTTCCGGCGAACCGACCACATGCAGAAGGGCAAAGTCCTGCTCTCCGGCGCGCAGTGCAGCGGCGACGTCGGAACAGTCGGTCTCGACGGAAAGCCGGCGCAGGAAGTGGTCGCGGGCAATTTCCGGCGATGCTGCGGGAGTCTCTGTCACGTAGCTCATCTCTAATCTCCGTTGCTGATGCGACGGAGAGATAAAGCACCGGGCAGGGCGATTGCAGCTGGCAGCTTTGCCATATATCGTCAAGATCATGCCAAATGCATCTTCCCATCCTGTCAATCCGCTTGTCGTTGCCATTGCCTATGACGGGCTGTGCACATTCGAGTTCGGCGTGGCGGTTGAGATCTTCGCCTTGCCCAGGCCGGAAATGGGTGAGGATTGGTACCGTTTTGCGGTCGCCGGGATCGATGGCGGTGAAATGCGCGCCTTGGGCGGCGTGCGCATCGTTGCCGATGGCGGAGCCGATCTGATCGGCCAAGCCGAGACAGTGATCGTGCCTGGGTGGCGCGGATCGGAGTCGCCGGTGCCGCCGTCGCTGATCGAGGCGCTTCAAAAGGCACATGAGCGCGGCGCCCGAATTCTTTCGATCTGTTCGGGCGTGTTCGTGCTTGCCGCCGCAGGTCTGCTGGCAGGCAAAAGGGCGACGACGCATTGGCGCTATAGCGAGAAGCTGACGGAGCTGTACCCTGATATCACCGTGGTTCCCGACGTCTTGTACATCGATGAGGGAAACGTCCTGACATCGGCCGGGAGTGCTGCCGGTATCGACCTTTGCCTGCATCTGGTCCGGCGCGATTTCGGCACCAAAGCGGCCAATATGGTGGCGCGTCGGCTGGTCGTGCCGCCGCATCGCGACGGCGGCCAGGCGCAGTATGTCGAGAGCTCCGTTCCCGAACCGCATGAGCGCAGCCGGCTTGGGCCGTTGATCGACAGAATGCGCGCCAATATTTCGGCCGACTATCCCGTCGCCACGTTGGCCGAACTTGCCGGGATGAGCGAGAGGACATTTCTGCGCCGGTTCGCCGCCGCAACCGGCGTCACGCCGGCCCGCTGGCTGCTCTCGGAACGACTTTCGCGGGCGCGCACGCTGCTGGAAGATACGGCAATGCCGATCGAGCGAATTGCCGAGACCGCTGGCTTTGGCGCGGCGGGCACGTTGCGTCATCACTTCCGTCAGCAGTTTTCCACGACGCCGGTCGCATACCGCGCGCGGTTCGGGGCCAAGTCAGCCTGACGGCTTGCCTGGTCAGGTCAATGATCCGACATAGCGGCCGCGAGGTCTGATGATGCTGCCGCTCATGATCTGTTCGACCATATGAGCGGCCCAGCCGACGCTGCGTCCCAACGCAAACAAATGGAACGGCGCATCGCGCGGTAGGCCGAGGCCACGTGTCAACGCAGCCAGGGCAAAGTCGATGTTCGGATGCGCGCCGGTCGCGGCAATGGCGGCTTTTTGCAACTGTTGCAGTATCTCGTCGACTGGGATGACGGCCAGAAGTGCGGTGGCACGGGGATCGCCTTCAGGATAGAGCGGGTGGCCGAACGCCGGCAATGGCCGGTCGTGGCCGAGCCAGCGCCGGACCGCCGCCTCGGCGCCGTGCCGTGCCGCATCCTCCGCCAGTTGCATCACCGCTTCGCCGGCGCCGCCGTGGCGCGGGCCGGTCAGCGTCGCCAGGCCTGCCAGCAGGCATGCGGCGGGCGAGGCCCCGGTCGAGGCCGCGACGCGGGCAGTGAAGGTCGATGCGTTGAGTTCATGATCGGCGAGCAGGACGAGGGCGCAGCGTATCGCCTCCGCGCCGGCATCATCCACCGACCAACCCTGCGCCAGACGTTGGTGAACAGGCGCCGTGCTGGCTGCAGCGCCCAGCGCCTGCGCTAGCGCCCCTATTGTGTGCGCGGCCTCGGTGCACAGCGACGCGGCGCTGCGCCCGAGCGAAGGTCGCCCCAGGCTGGCAAGCATGGCAAGCTGCGCAAAAGCCGAAGCGCGGCCGGCTGGATGAGGTGCCTCAGATGACGGTGCCTTGAAAGCCACCGGTTCGGTCGAAGCCCAGAGCACGGCGGCGGTTTCTTCCAGCGTGGCCGATTTGGCGAGCGCAACGGCATCCTGTCCGCGATAGATGAGGCGACCGTGCAGGACGGTCGAAATCGCCGTTGCGATCGACGGCTCGCCCCAGGCGATCGCGCTCTCGGCGATGGCAGACGGACTGCGTCCGCGCGCCCGCCGGTTAGCAAGCGCTATGATGTCGTCAACGCGGTACTGGCTGCGGCGCGGGTCGGTCTCATCCGGCCGCATGCCGATGCGGCCGCGGCTGACATAGGCGTAGAGCGTCTGAGGCCGGACCTTCAGCCTCTCCAGCGCCTCTTCCCGCGACAGCCATTCGGACATTTTGATCCCTGATATTGATTATATTGATCAAGATTGATGAAGATGTGGTCAACCCTTATCTCTGGTGGAGAAAAGCTGCAAGGAGATGAGACATGGCAAATGGGCTCGATGATGTGGTGGCGGCGGAGACGGTGCTCTCCGATGTCGATGGTCTCGGCGGTCATCTGACGATCCGGGGTTACGCCTTGCCGGAGCTGGCGGGACGCTGGCGCTACGCGCAAGTGGTCCGCCTGCTGCTGGACGGTTTCTTCGACGACCTGCCGGGCGATGCCGAACTGGCGGCGAGGCTGGGCGAGGCCCGCGTCGATGTGTTCCAGCGGCTGTTGCCTTCGCTGCCGATTTTGGCGCCGCTCGAGATCTACAGCGCCATGCGCGCCGGCATGGCGCTGCTGCCGGACGGCGAGAGCCTGACGGACGCGCTGCGGCTGATCGCGGCGCCGGCGGTGCTGACGCCAGCCCTGCTGCGCTTCAAGCGCGGCGATCAGCCGATCGCGCCGGATGGCAATGCCGATCATGCCGCCGACATGTTGCGGATGCTTAACGGAGCAATCCCGTCGCCGGCATTGGCAAAAGCGCTCGACACTTATCTTGTCACCGTCTGCGACCATGGCCTCAACGCCTCGACCTTCGCCACCCGCGTCGTCGCTTCGACGCTGGCCGGCCTGACATCGTCGGTGCTGGCTGGGCTCGGCGCGCTCAAGGGGCCGTTGCATGGCGGCGCGCCCGGTCCGGTGATCGAGATGCTGGATGCAATCCGGGCGCATGGCGATGCCGCCGGCTGGCTGCGCGACGAGGTCGCGCATGGCGAACGCATCATGGGCTTCGGCCATCGCATCTACCGTGTCCGCGATCCGCGCGCCGACGTACTGAAAGCGGTGGTGCGGCAGCTGGGTAGCGAAGGCGAGACCGGCCGTCGGCTGGCTTTCGCCGAGAAGGTTGAGCAGACGGCGCTGGAGGTGCTGCGGATCGCCAAGCCGCAGCGCTCGTTGCAGACCAATGTCGAGTTCTACACCGCGCTGGTGCTGGAAGCGGCGGGCTTTCCGCCACAGGCCTTCAGCAATGTCTTTGCCGCCGGGCGCGTCGCCGGCTGGATCGCGCATGCGCGTGAACAGCAGACGACAGGGCGGCTGATCAGGCCGCAATCGCGCTATGTCGGGCCGGTGCCGAAGCTCGTCGCCTGAGATCGCAACACCGTCTCGAAGGAAAACGGCCTCTCCATTTCAGGTGGAGAGGCCGTTCTTTCATGACCGAAATTTCATGTGATCACGCGACCGTGTTCGTGTTCTTGCCTCGGTCATCACTTATATGCTGCACTGCAACATAAGTCCGCTGCGGTCGAACCCCGCCCGATTCCCGGGCGGGACAAGGCTGCAGCGCCCAAACCGATACAGGATCGCCATGACGAAAAACGGCAAGGCGGAGGAAACCAAGAAGATCAACATTGCCCTGCAGGGCGGCGGCTCGCACGGGGCTTTCTCCTGGGGCGTGCTCGACCGGCTGCTGGAGGATGGCAGGCTGGAGATCGCGGCTGTGTCCGGCACCAGCGCCGGCGCCATGAACGCGGTGGCGCTGGCCGACGGTTTTGTGCGCGGCGGCGTTGATGGCGCACGCAAGAAGCTCGACGATTTCTGGCGCGCGGTGGCGGCGAAAGGCCGGTTCAGCCCGGTGCAGCGCATGCCATGGGACGTCGCCTGGGGCAACTGGTCGATCGAGAATACGCCCGGCTATTTCTTCTTCGACACCATGTCGCGGGTGTTTTCGCCCTATGTCGCCAATCCGCTTGGGCTCAACCCGCTGGGCGACGTGGTCGAGCAGGAGATCGATTTCGCCAATGTGCGCGCCTGCAAGTCGATGGAACTGTTCATCTCGGCAACCAATGTCGAGACCGGCCAACTGCGCGTCTTTTCCGATGGCGAAATCGACCTCGACACGGTGATGGCTTCGGCCTGCCTGCCGCAATTGTTCCGCGCCGTCGAGATCAAGGGCGTGCCCTACTGGGATGGTGGCTATGGCGGCAATCCGGCGCTGTTCCCGTTCTTCAAGACGGCGGCGACCGAGGACGTGCTTCTGGTGCAGATCAACCCGGTGGTGCGCGAAGGCACGCCGAAAAGCGCCAACGAAATCCAGAACCGCATTGACGAGATCACCTTCAATGCCGGGCTGCTGAACGAATTCCGCTCGATCGCCTTCGTCAAGGAACTGATCGCCGCCGGCCGCCTGCCGCATGGCGAGTACCGCGACATCCGCATGCACCGCATCGACGCCGACGAGGCGTTCAAGGACCTCTCGGCGTCGTCCAAGGTCAATGCGGAATGGGCGTTCCTGACCTATCTGCGCGACCTCGGCCGCACGGCGGCGAGCGACTGGCTGGAGGAGAACTACGACGCCGTCGGCAAGCGGCCAACGCTTGATCTCTCCGGCGAGCTTGACGATGGCTTCAAGCCGGTGCACGGCCCCGCGCCGGGCCGGCGGGTCAAGGAGTTCCTCGCGGCGCGCAAGAAGCCGGAGGCAGAGCGCCGTCAGGCCTGAAGGGCCAGGTCGATCACCTTGACCAGCGCGCCCGCGGCCTTGCGCTGTTCGTCCGCATCGCTGATGCGCGCCTTCATGCCTTCCAGCCCGTCAAGCAGCATGTCGGCGAGCAGGCGCGCCGACAGGCCCTTGGCCGCCAGGTCGGCGCCGTTGCGCCCGGCCTCTTTCTCGATCGCCGCAGCGATATGTCCGCCAAGGCCGTCGCGCCAGCAGACGACGAGATCAGCAAGGCTCGACTTCATGTCGAGCAGCTCGGCGCCGTGCGGCGATGAGATGACACCTCGCATCATCGAGATCAGCCCCTCGTCGACGGCCCGCGTCATGCGCTCCGTGAAGGTGCCATCGCCGGCCAGCGCCACCTTTGCCGCCTCGACCGAGCGCGACAGGAGCATCATGGCTATGGCGCGAAAAATGTCGGTCTTGTTCTTGAAGAGCAGATAGAGCGCCGGCCGCGACATGTCGGCGGCGCGCGCAATATCGTCCATGGTGGTGCGCGAAAAACCATAGGCCAGAAACACCTTCATGGCGCCGTCCAGAATGCGGACGCGCCTCGGGTCTGTGGTGGTGATGTCTTCGATCTGATTCACGGCTGCGACACTATCTGCGTAACCTCTATTGACAAAATTACGAATTTTGTCAACTTGTATGAAGCAGATGGCGTACCATTCCGCTTCGGACTGTGAACGACCACAACGAAGGGTTATCCCCCATGCGCCTCACCGTAGACGGTCACGCGTTCGACATCGATGCCGATCCCGAAATGCCGCTGCTATGGGCGCTGCGTGATCTCATCGGCAAGACCGGGCCGAAATTCGGTTGCGGCATCGCCGCCTGCGGCGCGTGCACGGTGCATGTCGATGGCCAGCCCGTCCGCTCCTGCTCGTTGCCGGTCGGCCAGGCCACCGGCGCCATTACTACGATCGAGGGCATCGGTGCGCCCGGCAAACTGCATCCGGTGCAGCAGGCCTGGCTGGAAGAACAGGTCGCGCAATGCGGCTACTGCCAGGCTGGCCAGATCATGAGCGCCGTAGCGTTGCTCGACGAGGTCGCCGATCCGACCGATGCCGACATCGACAACGCCATGGGTGGCAATCTCTGCCGTTGCGGCACCTATCCGAAGATACGCGCGGCTATCAAAAAAGCTGCGGCACTCAAGACGGCGGGGCTTTGATCATGGCCAGTGTCGCAAAGATCGCACGGCGCAGCTTTCTCATCGGCGCGGCTGCCATCGCCGGTGGCGTCGCCGTCGGCTATTACTATTACCGCAAGCCCTACCCGAACCCGCTGGATGGCGATCTCGCCGCCGGTGAGGCGACGTTCAATCCCTATGTGAAAATCGGCGCCGACAACACCATCACCATCGTCGCGCCGCGCGCCGAGATGGGGCAAGGCATCTCGACGACGCTTGCCGTCATGGTCGCCGAAGAGCTCGACGTCAGCCTCGACCAGGTCAAGGTCGAACACGGCCCGGCCTCCTACGCCTATTACAATGCAGCGATCCTGGAAGAGGGCGGCCCGTTCGCCTTCTTCGATGAGAGCATGACCGCCCAGGCGGTGCGTTCAGGTCTGGGCGTCGTCGGCAAATTCCTCGCTTTGCAAGGCACCGGCGGCTCGGCCTCGACGCGCGACGGTTTCAACAAGATGCGGCAGGCGGGCGCAGCCGCGCGGCAGATGCTGATTGCTGCGGCGGCGCAGAAGCTTGGCGTAGAAGCTGCCGATCTTGAAACGGCCAACGGTTCGATCCTGCACAAGGCGTCAGGCAAGTCGCTGACCTACGGCGAAGTGGCGGCAAACGCTGCCGCGATTGCGCCGCCGGCGGAAGGTCGGCTCAAGGACAGAGCCGATTGGAAACTGCTGGGCAAGCCGCAAAAGCGGATCGACATGCTTGCCAAGGTCACTGGCGCGCCGATCTTCGGCATCGATGTCAGCTTGCCGGACATGGTCTACGGCACGGTGAAGATGAGCCCGCGCTTCTGGTCCAGGCCGGTCGGCGCGGACCTTGCCAAAGCGGAAAAGATGCCCGGCGTGATCAGGATCGTGCCGCTCGAAACCAACTATGGCCACGGCTTCGGCATCATCGCCGAAAACACTTGGGCGGCGTTCAAGGCGGCGGACGCGATCGAGACCCGATGGGCCGAGCCAGAATATCCGCCGGACAGCGCGGCAATCGCCGGGGTGCTGAAGCAGGCGCTTGGCACCGAGGGCTCGGCACTGCGCGACGATGGCGATGTCGCCAAGGCCTTCGCCGATGCGCCGCGCGAAAGAACAATCGAGGCCGACTATGCCGTGCCCTATCTGGCGCATGCCACGATGGAGCCGATGAATGCCACGGCCTGGCTGAAGGACGGCATGCTCGATATCTGGTGCGGCAACCAGGCGCCGACCCTGGTGCGCCAGCTTTGCGCCAATCTGCTCGGCATCGAACAGGACAATGTGACTGTCTACACCACCTTCATGGGTGGTGGCTTCGGCCGCCGCGTCGAGATGGACTATGCGCTGTGTGCGGCGCTGATGGCCAAGGAAGCAGGTGGCCGCCCTGTCAAGGTGACGTGGACGCGCGAGGAGGACATGCGTCACGACGCCTATCGGCCGGCGGCCGTCGGCAAATTCCGGGCGCGGCTGGGCGATGACGGCCTGCCGGTCGCCGTCGACATGACGATCGCCTCGCCATCTGTGATCGCCGGCACCTTGCGCCGGCTGTTCCCCTCGATATCGCCGCTCGGGCCTGACAAGGCCATCGTCGACGGCGCCTACGACCAGCCCTACACCGTCCCGAACTACCGGGTGAGCGGCGTCGCCGCTCCGGTCACTGTCCCGGTCGGCTTCTGGCGCTCGGTCGGCAGTTCGATCAACGGCTTCTTCCATGAAGGCTTCATGGACGAGATCGCGGTCGCCGGAAAAACCGATCCGGTCGAGATGCGCAAGACGTTGATGGCCGCCTATCCAGCGGCGGTCAAGGTGGTCGAGAAGGTCGCCGCGATGGCGAAATGGGGAGAGGCGCTGGCGGCCGGCAGGGCTAGGGGCATGGCCTTCTCGCTGTCCTTCGGCAGTTGGGTCGGCGAGATCGTCCAGGTTGCCGACACGCCCGCCGGCATCCGCATCGAGAAAGTGTGGATCGCCGCCGATGTCGGCACAGCACTCGATCCAGGCATCATCGAAGCGCAGCTCATCTCGGCCGCCATTTACGGCCTGTCGGCGGCTATGGGGCAGGAAATCACCTTCGCCGATGGCATGGTCGAGCAGTCGAATTTCCACGACTACGATGCCATGCGCATCTTCCAGTGCCCGGTCTTCGAAGTCGCGATATTGGAGAACTTCCACAAGATGGGCGGCGTCGGCGAGATCGGCACGCCGCCGGCGGCTCCCGCACTTGCCAACGCCATCTTCGCGCTCACCGGCAAGCGCATCCGGACGCTGCCGTTGTCGAAGGCGGTGGCTTTCGCATGACAAAGCTCCTCATCATGCTGACGTCTCTTGCCACTCTGTTTTCGGCGGCGCCCTTCGCAATCGCACAAGAAGGGCAGGCACCGGCGCCGATTGCAGCCGACGCTGCGAAAGGCTTGCCCGAATGGGACAAGATCTACGCCGTGTTCTCGCACCCGCGCTGCGCCGACTGTCATGTTGCCGACGACCGGCCGCGCTGGTCCGGCGCTCACTATGGCGGGACGCGCGTCCATGCCTTCAACGTCCAGCGTGGCGCCGACGGCTCCGGTTTCGGCAATCCGGGCTTGCGCTGCACGACATGTCATTTCGCGAGCAATTCCAGTGCATTGCACGGGCCGCCCGGCGCCGAGAACTGGCATCTGGCGCCGGCCGAGATGGTCTGGTTCGGCAAATCCTCGGCGGAAATCTGCGCCCAGATCAAGGATCGCAGTCGCAATGGCGACCGCAGCCTGGAGGATGTTGCGCTGCATGTGCGCGACGACAAACTGGTCGCCTGGAGCTGGGCCCCGGGTGCCGATCGTGAGCCGGCGCCCGGCTCGGCCGAAGCGACCTATCAAGCAATCGAAAACTGGATGGCGGCAGGCGCGCCGTGTCCCGTGACGCAATGATCGCGCAACTTTTCTGACTATATTGCGCTGCAACTTTGATGTAGAAGCGCGGCTTCGCCGTTCACGGCAAATTGAACACGGCCTGACGCGCACCCATATCGGCGACGCGCCCGAGTTGAAGACACGGTAGCTGTTAGAAGACGGGCCTTGTTGGAAAACGATCTGGCCGAACCCGCAGTGGAAAAACAATGATGCCGAAAATCAGGTTTCACAAGCTTGCCGCTATAGTTGTGCTCATTGGCTTCGCCGCCTGGATGGGAACAGGCGCGTTCTCGTCGGTCGGCAGCGCCGCCGTCGAAGGCGCAGCCAAGGCCGGCGATCAGGCCAAGGCGCCGGATGCAGCCAAGCCCGCGACCGGGCCAAAGGCCGCCGAGGCGGAGCCCAAGGCGCCGCTGCGCACCGTCGCGGTGGTGACGCCGCCGCGCAAGACCTATGCCCGCGCCATCCGCATTTCCGGGCTGACCGAGGCCGACAAGCGCGCCGTGCTCGCCACGCGCGTCGCCGGCGTCATCGAAAAGCTGCCGGTCAAGCAGGGCGATCACGTCAAGACAGGCGATCTGGTGCTGATGCTGGCGGCGGAAGAAAAGATCTCAATGGTCGACAGCGCCAAGCAGCTTGTGGTGCAGCGCCAGGCTGAACTCGACGCCTCGCTGCGGCTGATGAAGACCGGCAACCTGCCCACGCTTCAGCTCGACACGGCGCGCTCGAACCTGACCGCGGCGCAGTCGCAGCTGGAGACGGCGCAGGCCGAACTCGACCGCAATCTGGTCAAGGCGCCCTTCGACGGCGTTATCGACCGGGTGCCGGTGGAGCTCGGCAGTTCCGTCATGCAGGGCGGCGAGGTGGCGACCATCCTCAAGCTCGATCCGGTGATTGCGCGCGGTGAGGTCAGCGAGCGCGACCTTGGCTATCTCAAGCTCGGCGACAAGGCCGCGGTGCGGCTGGTCAGCGGCCAGACCGTCGAAGGCACCGTGCGCTACATCAGCCGCGACGCCTCGTCGGCAACCCGCACCTTCCGCGTCGAAATTGCCGTTCCGAATGCCGATGGTTCGGTGCCGGCCGGCATGACGGCCGAGATTTCGCTCAGCGCGCAGCCGACCGACGCCGTCATGTTGCCGCGCTCGGTGGTGACGCTCGGCGACAAGGGCGACCTTGGCATTCGCGCCGTCGACAAGGACAACAAGGTGGTGTTCTTCCCGATCGACCTGGTCGACGACTCGCCCAAGGGCCTCGTGCTTGGCGGCATTCCGGCGGACGCCCGCGTCATCGTCGCCGGCCAGGAACTGGTCAAGGAAGGCGACGTCGTCAAGCCGGTCGAGGCCGACCAGGCGACCATCCAGAAACTGTTGGGCGAAGCGACAACGCAGTAGCGCCGGGATGGCCCCGGTGGCCCCGGGCGGGGACAACCGGCTGCAATGCGGCTCCTGAGAATCTTTGAGAACAGGCGTTAGCCATGGATATCGTCAAACTCGCGATCAACAATGCCCGGCTGACCATCTCGGTGCTGGGATTCCTGCTGCTGGCGGGCTGGGTCGCCTATTCGTCGACGCCGAAGGAAGCGGAACCCGACGTTCCGATTCCGATGATGTATGTCAGCCTGATCTATCAGGGCATTTCGCCGGAGGATTCCGAGCGGCTTCTGCTGCGGCCGATGGAAAGCAAGCTGAAGAGCCTCAAGGGCCTCAAGGAAATGCGCTCGGCCGCCTTCCAGGGCGGCGGCTATGTGCTGGTCGAGTTCCAGCCGCAGACCAATCTGGCGACCGCGCTGCAGGACACGCGCTCCAAGGTGCAGGACGGCAAGGCCGACCTGCCGCAGGCCGCTGAAGAGCCTGTCGTCACCGAGGTCAACATTTCCGAGTTCCCGGTGCTGGTGGTGACGCTGTCGGGTGAACTGCCCGAGCGCGTGCTGACGGCTGCCGCACGCGAATTGCGCGACCGCATCGAAGAGGTGCCTGGCGTTCTCGAAGGCTCGTTGCAGGGTTCGCGCGACGATCTCGTCGAAGTCGTCATCGATCCGATGAAGCTGTCGTCATACGGCCTGCAGCTCGACCAATTGATCGGCGCGGTCGGCGCCTCCAACAGCCTGGTCGCCGCCGGCAATCTTGAGGGCTCGGAAGGCAAATACGCGGTCAAGGTGCCGTCGCTGATCGAGACGCCCGAGGATGTGGCCGCCTTGCCTGTCGTCGCCGGCCCCAATGCCGTCGTGCAGGCAAAGGACATCGCCACGGTCCGCTCGACCTTCAAGGACGCCGAAACGATCACCCGCCTCAACGGCAAGCCGGCCATCGCCATCGAGGTCAAGAAGCGCATCGGCGCCAATCTGATCGACACGCTGGCGAAGGTCAGGGAAGTGTCCGACGCCTACGTCAAGTCCATGCCGGAAGGGATGAACATCACCTACACGCAGGATAAGTCGGTCTTCGTCAACCAGCTGCTGGGCGACCTGCAGAACCACGTGATGATCGCCGTCATCCTGGTGTTCATCGTCATCCTCTATGCGCTGTCCGGCCGCGCCTCGCTGCTGATCGGGCTTGCCATTCCGTCATCCTTCCTGATCGGCATCCTGCTGCTGGCCATGATGGGCTACACGATCAACATGATCGTGCTGTTCAGCCTTATCCTGGCGGTCGGCATGCTGGTCGACGACGCCATCATCGTCACCGAGTTCGCAGAGCGGCGCATGGGCGAAGGCATGCCCAAGGCCGAAGCCTTCACCCTTGCCGCCAAGCGCATGGCCGGTCCAGTGATCGCGGCGACGATGACGCGCATCGCCGCGTTTTCGCCGTTGCTGTTCTGGCCCGGCATCATCGGCGACTTCATGAAATACATGCCGATCACACTGATCGTGACGCTGTCGGCCTCAATGCTCTATGCGCTGGTGTTCGCGCCGACGCTGGGTGCGATCTTCGCCAAACCGCCCGGGCATCACGAGGAAGGTCGCGACGGCTGGTATATGGCGCTGGTCAAGCAGGCGGTCCGCTTCCCGATCACCGTGCTGGTGCTCACCACTGTGCTTTTGACCGGCGTCGGCGTCGCCTATTCGAAATATGGCGCCGGCGTCGAGTTCTTCCCCAGCGTCGAGCCCGATTACGGCCTGCTCTATGTGCATGCCCGCGGCAATCTCTCGCTGGCCGAAATGGATACGGCAACCAGGATCGCTGAAAACCGGCTGCTCGGTTGGCCGGGCGTGAAGTCGGTCTACACCCGCGTCGGCAAGACGCAAGGCGGCGGCCAGGATGTGCCGGAAGACGTCGTCGGCGTCATCCAGTATGAGTTCATCGACTGGCGCGAACGCAAATCGGCGAACCAGATCCTGGACGAGCTGCGCACCGTCATGGCCGGCATTCCGGGCGTCGATGTCGAGGTTCGCGTGCCGGAAGCCGGTCCGCCGACAGGCAAGGCGATCCAGCTCAGGCTTTCGGCCATCGATCCCAAGGGGCTCGACGACCAGGCCCGCGCCGTTGCCGCACGCATCGCCAAGGTGCCCGGCGTCATCGATGTCTCCGACGGCCTGCCGCCGCCCGGCGTCGACTGGGCGCTCGAGGTCGACCGCGCCAAGGCGGCGCAGTACGGCATCAGCCCGACTTCGGTCGGCACGGTGGTGCAATTGGTGACCAACGGCTTGAAGCTTTCGGAATACCGACCGGCCGGCGCCGACGATGCCGTCGACATCAGGCTGCGCCTGCCCGAAGACCGGCGCACGCTGTCGACGCTCGATGAGCTCAGGGTGCAGACCTCGCAAGGCTCGGTGCCGATCTCGAACTTCGTCGTGCGCAAGCCCGAGCCGACCGTCGGCATCCTCAACCGCATCGACGGCGCCCGTACCGTGGTGGTGCAGGCCAACGTCGCCGCCGGCACGCAGGTTGCTGCGGTGCAGGCGGAGGTGACCAAGGCGGTCACCGACATGAAGCTCGACAGCGGCATACGCTGGAAGCTCGCCGGCTCCAACGAGGACAGCGCCGAAGCCAGCGCCTTCCTCGGCAAGGCCTTCGGGGCCGCGATCTTCCTGATCTTCCTGGTGCTTTTGATGCAGTTCAACAAGTTCACCAGCGTGCTTCTGGTGCTGTCCTGCGTGGTCATGGCGACGATCGGCGTGTTCCTCGGACTGCTCCTGACAGGCGAGGCGTTCGGCATCGTCATGTCGGGCATCGGCGTCATCGCGCTGGCCGGCGTGGTGGTGAACAACAACATCGTGCTGATCGACACCTATGACCGGCTGCGCGAAGAGGGCTGGGACAAGATGGAGGCTGTGCTGCAGACCTGCCGCGAGCGTGCCCGCCCGGTCGTGCTGACGGCGGTGTCGGCCATCCTCGGCGTGCTGCCGATCGCGTTCGGTCTCGGGCTGGAAATCTTCCATCACGAGACGACGATCAACGCGCCGTCGACGCAATGGTGGATTTCGCTATCCTCGGCCATCGTCTTCGGCCTGTCCTTCGCCACCTTGCTGACGCTGGTGGTGACGCCGTCCATGCTGATGATCTTCACGCGCAGCAAGAACAGCCGCTTCTATGCGTTCTTCCGCCGGATATCCGGCCGCGACAAGAAGCCTAATGCGTCCTCGGGGCCGAAGCCAGGCCCGCTCGACGAGCCGGCAATCGCCTTCCCGAAAGCCGCCGAATAGGCCAGTTTTCATCGACCAGACAAAAGGCCGCCCGGAACAACCGGGCGGCCTTTTGCATTGTCCCCTCGTATAGGAATAGAAAAGCGAGGGATTCTTCATGACCGTCAGCACCATCCTCATCGTTGTTTTGATCCTGATCCTGATCGGCGCCGTACCGGCCTGGCCGCACTCGCGTTCCTGGGGCTACGGCCCGTCAGGGATCGCCGGCGTTGTGCTTGTGGTGCTGCTGATATTGGTGCTGATGGGCAGAATTTGATTAGGGCTATCGCAGTAGCTGATGGCGCTCCCCCGCTCCGTCTCGGCGCCGCTTTAAACGATTGCCCTGCAATCGAGCGCAGATGACGGGCAGCGCGCTTGCGTATACGCTGCCCACACGACAATCATCGAGGGAGCCGCCAAAGGTGAACGCAGACAACGCCAGCCCAAGCTTGCCAAGGCCGCTTGCCGAGATCGCCAGCTATCACGCCCACATCTACTATGACGGGCAGGCCGAGCGGCAGCACGCCGAATGGCTGCGCCTGCGCATCGGCGAACGTTTCCGCGTGCGGCTGGGCAACTGGCGCGACGAGCCGGTCGGCCCGCACGAGCAGGCCATGTATCAGGTGTCTTTCGCCACCGAGATTTTCGCCTCGCTGGTTCCGTGGCTGATGCTGAACCATGGCGGTCTCAGCATCCTCATCCACCCCAACACCACCAACCCCAAGCGCGACCACCTGGTCGACCCGATCTGGATAGGCCGCCCGCTCGGGGTGCATGGCGAGGTGCTGGGTGAGGAGGATGAGGCGGAAGAGGCGCTGGAGGTGAATACGGAGCCGACGCTGGAGGCTTAGGGGTAAGCGCCCGAAGATCAAGCCGTCGGCGCCGCGCCGCGCCGTTCGAGCGCGGTCTTGCGGATGATTTCCGCGATCTCCGGGCTGCTCGAGCACAGCATCTGGAAATCCACCGCGTGCAGCGACAGCAGCGAGACCGCCGTTGCGGCGCTGACGGTCGCCATACGCGGTTCGCCGCTGATCAGCGCCATTTCGCCGAAGAAGGCGCCAGGGCCGAGCTCCACCGGGTTCGGTGTCGCGACGGTGACGCGCCCCTCCACGACGAAGAACATCCGGTCACCGGGCTCGCCAACGCGGCAGATCACGGCGCCAGCCGGCACCGTGCGAGTTCTTAACGCGGCCACGATGTCGACCAGCACGGCCGGGCCTAGCTTCTGAAACAACGGCACGGCGGCGACCAATTGCCAATTGCGGACGAATTCTCCGCGACGAACTTCCTGATAGAAGCCGGTGGCAAGAATGCCGGCCCAGAGTGCGAAGATGCCGATGCCGCTCATCATGACCGCCCCGGCAAGGACGCGGCCGGCGAAGCTTTGCGGAATTTCGTCGCCATAGCCGGTGGTGGACAGCGTGACCACCGCCCACCACATGGACTGGGGGATGCTGCCGAACTTTTCCGGCTGGATGTCGCGCTCGATGACATAGCCCGCGAGCGCGACACCGAACAGAACGACGCCGAAGAGCGTGGTGACGCCGATCAGGTTGCGCGCCTCGTTGGCCAGCACCCTGCCCAGCACCGGGAAGAAGGTCGAGTCGCGCAGCGGTTTCAGCAGCCAGACAGCACAGTAGAGGCTCCAGTCGGGCGTGCGGACGAGCAGAAATGCCGCGAGTGGAACCAGGACCGCGAGCACATCGATGGCGATTGCCGGCGTCCTGTCGTGAAGATCTCCCGCCCGGCGCCTGAGCAGCGTCGCGACCATCTGCACAAGATAGGCGCCCCAAATGACGGCGAGCAGGGCAACCAGAGCCAGCCTGCTCCGTCCGGAAATGTTGGGTGTCGTCAGCGCAGCCACCGCCAGGAGCCCGGGCGCAGCCAGCACCGCGTTGAGCGGCGCGTAAATTCTCAGGAAAGGCAGTACCGACATTCTATGCCCACAACCGCGACTACCCTGCAGAATAGGATGGCTTCAAGGCAAGCGCAAAGATGCTTGCTGTCGCCTCGATGCGCATCACCGACGCTGTGATAAAATCCACGCCGGAACCGTGCTAGGATGCCTGCCGCACGCGATCTGTCGTGCTTCAAATTGGCCAGGAACGATTGTCATGCTCAATCCGATTTCCATCATGGCCGACCGGCTCGGCGACCATCTGTCGGAACTCTATCTGCAGTATTTCTCGCATCGCAATTCGGAGTATGCGAGCTACATAGGCGGGGCGGCCCGCCTTGTCCTGGAGCGCATCGGCAATTCGAACGCGCTTTATCACAACATCGAGCACACGCTGATGGTCACGCTCGCCGGCCAGCAGATCATTCGCGGCCGGCTGCTTTCGGAATCGCTGACCCCGGATGACTGGCTGCATTATACCTGCGCGCTGCTTGTCCACGACATTGGCATGGTGCACGGCATATGCCCGGGCGACACCGACGACAGCTTCGTCATCAACGAGGCCGGCGACCGCCATACGCCACCGCGCGGCGCCTCCGACGCGGTGCTTGCGCCCTATCATATCGAGCGCGCCAAGATCTATGCGCGCCAACGTTTTGGTTCCTCGAAGTTCGTCAATGAGGAGCGCATTATCGCGGCGATCGAGATGACGCGCTTTCCTGTACCGGACGATCCGGCCTATCAGGCCACCAACACCGAGCCGGCGCTGGTCAGGGCCGCGGATCTGATCGGCCAGCTCGCCGACCCCTTCTACCACCGCAAGCTGCCGGCGCTGTTTGCCGAGTTCACCGAGACCGGGATGGTGGAAAAGCTTGGCTGCAAGACCGCCGCCGATCTCGGCGCCATCTTCACCGATTTCTTCACGCTGAAGGTCGAGCCCTATATTGGCGACGCGATCCGCTATCTGGAGCTGACGACCGAAGGCAAGCAGTGGGTCGCCAATCTCCACAGCAACCTCTTCCAGTCCGGGCATCGCCCAGCCAGGATCGGGCCGTTCCCCGGCGTGTTGCAGCCGGCGAGCCTTTCGGTGGCAACTTAAAGCCGGGGGGTGTTTCCGCCGATGGCAAGCCGGCGGAGGTTGCATGCGGCGGTTGTCGAGGAACAGGGTTGCCACCATTTGCCGGCGTCTTCGCTGAAGGGGTACACCTTTGCGCAGGTAGCTGGCGGTGGGTGTCGTTTCAAAAAGGCTGGGTGATGATGAGGCGGACGAGGCGCCGGAGGTGGAGATTGAACCGTGTTAGGGGCTTAGGGGAGTAGCGGCGCGATCGGCAATGTAGACTTGGCCGCGGACTGCGTTTGCGTGCAGTTAGCTCAGTCGTGCGTGACAGACCGCTTTGCGCCCAATCACGGCCGAAGAGATAATACTCGTAGCTTCCTGAAACCTGCCATCGGCGGCCGATCATAAAGAGCAGCCAGCAGCACGAAGACGCATCAATGCGCGGTGTTCGGATCCCCAGTCTTGCAAGAAGGTTGCGATTCTGCCCTGGATGATGAGGGAGTTCACTGCGCGCGCTCACAGAGGCCCGACAGGCCAGCCGTGTCGCGACTGGCCGGCTGGTTAGCGCTATCTGAGCGCCGCGATTACCACTTCGGCCAGAGAGGCCGAAGATTGCGGGTTCTGGCCGGTGAGCAGATTCCCGTCCTTGACGACATGGGTGCGCCAGTTCGGCCCCTGCTCGAAGACAGCGCCCGACTTGCGTAGCGTATCTGCCAGGAGCCAGGGAGCGTTCTCCGCCGTCCCGAACTCGATTTCCTCTTCGTCGCTGAGCGAGGTCATCTTTCGCCCGGCGAACGGCCAACGGCCGTTGCCATCGCGCGCTGCTAGCAGCGCCGCAGGACCGTGACAGACGGCGGCGATAAGTTTCGAGTCCCTATCGGCCTCAATCAATACCCTGCCCATGTCGGGATCCTTGTACAGGTCCTCGACCGGCCCATGGCCGCCGGGAACGACGATCGCGTCATAGGCGCCCGTATCGATCTCGCCGAGGACCAGCGGATGTTCGAGGCGCTTGGCATTCTCGGTGAGGTACTCCCGCATACGTTCCGCAACCTTCTCTCCCACCGTGGCCGGATCGAGACTGCGCTTGTCCATCGTTGGCACGACCCCGCCCGGGCTGGCGAGATCGACCCGGAAACCGGCGCGGACGAATGCCTCGTCGAGGTCGACGAATTCCTGCGCCCACACGCCGGATTCGTAGAGCGAGCCGTCGGCGCGGGTCCATTTGTCCGCGGCGGAAAGCACGATCAGTATGTTGGTCATCGGTATTCTCCTGTTTGTCGTCGAAAGTGACAGGGGGATGAAGGGGCAGCGGTCAGATGTTCTGGCCGCCGGACACTTCGATGCGCTGCGCGGTGACCCAGCCATTGTCGGGGCCGATCAGGCTGGCGACCGCCGGGCCGATGTCGTCGGGCAAGCCGACGCGGCCGAGAGCGATCATGTTGGCGAAAGCGCTATTGTATTCCGGCGTGTCGCGAACCGCGCCGCCGAGGAAGTCGGTCTCGATCGCGCCGGGCGCGATGGTGTTGACGGTGATGCGGCGGCTGCCGAGTTCCTTGGCCATGTAGAGCGTCAGGATCTCGACTGCTCCCTTCGCGGCCGAGTAGGCCGAGAAACCCGGATAGCTGACACGGGTGAGGCCCGACGAGAAATTGACGATGCGGCCGCCATCGGCGAGTAGCGGCAACAGCGCCTGCGTCAGGAAGAACACGCCCTTGACGTGAACGTTGAACAACAGGTCAAACTGCGCCTCCGTCGTCTCGGCGAAGGCGGCCATCTCGCCGTGGCCGGCATTGTTGACGAGGTGGTCGAAGCTGTCCCGGTTCCACGTCGCGGCGAGAGCCGACCTGACCTTCGCGACGAAGCCGGGAACGGCGGAGATGTCGCCGACGTCGAGCTGCAGCGCCACCGCCCTGCGGCCCATGCCTTCTATCTCGGCCGCGACGGCCTTCGCGCCTTCGGCGCCGTTTCGGTAGGTGAGGATGACATCGCCGCCGTGGCGCGCGATGCTGAGGGCGGTGTTGCGGCCGAGACCGCGGCTACCCCCCGTGACGATCGAAATGGTGGTCATGGCTGGTTCCTTTCAGGGTTGTGGTGTCGGCAGCCCGCCGACAGGGATCGGGTCGCGGTCTCAGGCTTTGTTGCCGAGGGCGACCTATGGGGTTGCGGAGCGCCGCGTCGCGCCTCCGCTTGCAAAGGGATGCAGTCGGACCACTGCCCGGCCGCACGCGCTTTCGAGGAAGAGGGCGCCGATCGCTGCGAACATGACCGCAAGCGCGGCGCTGCCGGTGCCAATTACGAACACGCCGACGAGCCAGGAGGGCACGGCGAAGGTCTTGACGAGGAAGTCGCCGACCAGTCCGCAGATGGTGGTGGCGCCGAACAGGGCAACACCTGCGTTCAGCAGTTCCAGTGCTCGGAGCTGCAGGCGGATACGCCGCTCCGCTAGCGACAGAGCGCGACGGGCATCGACGAACAGCATTGATAGTCTGCCGTCTTCGGCCGTGAGCGAGGCGTGGAACTCTCGCCACTGCGTAATTGCCAGATTGTAGCGCAGGGTCACGCCATTCTGCAGGATCGCGCAGGCGTTCGTCAGGATTGCCGGTCCAGTGATGACCGTCAGGGCTGAGAATGGGTCGTACGACATGGTCTCGTTCCTTGCGCACGCGGTCATCACCCCGCAATGCAGGGCGACCGCGCCGTCTCCGATTTCTGCAATACCCGGCCGGCATCGAGGGGCCAGTTCTTCAGGTGCGCTATAGATGCTACATTGCGCGCCGCGGCGGAAAGACTTTGTGACTCTGTCAGCCATACCTGCTAGGTATGGCGCATGGAGCTACGCCATCTCCGGTACTTCGTTGCCGTCGCTGAGGAAGGCAGCCTGACGGTGGCCGCCGAGAGGCGCCTGCACACCGCTCAGCCTTCGCTGAGCCGCCAGTTGCGCGACCTCGAACTCGAGGTGGGTGCCCCTCTATTCGTCCGCACCTCGCGCGGGGTCGCGCTCACGGCGGCAGGCCAGGCTTTCCTCGATCACGCGCGGCTCGCGCTCGCGCAGGCAGCCGAAGCAGTCGCGGCTGCGCGGCGCGCGGCCCGCCCGGCGAAGGCGAGCTTCTCCGTCGGCTTCCTGACCGGCCAAGAAGTCGAGTGGCTGTCGCATGTGACGCAAGTCCTGCGCGCGCAGCTTAAGGATATCGACTTCAGGGTAACCAGCGATTTCTCGCCTGCCATTGCCGCGGCCGTGCAGCGCGGCGAGATCGATCTCGGTTTCTCGCGACTGGAGGCGCAGCCAGATCTAACCTACAAGGTGATCGCGCACGAACCAATCGTGGTCATCCTGCCGCACGACCATCCGCTCGCTGAGCGCACGGAGATCGAGCCCCGTGAGCTCGCGCAGGGACCGTTCATCGGCTATTCGGACACACCGCACGTCCTCTCGAGAATCGTCGACCGCTACTTGCACGAGCATGGGGTGGCCGTATCACCGAGTCACTTGCTCGACGGGTTTGCGACCGGCATCTCGCTGGTCGCGTCGACCGGCGGCGTCACGCTCCTTCCGGCCTATGTGGAAAAGCTGCTGCCCCGGTCTGTCGTAAGCCGATCGCTAACAGGGAGGCCTCCGCTCATCGAGGTTGCGGTCGGCTACCGTGCGGACAATCCATCGCCGGTGCTACGGAGCTTCCTGGAGAACATTGATCGGCTCATTGCTTCTCATGCAGCGGGCGCCGGGAATGTTTCTCTGCCATAGTCGCTTGTTAGGGGCGGCCAGCCGGCCGTAACCTTGGAGATATGAGGATGTTCTGGGAGGGTCGAACGGGTCGGTTGGTGAAACGGCGGCTATCCGGTGACTCCGCCCTACTTGCGGATAGTCCGCTACCGGCTAATCCAAGAAGCTCGCGGCCCTGATGCCAGGCGATAGCAACGGCAGCTCCTCCACTACCCCCCAGCCAGCCGCGGCAGCAGAAAGATCTCCGCCCCCTGTGGCAGTTCCTTAGACCAGGTGTCGCGATAGATCGTGCCGTCGATGGCCACCGCGATGCCCTTCTCGATCCACGGCTCGATGCCGGGATACTGTTCAGCCAGTTTCCTGAACAGCTCCCTAATGTCCTTGGCCTCGACCTCGACCTTGCTCTGGCCGCCGGCGAGTTGGCCCAGCGCACCCCAGAGGGTGACTTCAACCATCAGGGATGACCCCCATACGATCGCAGCGTGAGCCGAAAGCTGCTTTGCACCTTTCGGCCCTCTAACCTTGTCGCTCCGCCTCGATCGCGGCGAGGACGCGGGGCGGCGACATCGGGATGTGGGTCATGCGCACGCCGGCTGCGTTCGACATCGCATTGCCGATTGCCGCAAGCGGCGGCACGATCGAGGTTTCGCCGACGCCGCGCACGCCATAGGGGTGGTTGGGGTTGGGGATCTCCAGGATCTGCGTGTCGATCATCGGCAGGTCCGAGCAGACCGGGATGCGGTAGTCGAGGAAGCCGGCGTTCTGCAGGCGCCCGTCCTTGCCGTAAATATACTCCTCGTTGAGCGCCCAGCCGATGCCTTGCGCGGCACCGCCCTGGTACTGGCCCTCGACATAGGTCGGGTGCACCGCCTTGCCGGCATCCTGGATCACCGTGTAGCGGATCACGCGCGCGGCGCCCGTCTCGGGGTCGACCTCGATATCGCAGATATGGGTGGCGAAGGAGACGCCGGCGCCGTCGGCGACGAGTTCGCTGTGGCCGGCGATCGGCCCGCCGGTCTTGCCGGAAGCAGCTGCAATCTCCTTCAGCGACAAGGCTGCTAGGTTGCCGTACTTCTCGCCCTTGGCGATGGCATGGCCGTTTTCCCAGACCACGTCGTCGACGGGGATGTCCCACATCTGGGCGGCGCGGTCGCGCAGGATTTTTATCGCGTTGCGGGCGGCCGAGATCGTCGCCATGGAGGACGAGAACGTGCCGCGGCTGCCGTCTGTCATGTCGTTGTAGCCGAGGCTCGAGGTGTCGGCGACCACAGCCTTGAGCTGGGCATAGTCGATGCCGAGCTCCTCCGCCGCCACCAGCGACAGCGAGGCGCGAGAACCACCGACATCGACAGTACCAACGGCGAGCGACACCGAGCCATCCATGCCGATGTTCAAGTCAACGCAGGTCTGGCCGCCAAAATTGAACCAGAAGCCACAGGCCATGCCGCGGCCCTGGTTCCTGGCCAAGGGCGCCTTCATGTGCGGATGGTGCTTGGCCGCTTCCAGCGTCGGGCCGATGCCGATCGGGCCGTAAACCGGACCGTAGGACGACCTCGTACCTTCCTGCGCGGCGTTTTTGATGCGGAACTCGACCGGATCCATGCCGAGTTCCTTGGCCAGTTCGTCGACAGCGCTTTCCACCGCGAACGCCGCCATGGGTGCGGAGGGCGCGCGATAGGCCGCGGTCTTCGGCCGGTTGACCAGCACTTCGAAGCCGACGGTCTTGACGTTATCGAGCTTGTAGCAGGCAAACGCCGTCATGGCGCCGATCTCGGCCCAGGTGCCGGCATAGGGTCCGCTGGTGTAGCGCAGCGTCGCCTCGGCGGCAGTGATGGTGCCGTCCTTGCGGGCGCCGATCTTCACGTCGATCGAGGTGGCGCTGGTCGGGCCCGAGGCGCGGAACACCTCGTCGCGGGTCATGACCAGCTTTACCGGACGGCCGGCCTTGCGCGACAGGGCCAGCGCCACCGGCTCGGCCCAGACATGGGTCTTGCCGCCAAAGCCGCCGCCGATCTCCGACGAGGTGACACGCAGTTTCGAGGCCTCCAGCCCGAGCAGTTGCGCGCAGTGCTGGCGGTAGACGAAATGGCCTTGCGTGCAGACCCAGAGGTCGGCGGTGCCGTCGAGGTTCACGTTCGCCACGCAGGCATGCGGCTCGATATAGCCCTGATGCGTCTGCTCGGTCTTGAAGGAGCGCTCGACAATGAAATCGGCATGGCCGAAACCCTGATGGACATCGCCGTGGCCGAACTGGCTGCGCTTGGTGACGTTGGAAGGCTTTACCGGCTTTTCCTCGAGGCCCTCGGTAAAGATCGTGTCGTTGATCAAGGGGGCGGTGTGCTTCATCGCCTCGTCGACATCGGTGACATGCGGCAAAAGCTCGTAGTCGACCACGATCAGCTTCAGCGCCTGCCGCGCCGTGCGGGCATCGACAGCGGCGACCGCGGCCACGGCATGGCCGTCATAGAGCGCCTTGGTGCGCGCCATGCAATTGTCGAGGACGTCGTACATGGCGGCATCGCCATCGGTGAGGTCGGGCAGGTCGGCGGCGGTGATCACCGCCTTCACGCCGGCCAGCTTTTCAGCCTTGGAGGTGTCGATCTTCAGGATCTTCGCATGGGCGTGCGGGCTGCGCAGCACGCGCCCGACCAGTTGTCCCGCCATGTTGAAGTCGGCGCCGTAGCGCGCGCGGCCCGTCACCTTGTCGACGCCGTCGGGGCGGATGGGCCGCGTGCCGACGGATGAGAATTTGCGGCCCGAAAAGCGTGGATCGAAATTCATGGCTTACGCTCCCTTCATCACGTTGGCCGCGTCCTGGACGGCGCGCACGATCTTGTCGTAGCCGGTGCAGCGGCAGAGGTTTCCGGCGAGGCCGAAGCGGATTTCTACTTCCGTCGGTTCGGGATTCTTGGCCAGAAGGTCCTTGGCCGCGATCAGGAAGCCCGGCGTGCAGATGCCGCATTGCAGCGCCGCGTGCTCAAGGAATTTCTCCTGCAACGTATGCAGCTTGTCGCCATGCGCCATGCCCTCGACGGTTTCGACAATTCGGCCCTCGGCTTCCGCGCCGAGCACCAGGCACGAGCAGACCAGCCGGTTGTCGAGGATGATGCTGCAGGCGCCGCAGTCACCAGTGCCGCAGCCTTCCTTGGCGCCGGTCAGCCCGAGCCGGTCGCGCAGGACGTCGAGCAACGTCTCGTCGGGTTGGCAAAGGTACTCGACGTGATCGCCGTTGATTGTCGTTGAAACTGCTACACCGGCCATCATTTGCCTCCTGCACGTGCGTAAGCGGTCGTGGCGGCCCGTCTGGCCAGCACGCCCGCAACTTTTCGTCTGAACTCGATGGTGCCCCGCTTGTCGTCGATGGGCCGGCAGGCCCCGGCGCAGACTTTTGCCAGCCGCTCGAGCGCTGCCTCGTCGAGCTTCCTGCCGATGAGCGCCTCGGCTGCCTCCTCGACGAGAAGCACGGTCGGGGCGGCTGCGCCCAGCGCAACGCGGGCGGCCGTGATGACGCCATGTTCATCGAGCGTCAGGTTAACGCCGGCGCTGACCACGGCGATGTCCATCTCGGTGCGCGGAATGAAGCGCAGATAGGCGTCGCCCGAACGCGGCGCCCGCTTGTCGAGCAGGATAGCCTCGATGATCTCGCCCTTGGTGAGCGATGTCTTTCCAGGCCCGGTCGGCACGGCCTCCACGGCAATGGTGCGCTTGCCCGAGGGGCCGGCAACCACTGCCTTGGCGCCGGCGGCCACCAACGCCGGAACGCTGTCGGCGGCCGGCGAGGCGTTGCAGAGATTGCCAACAATGGTGCAGCGTCCCTGGACCTGCTTCGAACCGATCAGCTTCGCCGCTTCGACGACGCCAGGCCAGGCCTTCTTCAGCCCTGAGTTTTCTCCCAGCACCGCGCAGGGGACGGCGGCGCCGATGCTGAAGCCATCGGCTGTTTCCCTGATCTCGCTCAAGCCCTCGATCGCCTTGATGTCGACGATCAGGTCGGGTTCGACAAAGCCGCCCTTCATCCTCACCAGGAGGTCGCTGCCTCCCGCCAGAATGGCGGCCGGGCCAACCGCCCTGGCGAGCTCGCCGACGGCATCTTCTATCGAAAGCGGACGTATGTAACGCATCGTCTCCCCTTGAAATCAGCAATGTCGGCAACCGTTATAAACAGTCTCCTTATAATGACCATCCGGTTGCTGATTTCCGCGATTGGGCCAGGCACGGGGTGGGTTTCATACCAAGCGTGGTTGATGCTCTACACTGTATGCCTACGCTGCGTCTTTTTCACGACCGGGGTTGATGCCGATGTCATCGAGCGCCTCGGCCACGGCCTGATCCAGCGGCGTGTGCGGGACTTCGCCGATAATGCCTTCCAGCCGGTCGGACACGAGCCGGTGCGGTTCGAAGCGCAGGTAGGACATCGAGACGATCTCGCGCCACATCGCCACGAAAGGGCTGCCGGCGCGCAGCACCCACCAGGGCATGAAGGTCAGCTTCAGGGGATGGCCGAGCGCTTTCTCGGCCGCGGCCTTGATGTCCATGTCGGTGACGGCATGGCCGGGGAAATTGAGCGCTTCGTAAGAGCCGAGCTTTTCGAGGTTCTTCGCCAGCCCGACGAAGGCCACCGCGAAGTCCGGCAGATAGGCCCATTCATGCACGAGGTTGGCCGGGCCGGGCGCGGTATAGACGCCCTTGTTCATCTTGGCGGCGACGACCAGATCGAACCATGACCCGCTGCCGGTGCCGCCGAAGAAATCGCCGGCCCGCAGGATGATGGTGCGCACCCGGCCGGCGTCCGCCTCGCGGCGAAACAGCGCTTCCATGGCGCAGCGGATGCGGCCCTTCTCGGTGGTCGGGCGGAAGGGCGTGTCTTCGCTCACCACCTGTGGCATCGGCGAACCGTAGTTGTAGACGGTGCCGGGGAACAGATGCAGCGCACCATTGGCATGGCAGGCTGCCATGACGTTTTCCGCCATCGGCAGGCACTTGCCCCAGTCGGTATAGATCGGGTTGAGGCCGTTGAAGATAATGTCGACGCCCTCCGTAGCGCGGATCAGCGCCTCGCGGTCGAGCGCGTCGCCGGCAGTGGCGGTGGCGCCCTTTAGTTCGGCCGGCACCTTGCCGGTGCGGGTGATGGCGCGGACGTCGAAGCCGGCGTCGATGAAGGCCTTGCCGACCACGCGGCCGAGCCGGCCGTTGGCACCCAGAATTGCGACCTTGGTCATCTTTCTTCTCCGTGTTTGTGTTTGCACACGGAATATGATGCCTTCATATGCGAATGAAAATTGACTACGATTGGCGTTTTGATATTCATAAATGAATGGCTGAGATCGACTGGAACCTGATCAAGAGCTTCGTCACCGTGGCGGAAACCGGCAGCCTGTCGGCTGCGGCGCGAAAGTTGTCGGCCAGCCAACCGACGCTCGGGCGTCACATCGGCGAACTCGAACAGGCGCTCGGTGTCACCTTGTTCCGGCGCGGGCGGCGCGGCTATGCGCTGACCGAAGCCGGCGCCACGCTGTTCGAACGCGGCAAGGCGGTGAGCGAGCAGGCGAGCGCCTTTTCGCTGCTGGCGCTGGGCTCGGTCGAGGCGATCGAGGGCACGGTGCGCATCGCCGCCAGCGAGGTGGTGGCGGCCTATGTGCTGCCGAAGATGACGGCGCGGCTAGGCATCGAGGAGCCTGGCATCGAGGTCGAGATCGTTGCCTCGAACCAGGTCGAGAACCTGTTGCGCCGGGATGCCGACATCGCCATCCGCATGGTCAAGCCGGCGCAGAACGAACTGATCGCGCGCAAGGTCTGCGATATTGCGCTGTGCTGCTGCGCGGCCAAATCCTATCTCGACCGGCACGGCCGTCCGCTCAAGCCCGCCGACCTGGTAGATCACCCGTTGATCGGCTTCGACCGCAGCGACGAGATGATCCGCGGCTTTACGCAAGTTGGCATCCCGGTCATCCGTGGCAGCTTCCGCTTCAGGACCGACAACCAGATCGTTCTGTGGGAGGCGCTGCGGGCGGGGAACGGCATCGGTCTCGGCCAGGAGCCGTTGGCCGACAGCGACCCATTGCTGGAAAAATTGCTGCCCGGAATGCCATTGCCCCGCCTGCCGGTGTGGCTGGCGATGCATCGCGACGTGCGCACCAGCGTGCGCATCCGCCGCGTCGCCGATTTCCTCTACGAGGAGCTCAAGCGCTATTCGGCGGGTGCGGCCGCGAACTCGGCGCGGTGAGCGAGACCGGCCATCAACAGCACGACGATCAACAGCGCCGACATGGCGACGAAGATCGGTCCGAAGCTCGAATGCTCGGCAACGAAGCCGATCGCCGACGGCGCCACCAATATGCCGGAATAGCCCATGGTGGTCACCACGCTCATCCCGGTGCCCGACGACATGCCTTCCTGATTGCCGCCGGCAGAGAAGATGATCGGCACCATGTTGGCGATGCCGAAGCCGCAAACGGCAAAAGCCGCGATGGCGATCCAGGGTGACGGCGACAGGCCCGCGATCAGCATGCCGGCGGCGGCCGCAATAGCCGAGCCGCGCAGCGTTGCCACCGCGCCGAAGCGGTTGCGCACCCCGTCGCCGAAGAAGCGCATGACCGCCATGACGCCGGAGAAGGCGGCGTAGGCGAGGCCGGCAACGGCGAGGTCGGCGCCGAGCTCCTGCCTGAGATACAGCGCCGCCCAGTCGAGCACGGCGCCTTCCGAGATCATGGTCAGCAGCGCCATCAGCCCGACCAGATAGACCAGCGGATTGGCTGGCAGGGTAAATTTGTGATGTTCGGCGGCCTGCGGCTTGTCCTCGGCGATGAGGTAGCCGACCGCCACGGCTATGACGGCAAAGGCGATGATTGTGACGACAGCCGCATGGGCGAGGTGGCCGTAAGTCTGGATGGCGTAACCGCCCAAACCGCCACCGGCGAAACCGCCGAGGCTCCAGAAACCGTGCGACGACGACATGATGGCGCGGGAGAGCCTTCTTTCCACCACCACGGCATTGGCATTCATGGCGACATCCATGCCGCCGATCGAGCCGCCGAAGATGACCATGGCAATCGCCGCCAGGGGCACGTTGGGCGCCAACGCCACGACCAGCAGGCCGAGGCTGCCGCACAGGCCGAACCAGCGCAGCACCGTGCGCGAGCCGTGCCTGGAGATCAAATGGCCGCACCAGCTCATGGCCGCTACCGCGCCGACGCCGAACAACAGAATCAGCAGGCCGAGCGTGAATTTTGTGATGTCGAGCCGGGTCAGGAACACCGGAATCTGCGGCGCCCAGCTGCCGGTCAGGAAACCGTTGGCGAGGAAGATGGCTGCTACGGCCCATCGCCCGCGAATGGCGCTCTGCATCGCGTTTTGCGCGTCCATGTCCCGAATCCGGTCAAAAAATGGCTTTGAACGGCAAATTAGATCGATTCAATTTTCAGTCAAGCGCTCGCGTGGGGAAATGCTTGGACCAAAGGCTGAAGCATGACCGGACCGTTCGTGGCGGATGATCGACGTTGGAGATTAGCTGAAACGCCTCTCCCTTGCTCCGCCCTAGAATGACGAAGTCACGGGTTGGCCGAGCGGGCCCTAATGATCCCTCGGCCGTCTCGCCTCGAATTCCGCCTTCTTGGCGTCTGAAGCCTCGGTCTGGTTCAGCGCCTGCCAGTCGGCGTAGGGCATGCCGTAGACGATCTCGCGCGACTGATCCTTGGATAGATCGACACCCTCGGCCTCAGCGGCTTCGCGATACCAGTTCGACAGGCAGTTGCGGCAGAAGCCGGCGAGGTTCATCAGGTCGATGTTCTGCACGTCGCTGCGTTCGCGCAGGTGCCCGACCAGCCGCCGGAAGGCGGCGGCCTCGAAATCGCGTCTCTGTTCGTCGCTGAGTTCGGTCATTTTATCGATCCTCACAGCGGCCCGGTGCGCGAGCCGAACATCTTCACCTGATGTATATCGGGACGGCGATCGATGGCGTCAACGATAGGCGTCAGCCGTTCGGCCCAGGCCAGCGCGCCCTTGCTGTCCGCGATCAGGTCCTGGCGGATTTCGATCAGCGCATGGGCAAAGCCGTTGACGATGGCGTGCTTGAACATGGTGTCGCCGCGCAGCGCGCCGTCATAGGGTTCGTTGTCGCCGACGACGAGGTCTTTATCCTGCGCGAGCATGTCGATCAGCGGCCGCGCAACGCGGTCGTCGAGGTCCCAAAGGATGCCGACATGCCACGGGCGCACAACGCCTTGCATGACCGGCGTGAAGGAGTGCACGGAGAAGATGAAGGGCGCCTTGCCCGAGGCCTGCGCCACCGAGGCGATCATGGCGCTGACCGCGTTATGATAGGGCCGGTAGAAACCGTCGAGCCGTCTTTCGCGTTCTGCCAGTGCCATCGGGTAGTTTCCCGGCACGAGGGTGCCGTCATAGAGCTGACGGATGAGCGTTGGGTCGTCCTCGCCGCGATTGGGGTCGATCAGCAGGCGCGAAAAATTGGCGATTACCGCCGGTACGTCGAGCGCTGCCGCCAGTTCGCGCGTTACCGCCTCGACACCGATGTCGTAGGCGATGTGGCGCTCGAGTTCCACCGCCGGCAGGCCGAGGCTGCCATACTCCTCCGGCAGGTCGCTACGGGCATGGTCGGCGACAAGCACCATGCCTCGCTTGCGGTCGCCCTCGACAATATCGACAGGCGCGAAAACTGTGGATCGGGTCATTGGCTGGAAATGGTCTGTTCGCTGGCTTCCGGGGAGGGTGCTATCGTCATTACCCACGAAGAGGACGATGGCGCAATGCCGTTGTTTGGCCACGGTTTCTGCGAAAATCCGGTCATGCGCGGCAAATCGCGCGCCTGGGGCCTTTCTAAATCGATTGGAATTGGACAGAACGGCGCGTTGACATGCGCCCGGACTTTTCCGAAAAGGGGCGTTGAGAGATGCAGATGACGTTGTTGAGGGGTTTCGGGATGGGTTCCGCCGGCAGGCCGCGTGCGCGCACCGCCTTTGCCGTGCCGCTCCTGACCTTGACCGTGGGGCTCGCCGCGCTGGTCGCGGCCTCGCCCGCCCGCGCCGATTTCCGCGTCTGCAACGCAACGCAGAACCTGGTCGGCGTCGGCATCGGCTACCGCGCCAAGGCCGGCTGGATCACCGAGGGGTGGTGGCACATCGAAGGATCGAGCTGCAAGACGCTGATCGAAGGGCCGCTGTCATCAAGGTTTTACTATCTTTATGCAGAAGACGCCGAGCGTGGCGGGCGCTGGGATGGCCCGATCAACATGTGCGTGGCCGAAAAAGAGTTCAAGATCGCCGGCGTTACCGATTGCGTCGCCCGGGGCTTCCAGCGCGCCGGATTCCAGGAATATGACACGGGCGAGCAGGCAAGCTGGATGGTCCAGCTGACCGATGAGTCCACAACGGGAGGCGCTCCAGCCGCCCCGGGAACAAACAGTCAATGAGACGTAGCCGCAAGGTCAAGATCCTCGCCACCATCGGTCCGGCCTCCTCATCCGAGGAGATGCTGCAGAAGCTGTTTGAAGCCGGCGCCGATGTCTTCCGCATCAATATGAGCCACACCGACCACGAGCTGATGCGTACGCTGGTCGCCCGTATCCGTGCGGTGGAGGAAAAGGTCGGCCGTCCGATCGGCATCCTGGCCGATTTGCAGGGGCCGAAGCTCCGCGTCGGCAAGTTCGCCAACGGCAAGGAGGTGCTGACGGCTGGCCAGACCTTCACGCTCGACAACAATCCCGAGCCCGGCAATTCGACCAGGGTCTACCTGCCGCATCCCGAAATCCTGAGTTCGGTCGAGGCCGGCCATCGTCTGTTGATCGACGACGGCAAGCTGGAGCTCAATGCGGTGAAGAGCGACGGCAAGTCGATCACCTGCACGGTCGTCGCCGGCACCACGATCTCCGACAAGAAAGGCGTCAGCCTGCCCGACACCGACCTGCCGGTCGGCGCGCTGACCGAGAAGGACCGCAAGGACCTCGATGCAGTGCTGGCGGCAAACGTCGACTGGGTGGCGCTGTCCTTCGTGCAGCGGCCGGAAGATCTCGCCGAAGCCCGCAAGATCGCGCGTGGCCGGGCGCTGATCATGGCCAAGATCGAAAAGCCGCAGGCCGTTGCCCGGCTGGCCGAGATCATCGAATTGTCCGACGCGCTGATGGTCGCGCGCGGCGATCTTGGTGTGGAAATGCCGCTGGAAGCCGTGCCGGGCATCCAGAAGCAGATCACGCGCGCGGCGCGCCGCGCCGGCAAGCCGGTGGTTGTCGCCACGCAGATGCTGGAATCGATGATCACAGCACCAGTGCCGACCCGCGCCGAAGTCTCCGACGTCTCGATCGCCGTGTTCGAAGGCGCCGACGCCATCATGCTGTCGGCGGAATCGGCCGCCGGCGCCTATCCGGTCGAGGCGGTAGCAATGATGAACCGCATCGCCACCAAGGTCGAAACCGACCCGACCTATGCCGGCATCATCAACGCACAGCGTTCGGAACCGGAAGCGACCGGCGCCGACGCCATTTCGCTCGCCGCGCGCGAGATCGCCGAAACACTGAAACTGTCGGCGATCATCACCTATACGGCGTCGGGTACCACCGGCCTGCGCGCCGCGCGCGAGCGCCCGCAAGTGCCAATCATCGCGCTGTCGCCGATCCTCAACACGGCGCGGCGGCTGTCGTTGCTGTGGGGCACGCATTGCGTCGTCTCGCCCGACGCCATCGACCTCGACGACATGGTCGACCGCGCCTGCCGCATCGCTTTCGACGAAGGCTTCGGCAAGCCGGGCGACCGCGTCATCATCACGGCAGGTGTGCCGCTGAGGACGCCGGGCTCGACCAACATGCTGCGCATCGCCTATGTCGGATCGGACGTGCAGGCCAGCCGCAACATAGGCTGAGCGAGGCTTCAACTCGCCACAGTTCGCAGCGCTCTTGCCGCGGCTTCGGTGTGATCTATGCGTCGAAGGAACCGGCGAGCGCGGCGAACGGGGTCGTGCAGGTACTGGTCCGGACCCAGTATCTTTCGCCGGTTGAGTTCGGCAGTGTCGAGCAGATCGAAATCGACTTTGCTGATTGCGCAATGCCACCCGGGGCTGAGTGAAGCCCAGCCTCTTTCGTGGTGCTTCAGCAGCCGCTCGCGGGCGGAGTAGCCATGGTAATCGAACCCGATCACGCCATTCGTCACATAGATGTGGTTTCCGGAAAAGCCGTCGCCTGGAAGGATCCGTTCGCCGTAAAATCCCTCCAGCGGGGGATGCTCGAGAAAGGTGCCGGCGAGAATGGCGCACGCGCCGTAACCGAAGAAGATGCGGTCCGGCAACGCCCATCGCTTCTCCGGGTTCTTCTTGATGCCGTGCTTCAGGACATACATGGCGATCAGGTCGGAGCGAGTTGCGCGTCGGGCACCGTGATGTCGGGGCATTGCCCCTCATTATAGGCATCGCCGGCGATCCGGGCTTCCACGGTTTTCGCCAGCGCCTGCAGGTCGACGTCCTTTCCCGCAACCTTTTCGATGGCGCCGACGACGAGGTCTGGCGCGATCCAGTCCGGCTTGTGGCCGAGATTGTGGACCCAGATCAGTTCGGCGCCGGGGATGTCCCTGACAAGGCCGACCGAATGGATCGAGGCATAGACCACCTTGTCGCGATCGCCTGAGATGACGATCGTCGGCGCGGTGATGTCGCGGTAATGCGGCGCAGCCTTGAGCGCGTAGTCGTAGAGGCCGGCGACATCGATCGCGTTGGCGCGGAAGGCGCCGGGACGCAGCACCAGCGGGATCGAGGCGTTGCCGACATAGCCGTCCGGCACCTTGTTGGGCGAAAACACGCAGGCCGTGGCGCTGTTCATCTGCAGCGTGCCGGCCGGATAGGTCAAAGTCTCCGAGAACAGCCGGCCAATGATGGGGGTAGCGGTCAGCTTGTAGTACCAGGCGGTCGCGCCGCCCGGCCAGGGATGGCTGACGGGCGACAGGAAGACCAGGCCCGATGTTTTGTCCGGGTACTGGCGGCCAAAGGCTGCCGTTATCGCGCCGCCGAAGGAATGGCCGACGATGACCGCCTTGTGGATGCCGAGACGGTCCATCAGCCTGGCAATGGTGTCGGCCTGCGCCGACGGGCTTTCATTGTTGCCGGGGCCGCGTGCCGACCAGCCGAAGCCCGGCCGGTCGAGGAAGACCATTTCGGCGCGACCTTCGAGCAAAGGCCTGATCGGCAGCATCTGATCTCTTAGGTTGGCGCTGGCGCCGTGAATGAAGACGATCGCCGGAAGCTCGGCATTCTGCGGCGCCGGCACGTGGACATAATGGATGCGGGCGCCGTCAATGTCGGCAAATTCGCCGGCAGGCGGATTGCGCCACTCGATCAGCCACGCGCCGGCGCGGGTGACACCGACGAGAGCAAAGACCAGCGCGAGGAGGAAGGCAAAGGCAGCGTAAATGAGGTTCATGCGCGGAGATACGGGGGTGGAGGGGGATAAGTTCTAGGGCAGTAGGGCAGTAGGGCAGTAGGGCAGTAGGGCAGTAGGGCAGTAGGGCAGTGTAGGAGGAGCTATCCAGGCCCTTCACATACTGCCCTACGGCCTTATTCCCTTCCTAAATTCCTTCGCCCGCCAGTTCTTCCGACAGCGTCGCGACCTGGTCCTGGGCGCTGCGCATCATCGGATAGATGGCCAGCACCTTCTGCCAGGCTTCGAGCGCCGATTGCTTGTGGCCGGTGGCGGCCATGATCTGCGCCAGGCCGGAAAGCGCGCCAAAATGGCGTGGTTCCAACTGCAGCGTCTGGTCGATGTCGGACATCGACTTCCCGAAATTCCTCATCATGTAATGCACGGTGGCGCGCCGGTTCCAGCCCTCGGCATATTTGGGCTGCAAGGTGACGACCTGGTCGAGGAAATCGAGGGCGACGTCGAACTTCTGGTCATCCATCGCCTTTTGCGACCACTGCATCATCAGGTCGATCGAGGCGCTGCCGGACTGGAACCATTCGCCCCAGATGCGTCCGGCGATGCGCTCGGCCGCCTTTTCATTGCGTTCGCGCTTCAGATCGGCAAACAGCTGGTCGAGCCGCGCTTCTTTCGTCAGGGCGACGGGAGGTGTCGCGGCGGCGGGCGGCGGCAGGTCGTCCGCGCGTGCCGCAGCAGCGCTGAACAGGAAACCGGCGGCCAAAAATGCAAAAAGAATCCGCATCGCCGGAATCTAACCCCGGAGAGCGGATCGTCAAACTGAAATTAGCGTGAAAGTGCCGGATATCCGGCAATTACCATCATATGGACGGAGGCAGCGTGCCTCCGGCCGAAAACTCAACCCTGGCGCGCCTTGTAGCGCGGAGCGGTCTTGTTGATGATGTAGATGCGGCCCTTGCGGCGAACCAGCTGGTTGTCGCGGTGACGCGCCTTCAGCGCCTTGAGCGAATTCTTGATCTTCATGGTCTTGCCCGTGATCTGGGCCCTGTCGGGGCCGAATTATTAAGGCGCGCCAGGAGACGCGCCTTTGAACTTGCGTGGCTCATAAACGAGGAGCCTTGCCCGTGTCAACCGCAAGCGTGCTGCATAAAGGCTGGGAACAACTTTGGCCATCAAATATCCGCCATCGCCGCTCGACGCCATTGCGCCGCCGAAGACGGGCTGGAATGGTGCGGCGCCTGCAAGCCGATCTGGAGACGTCCATGCGCCTGTTGTTTGTGTCCGCCTGCCTTGCCGTTCTGGCCGCTGCCGCCCCCGCACAGGCGCAGGAATGCGACCGTAACGACGACAGCCAGCAGATGATGAATATCTGTGCCGGCGAGGACTACCAGGCTGCCGATGCCAAGCTCAACCAGGCCTACAAGGACCTGGTCGGCCGCAACGACGACAAGAGCAGGAAGCTGCTGCAGGTCGCGCAGCGCGCCTGGATCGCCTTCCGCGACGCCGAATGCGCCTATAACACAACAGATAGCGAAGGCGGCTCCATCCATCCGATGGAGGTTTCGCAATGCCTGACGGAACTGACGGACCAGCGCATCAAACAGCTCACCTCGGGCACCAACTGTCAGGAAGGCGATGCGAGCTGCGCCAGCCCCGACGAGGAGGAGGACCTGAACAACGAGCTGCAATAGAGGTCCACACCCCTCGGGCAAGCGCTACCCATCCCGGAAGACGCTGCGCAGTTTCCTGGAATTGCTTAGCTACGACGGCTGATGCGGGTGAAATGGCCCATCTTGCGGCCCGGGCGCGCTTCCGCCTTGCCATAGAGATGCAGCATCAGATCGGGCTCGGCGAGCAAAGCGGGCACGCGCAGGACATCGTCGCCGATCAGGTTTTCCATGACGCAGTTGGAATGCCGGCCGGGGTTGCCAAGCGGCAGGCCGGCAATGGCGCGGATATGCTGCTCGAACTGTGAAACGGTGCAGGCGGCTTCCGTCCAGTGGCCGGAATTGTGCACGCGCGGCGCCATCTCGTTGGCCAGCAGGGAGCCATCAGCAAGAACGAAGAACTCGACACCGATCACGCCGACATAATCAAGGGCCGACAGGATCTTTGCCGCTGCCGCTTGTGCAGCCGCCGCCGTGTCCAGCCTGATCTGGGCCGGCAGGGTCGAGGTATGCAGGATGCCGTCGCGGTGGACATTCTCGCCCGGATCGTAGGCGGCGACAGCGCCGTCCAGCCCGCGCGCGGCGATCACCGAAATCTCGCGCTCGAAAGCGACGAAGGATTCGAGGATCAGCGGCACATTGCCCATCGCCTCGCAGGTGCCGGCAAAGCCGCCCGTCTCCATGTTGCGGAAGACGCGCTGGCCCTTGCCGTCATAGCCCATGCGGCGGGTCTTCAAGATGCCGCTGCCCGAGAACTCTCTTAGCGCCGCCGTCAGTTCGTCGTCATTGTCGACGGCGCGGAAATCCGCGGTCTTGATGCCGATGCCGTTGAGGAACTGCTTCTCCGCGACTCTATCCTGGGCAGCCTCCAGCGCCCTGGGCGGCGGATAGACCGGGACCTTGGCAGCAAGCGCGCTGGCAGCCGCCACCGGCACGTTCTCGAATTCGTAGGTGACAACGGCGCTGGCTGCTGCCAGTTCGGCAAGGGCGGCCGCATCGTCATAGGCAGCGGTGATCTGCCGGTTGGCGAGCTGCGCTGCCGGACAGTCAGCCTGCGGTTCGAGGATCACGGTGCGGTAGCCGAGGCGCGCCGCGGCAACAGCCAGCATGCGGCCGAGCTGGCCGCCGCCGATAATGCCGATGGTCGATCCCGCCGGCAGGCTCATGGTGCGTCCGTCGGCTCGGCGGCGACCTTGGCGGTCTGGGCGGCGCGCCAGGCATCCAGCCGGGTGGCGAGCCGCTCGTCGTGGAGCGCCAGCACCGCAGCCGCCAGAAGGGCCGCATTGGCCGCGCCCGCCTTGCCGATGGCCAGTGTGCCGACAGGAATGCCGGCTGGCATCTGGACGATGGAGAGCAGCGAATCCTGGCCGGACAGCGCCTTCGATTCGACCGGCACGCCGAACACCGGCAGCGGTGTCATCGCCGCGGTCATGCCCGGCAGGTGGGCGGCACCGCCGGCGCCGGCGATGATCACCTTGTAGCCGGCCGCCTTGGCGCCCTTGGCGAAATCATAGAGCCGATCGGGGGTGCGATGGGCGGAGACGATCAGCCGCTTGTGCGGGATGCCCAGCGCCTCAAGCGTTTCGGCGGCGTGGCGCATCGTCGCCCAGTCGGACTGGCTGCCCATGATGATGGCGACGTCGGCGCGGTGGTCGGTCAAGCGCATGCTCCCGGCGGCAAAGGCGCGCCTTAGCGGAATTCGCGCAAAGCCGCAAGGATAGGGGGCCGCCGTCGAGTTCGGCAGCCACAAGTTACTCTATACGGCCGCCTTGCGGAAGCGGGCGACGAAATCGTCGAGTTCGGGCCGCTCCATGTCGGAGATCGCCCAATAGGAGAAGGCGCCGTCGCTCCAGTGCACCATCGAGAAGCCGCCGGAGGAAACGTCCTTCGGCTCGGTGACACGGCCACCTTGCTGCGGTTCGGCGACCAGCGTGATCAGGTGCTCGCGGTGGCGGTAGACCAGTGCCGGCACGGGACGGCCGGAGACCACCTCGACCCGGCCGCCGATCAGCGCGAAGCCATCCGTGGCAAGATCGGGCGCCGGCGGCGACACGCCGATGCGGGCGTCGAGCCACGGTTTTACCGTGTGGCGGTCGGACGAGACGATGTCGATCGGGCTGGCGGCGAGCAGGCTGCGGCGATGGTCGCCGGCGATTTCCGCAGCGATGCTGTCGGAGGTGCGATTGAGCATCACCCATTGTGTCGCCCCGCTGGCCAGCACCGCTGTCATCACGATCGAAGCCGCCATGGCGCGCCAGTCGAACGAGCCGAAGCGGCGCGCCGTTGGCCGCGCCCGGGAAGGTCGCGTGTCGGCCGCTCGCCGCTGCTGTCCTGCGCCAGTCCCGGCGATCAAACCCGGCAGCGCCGATGATGTGCCCCGCTGCGGCTCCTCCTCCTGCGCGGATTGTTCCGCCGATGCAACTCCAATCGCCGCGATGCGGGCCCGAAAGGCATCACTGACATCGGGACGCGGCAAGCGGCTGACCGCGCCTTGCAAGGCAAGGATGCGGGCGTGTTCGGCGGCAAGCGCGGGATCGGCGGCGATGCGGCGTTCCACGGCGAGTGCGGCAGCCGCATCGAGTTCACCGTCAACCAAGGCGTGGATCATCAGCCTGATGCCTTCGGGATCGTTGGGCAGTCCGTCGTCATGCGCGGTCATGGCGCTCTCCCCAGTTCAGACGCAAGCAGGCCACGGGCCCGCGCCAGCCGTGACATCACCGTGCCGATCGGCACGCTCAGCATCGTCCCTATATCGCGGTAGCTGAGTCCGTTGATGTCGCGCAGCACCAGCGTCTCGCGAAAGGGCTGCGGCAGCGCTGCGATCGCGGCTTCCAGCGCCGCGGTGTCGGCCCTGGCGATCAGGCTCGCCTCTGGACCATCCTCGTCCGGCACACTCGTGCCGTGTGCGGCCGCCATTTCGTCGAGATCGCCGAGATCGCCGACGGCCATCATGCCGCGCGGCCGGTTGCGCGCCATCCAGGTGTAGGCGGTGTTGCGCACGATGGTCAGCAGCCACGCGCGCGGATTGCCACCGGCATAGCCAGCGATACCGGCATGCGCCTTGATGCAGGCTTCCTGCACGACATCTTCGGCGTCGGCGGCATTGCCGGTCAGCCAACTCGCCAGCGAAAGCGCGTCGCCGAGATGTGGCAGAACCACCTCGTTGAAGCGGTCGGCCAGAGCCTTCTCGCTCAAAGCAGCACCATGATTCGATACTCCGGAGCGGACTGCGCTCTCAGAGAGCGACGGCAATCTCGCCCTGCGGGCGAACCCCGCGGGAACAGGCAAGGCCGCCTGCTGCGGCGAAAGTGAAGTCATCTGCGTCACCAGTGTCAAGCGCCAGCCAGGAGACACTGATGATGATCATGCGGTCCAGCGCATGACGACGGCTGACGCCGCGGCCATGGTCGCTGTCCCAGTCATGGTGCGGCATATCCGTCTCCTCAACGCCAGCGATGGCGTATGCCGAGAAGACCTGTTGTGGCCGTGGTTTATTCCCGCAGTGTGCAAATCCGACTGTTCACAGTCGCGTGATCAACGCGTTGCATCACCTTCGTTCGGCCTCGTGGACGCGCTCAATCCGGCCAGCGCAGGGCGCCGGACGAATCCTTTCGCGGCTGTTTCATCGCATCCGCCGGCCGCTCGGCAAGCGCTTAGCGATAGATAACATTTTCAAGAGTGCTATCCGCATTAGCATCCGAGTTTGTAAGATGCCCATCAAAAGGGCCTACTTTATTAACGACGGCGCCATTCTTAAAAACGATTAGAAGGCCGTGCTCAGGCTCCCAATCACAATTACACTCGACCCAGACGTATATACCTTTGTCACCGTCGGGCCGGCGGCTAATCAAGGCCTCTGCGCCAAGCTGAATGAATGGCCATATCTCAGAAGGTGAACCGATGGATGGGAAATCGTCTTCTGGTTCAATGGTGTTTTTGACCTCTAGATAATACCTGAAGATATGCGGTTCTGCTGCCGTAAGGACAGTATTGGGCGCTTCCAAGAAGTTGGAAATTGCTTCGTCAAAGTCCTCAACAGGAGGATCTTCGCCGTACTCCTGAACGAGTATCTTGCATTTTTCCCCATTCAGGACCGCCAACGAGATAGGCTCGCTAACGTAGCAGCCTTCGCGTTCATCAAATTTACATTCGCCAAGCCTTGGAATTTTCATTTTTGCGATCCTCCCAGCGTGCATATAGGCGAGAGTCCTCCATCGATTAAATCCCCGATGACGTAATTGTTGGACGCCGCGAGCCTAGTCGGGCCAGCGCAAGACGCCTGACGAATCCTTGCGTGCGGCTTTCATCGCATCGGCCGGGCGGTCCTTCGCGGTCAAAATAGTCCGCAGGCGCTCGGCGACGATCTCGGCTTCACCGGGGTGCAGGTTGCAGGGGTCGAGGAAGAAATGGCCGCGCTCGACCTCGTGGTTGCGCACGATGATCGGCGGCGAGCCGGCCGCAAGTGCCGAGGCAAGGCCGGCGGCGGTGAAGCGGCTTTCGGGTGAGACGAAGATCTGCAGCCGGTCGAGCGGGTTGGCGGTGGGGTCGGGAATAATGTGGGCGGCGATGCCCGGAATGCCTTGCAACGCGTCCTTCCACAGATTGAGCGCCGCTTCCTCGCGCCGGCGGATGCCGGCATGGTCGCGCTTTTCCCAGGCTTCCAGCGCTGCCATGGTGCCGGCGATGCTTTCCTTGCCGACCTTCATGGCGCGGGCGACACCGCGGTTCTGCAGATAGGCGGCCCGCACCAGGTCCTTGCGTCCCGTCACAATGCCGCTGGTCGGCCCCGAGAGGAATTTGTGACCGCTGTAGACGACGATGTCGGCGCCGCGCGCCAGGAAGCTGCGCAGGTCATATTCGGAAGCCGCGTCGACGATCACCGGTACGCCCCTGGCGTGGCAGATGTCGCAGAATTCCTCCAGGGACAGCATGCCGTATTGCACGGTATGGTGCGCCACGACGTAGAGCGCTGCCGCTGTGCGCTCGTTGATCGCATCGCGCACGTGATAATCCTGGGTGACGCTGACGGTGCCCGCCGGAATGACCTTGGCGCCGGCCACGCGGATCGATTGGTCAATCGGCGCGCCGTAATTGACGATATGGCCAAGCTGGATGACGACTTCGGACTTCAGCCCTTCGGCGTCATCGGGCAGCCGCTCGAGCGCCAGCAAATTGGTGCCGGTCATCGCCCCCGCGATCGCCATGGTGATGCCTGAGGCGCAGCAGGCGGTGATGAAGCCGGCCTCGCCGCCGGTCAGGCGGGCGGTGATCACGCTTGCGGCGCGCTGCAGATCGTCCATCTCGACCCATTGCGAGGCGATTTCGGCCATGGCGCTGATCGCCTCGGGAACGATGATCGAGGCGCCCAGCGTCGTCATCGTGCCAGAGACGTTGATGATCGGCCTCAGTCCCAGCCGTTCGCGGATCGTGGTGTTGGAGCGGTCAGCCGAATAGATCGTCATCTCGAAGAATCCTGTTTTGAAAAAAGTCAGGCTGCGATCTCGACCACCGCCTCGATTTCGACCGTGATGTTGCCCGGCAGCGAGCCGACGCCGATCGCCGAGCGCGCATGCCCTCCGATCCTATCAAAGACATCGGCGAAAAGATCGGAGCAGCCGTTGACCACCTTGGGATGGTCGCTGAATGTCGGTACGGCGTTGACGAAGCCGAGCAGCTTGACGACGCGCACAATGCGTCCGAGGTCGCCGGCCGCGGCGTGCATGACGGCAAGCAAATTGAGCCCGGTGAGGCGGGCATGTTCATAAGCCTGCTCGACCGTCACATCCTCGCCGACTTTGCCGGTGCACAGCGTGCCGTCGGCGCGCAGCGGGCCCTGGCCGGAGAGGAAGATCAGCCTTCCGCTCTCGGCATGGGTGACGAAGTTGGCAATCGGTGCCGGCGGCTCGGGCAGCGTCAGGCCGAGTTCTGCAAGCCTGATATAAGGCGTCATCAAAATGCTCCTTGCGGCAGCTTTGCGCTGTCGGGTGTCAGAAATGCGAGGCGCGGAAGCGCGCCAGAAAGCTGCGAAGGCGCTCATTGGAGGTCTCCGCCGCCAGGATTTCGGTCGGCGGCCCGACGGCGCTGACGCCGCCATCGGCCATGAAGACGATGCGGCTCGAGGCATCGCGCGCGAAGGCCATCTCATGGGTGACCATCAGCATGGTCATGCCGTCCTCGGCAAGGCTGCGCACGACCGCCAGCACCTCGCCGACCAGTTCGGGATCGAGCGCGGAGGTGATCTCGTCGAGCAGGAGGATCTTCGGTTCCATCGCCACGGCGCGGGCGATGCCGACGCGCTGCTGCTGGCCGCCGGAAAGCTCGGCCGGCAGGCTGTCGGCCTTGTGGGCGAGGCCGACCCGGCCGAGCCAATGCTCGGCAAGCTGGCGCGCCTCGGCTTCACTTTTTCCTCGCACCTTGGTGAGGCCGAGCATGATGTTGCCGGCGGCTGTCAGATGCGGAAACAGGTTGAAGCTCTGGAATACCATGCCGGTCTCGGCGCGCATCGCCGCCAGGTCGCGCTCGCTGCGCCGCTGCCGTGTTCCGGCGTCTCGATAGCCAACCTCCTTGCCGTCGATGCGGATCGAACCGCTGTCGTAGCTCTCGAGGAAATTCACGCATCGCAGCAACGTGGTCTTGCCGCTGCCCGAAGGCCCGATGACCGTCACCACCTCGCCGCGCTGGACCTCGAGGCTGACGGCGCGCAGCACCTCGACGGGGCCGAAGGCCTTCGAGACATCGCGCACATCGAGAAGCGTATTGCCGTTTGCGGACATGGTTCTATTCCCGGATGAAGGCAAAGCGCCGCTCCAGCCGACGGCTGGCGAGCGAAAGCGTGTAATTGACGGCGAAATAGACCAGCGCGCCGAGGATGTAGAGGGGCATCGCCTCATAGGTGCGGCCGATCACCTGGTTGATCGCCTGCATCAGGTCGGTGATGCCGAGCAGCGAGACCAGCGCGCTGCCCTTGACCGCATCGGTGACGCCGTTGATCCAGGGCGGCAGAAAGCGCCTGAAGGCCTGCGGAAAGATGACGTAGGTGAGCCGCTGGCGGAAGGTCAGCCCGATCGCCATCGCGGCTTCCGACTGGCCCTTGGGAATGGAGCCGACGGCGCCCCTGAGATATTCGACGACTTGCGCGGTCTTGAACAAGGTGAGCGCCAGCACCGCTGCCCAGAAGGATTGCAGATGCAGGCCGATCGCGGGCAGGCCGTAATAGACGAAGAACATCAGCACCAGGATCGGGATGCCGCGGATGGTGTCCGAGAAGATGCGCACGGCCCAGCGCAGCGGCGCCGGGCCATAGACCAGGCCGACGCCGAGTGCGACGCCGGCAATCAGCGACAGCACCACGACCAGCAGCGAGACCCACAAGGTGACGGCGAAGCCTTGGGCGAGGAACGGCACGGCGTAGAGGATCTGGCTCAGCATGTCAGCGTGCCGCCCTAAATCGGCGCTCGACCAGCCGCAGCCCGAAAAGCAGCGCATAGCCGGTGACCAGATACATCGCCGTCGTCACCAGATAGACCTCGACGATGCGGAAGGTGTTGAAGTTGATCCACTGGGCGCCGTAGGTGAGCTCCGGCACCGAGATGACCGAGGCGATCGAGGTGTCCTTGAAGAGAGAGATGAAGGTGTTGGACAGCGCCGGCAGGGTGATGCGCAGCATCGTCGGCAGGCGCACATGGAGCAGTCGCTGCCAGGGCGTGAGGCCGATGGCTTTGCCGGCATCGAGCTGCCCGCGCGGCACGGCTTCGAGGCCGGAGCGGAACACCTCGACCAGATAGGCGCCGCTGTAGACGGACAGCGTCAGGACAAACGAGGTCGGCGCGTCGTAGGCCAGGTCGATCACGGTCGGCAGGCCGTAGAAGACGAGGTAGACGAGCAGGATCAGCGGTACGTTGCGGATGAATTCGACGTAAGCCGCAATGAATGCCCGTACCACGCGTCCGGCCGACACGTACCAGACCGCCAGCACCAGGCCGATGACAATGCCGATGGCGATCGAGATCACGGCAAGCTCGAGGCTGAGCAGCAGCCCGCCCCAGAGCTTGTCGAAATGCCGCCAGATCAGGTTGAAGTTGAGCGTATAGCCCATGCGTCTCCCGCAATGCCCGAGGGCTGCCGAGAAGAAGGAGGCGGAAGGGCGCCGGCCCTTCCGCCGGTTGTTGTCAGATGACCGGGAAGCCGGGATGACGGGCAGGCGGCTCCTGCCCGAAATAGTCCTTGAACGCGGCATCGTAGAGCGCCGTCTCGTGGCCGAACATGGCGATGGTGAAGGTCTGGTTGACGAAGGTCAGCCAGTCGAGATCGCCTTGCCGAAGGGCGGCGCCATAAAGCATCGAAAACCAGCTCTTGCCGGCATCGAAATACTTGTCAGGGTTGCGCGAGGCGAGCCAGCGCACTGTCGACAGATCGACAGCGGCAGCGTCGACGCGTTTCGATTCCAGCGCCTGCAGCACGTTGGCCTGGGTGTCGATCTGCATCACCTGCGCCTGCGGCAAGACGATGTGAACAGAGTTTTCGGCATCGACGTTTTGCAGGATCGAAATGCGCGTCGCCGCGCCACCGGCGAGCAGCTTGTCGAAGGTCTTGTTCTCGGCGGTCGGCAGCGTCAGCAGAGCGACGCCCTCGACATAGTAGGGCCTGGAGAAGTTGATCAGCTGCGAGCGCTGCGCCGTCATGGTCATGAACTGGATGGTGATGTCGACCTTGTTGGTCGTCACATTCGGAATGCGCTGCGCCGGATCCTGCATGACGAATTCGACCTTGGTCGGGTCGTCGAACAGGCCCTTGGCCAGGATGTGGCCCATGGTGATGTCCATGCCGACCAGTTCGCCGGCGTCGTTCTCGAAGTGCCACGGCGCGTTGGTGCTCCCGGTGCCGACGATCAGCTTGCCGCGGTCGAGCGCGGTGCGCAGCACGCTGTCGGATGCGGCCTGCGCGGCCGCCTTCTCGGCGCTGACCGCGGTCAGCACGCCCGCCGTTGCCAGTCCGGCCATGCCCAGTTTCAGAAAATCTCGCTTGGATGTGTCGTTCACTGCGACCTCCTGTTCATTGTGTTCCCCTTGCAGACACATGCGTCGGTGGATCAGATTGTCTCTTACAAAAGACACATGTATCCTATACAAGACAGATACTAACACCGGGAATCAACAATGCAAGACGGCAATGCCATCACCGACCGGCCTGAGCCCGGCACCGCCGGCGACAAGACCTCCCGCTCACGCGAGAAGGGCCTCAACCGGGTGCTGGAGATACTGGAGTTCCTGCATGTCACGCAGCGCGCCATCGGCATTGGTGACCTCGCTAAGGGGGTGAATGCGCCGCGCTCCACCACCTACACGCTGGTGCGTTCGCTGGTCGATGCGGGTCTCCTGGAGATGGAGGGCGACGGCAACCGGGTCTATTTCGGCAAGAAGCTCTACCTCTACGGAATGGACTATGTCCGCGGCAACGACCTGCTCCGCCGAGGCCGGCAGGAGGTCGACAATCTGTCACGCGAGACCGGCGAGACCTCCGAATTGTGCATGCTGCAAAGCGGCCGCTACACCATCGTCCATTCCAGCCCTGGCACCAGGCCGTTCCGCATCAGCTCCGCCACCGGCCTGCAGATCCCGCTGCCATGGACGGCATCGGGGCGGCTGCTTCTGGCCGGGCTTGAGAGGGCTGCTATCCAGGACATGGTATCGGACGACGACCTTTTGCTGCCGGATGGCCGCAGGCTGCGGCTCGACGATTTCATCGCCGATATCGCGACGGCCAGGACGACCGGCTATTGCATCACTTCGGGGCTGGTCGACGCCTACACCAAATGCCTGGCCGCCCCGGTGTTTTCCGTCGCAGGCAAGGTTGAGGCAACGATGTGCCTGGTGGTTCCGATCGACACCGCGAAGGAAAAGACCGACGAGCTCATTGCGCTATTGCGTGAACGCGCCGCAAGGCTTTCGATGCCGGGATAAGGGGGCAGGCTCCGAGGCTATCGCTCAGGCGATGATGTCCGGAATGATCTTGTCTTCCAGCGCCATCAGCCGGTCCTTGAGGAACAGTTTTTTCTTCTTCATGCGTTGGATCTGCAAGGGATCACAACCCATGGCGATCATCGCATTGATGGCCGCGTCGAAATCGGCATGCTCTTGCTTCAGCCGAGAAAATTCGAGGCGGATATCAGCCTGTTCCTGTTCGGACATTATCTACCGTCTGCACGTCTGCGGCGCCCAATGATGGGCCTGATTGGGCGGGACCGGCGGGGTTTTGTAGCCGGCGCGCAGCCCATACCACATTTCACATTGTCGTGGAATGCTACCACGCAGCATTCGACATCGCCGCCGGATGGTGGCAGAGTGTCATGGTGCCGTCACAGATGCGACTGACTGCGGTGGACGTGCCTTTGACGGCTGCAATCGAGGAAACCATGAAAGGGAGAACCAATCATGTCTCTTGCATCCCATCTTGATGAGTTGCAGCGGAAACACGGTGATATCGAACGCGAGATCGACGATGCGATGAATCATCCATCGGTCGACGACCTCGAAATCGTGAATCTCAAGCGACGCAAGCTGGCACTCAAGGACGAGATTGAAAAACTGAAGGCGAAACCCACGACACACTGACGCCTTTCCTGGACTACACGCGCCGCCTTGGCGCGCGATCATCGTTCCGGTGGCAGCCATGCCGCCGGAGGATTGTGATTGTTACTATTTCTGACACTGTTGGCCGGTCGACACCGTCTGTGACGGGTCGCCGCGCCACTTGGATTTGGCGAGTCTATCGGCTGCTCGCCATTGACAAGCCATCTTTGCTCCTCCACCTCATGCCCGAACCTCAGCGCAATGCGCTGATAACTGTTTGAGCGTCGGCGCCGACCTGGACGCGCGTCGCTCGGGTGATCAAGAGGCGGCCGGCCATGACCGGATATTTTTCCTCCCCCTTTCCGCGCCGCACCTCGGTCGGCGTCGATGTCGGCGGCGTGATCGTTGGCGGCGGCGCGCCGTTCGTCGTGCAGTCGATGACCAACACCGACACCGCCGATATCGACCAGACCGTGGCCCAGGTCGCGGCCCTGCACCGGGCCGGCTCCGAGATCGTGCGCATCACCGTCGACCGCGACGAAAGCGCCGCCGCCGTGCCGCGCATTCGCGAACGGCTCGAACGGCTCGGCATCAATGTGCCGCTGGTCGGCGATTTCCATTATATCGGCCACAAGCTGCTCGCCGATCATCCGGCCTGCGCCGAAGCGCTGGCCAAATACCGCATCAATCCCGGCAATGTCGGCTTCAAGGACAAGAAGGACCGTCAGTTCGCGGCGATCGTCGAAATGGCGATCAGATACGACAAGCCGGTGCGCATCGGCGTCAATTGGGGATCGCTCGACCAGGAGCTTTTGACCCGGCTGATGGACGAAAACCAGGCGAAGGGCTTTCCGCTGACGGCGCAGGAGGTTACCCGCGAGGCGATTGTGCAGTCGGCGATCCTGTCGGCCGAAATGGCCGAAGAGATAGGCCTCGCCCGCGAAAAGATCATCCTGTCGGCCAAGGTCAGCGGCGTGCAGGATTTGATCGCCGTCTACACCGAGCTTGCCACGCGCTCCAACCATGCGCTGCATCTCGGCCTGACCGAAGCCGGCATGGGCTCCAAGGGCATCGTCGCCTCGTCGGCCGCCATGGGCATTCTGTTGCAGCAAGGCATTGGCGACACCATCCGCATTTCGCTGACGCCGGAGCCGAATGGCGACCGCACTCGCGAGGTGCAGGTGTCGCAGGAGCTCTTGCAGACCATGGGCTTTCGCCAGTTCGTGCCGATCGTCGCCGCCTGTCCCGGCTGCGGCCGTACCACGTCGACCGTGTTCCAGGAGCTGGCGCAAAACATCCAGGCCGATTTACGCAAGAACATGCCGGTGTGGCGCGAAAAATATCCCGGCGTCGAGAATCTCAAGGTCGCGGTGATGGGCTGCATCGTCAACGGCCCCGGCGAATCCAAGCATGCCGATATCGGCATTTCGCTGCCCGGCACTGGCGAGACGCCGACGGCGCCCGTCTTCGTCGACGGCAAGAAGGCGGCGACGCTGCGCGGGCCGTCGATCGCCGCCGATTTCGAAAAGATGGTCGCCGACTATATCGAGCAGCGGTTTGGACAGCACGGCAAGGCGGCGGCCGAATAGGCCGATGCGCGAGTTGCTCAAAGCCGGTGTGGTCCTGCTCTGTGGGCTGGGTTGCGCCGGACAGGCACTCGCCGATCCACCACAATCGCGCTCGGCTGCGAAACGTTTGATCGGCCGCGTCTGCGATCTCATCGAGACGCATGCCGAACAAAACGGCCTGCCCAGGGATTACTTCGCCCGGCTGATCTGGAAGGAAAGCCGTTTCGACCCCAACGCGGTGAGCCCGGTGGGCGCCGAAGGCATCGCCCAGTTCATGCCGGGCACAGCCAAGATGCGCGGACTGGCCGATCCCTTCGACATCGACCAGGCGATCCCGGCCTCGGCGAAATATCTCGCCGAAATGAAGACCAGCTACGGCAATCTCGGCCTGGCCGCGGCGGCCTACAATGCCGGCGAGAACCGGGTGTCGCGCTGGCTTGGGTCCGGCGGTTTCCTGCCGATGGAGACCGAAGCTTACGTCTTCGACGTCATGGGCGAGCCCGTCGACAAATTCTCCGACAGCGCCTACGCCGGAAAGGTCGAGCCGCTCGATGCGAAAATGAGCTTTGCCGTCGCCTGCCGCAGGTTGCCGGTGATCATGTCGAGGACAGTCGCCATGGCCTCGATCAATGTGAAGCCATGGGGCGTGCAGGTGGCCGGCAATTTCCGCCGTGGTGCGGCGATCAATCAATGGCTGCGGGTGCGGAGCCGGTTTCCAGCGCTGCTATCCGGGCACGATCCGGTTGTCAGCCGGGTGCGCACGCCGATCGGCCGGCGGGGCATTTATGCGGTCAGGATCGGTGTCGACGACCGCGCTGCGGCCAATGTCATCTGCCAGAAGCTGCAGAGCGTCGGCGGCGCGTGCATTGTGGTACGCAACCGGTAGGCATGCTTGGAGACGCGGCGGGTTTGAGAGATGACAGCCAGGATTGTCCTGCTCAATGGCGTCGGCAGTGCCGGCAAGAGCTCGGTCGCCAGGGCGCTGCAGACAATAACCGCCGAACCGTTCCTGCATATCCAGATGGACACTTTCATCGAGATGCTGCCTGAAACGCTTCAGGATCATGCCGACGGGTTCTTCTATGAGACGGTGCTGGAAGACGGCAAGCCATCGGTCGTTGTCAAACGCGGGCCGGTGGGCACGCGAGCCCTCCGCGGCATGCGCCATGCCATCGCCGCCATGGCCGGACAGGGAAACAATCTCATCGTCGACGATGTGATCTTCAATGACGAGATATCGGAGTACGTCGAGCTGCTGTCGGATTTCGACCTGCGTCTGGTCGGGGTCATGGCGCCGCCGGCGGTGCTCGAGGCACGGGAAGCCGCCCGCGCCGACAGGTTGCCAGGGCCGGCGCGCTGGCAGTATGACCGCGTGCACAAGGGCATCCGCTACGATCTCGAAGTCGACAGCAGCCGACTGACGCCGCTCGAATGCGCCAAGCGTATCCAGGAAAAGTTCCAGCTATAGGTTACCATGACCGACCGCCTCTACAGTGACCCCGACCTCGTCCAGTTCTACGACATCGAGAACGAGCGGGGCGTTGATTTCGACTATTGCATCCGGTTCGCCCAAGGTGCCCGCTCGGTTCTCGATCTCGGCTGCGGCACCGGGCAACTGGCTGCGGCACTTGCGGGTGGGCGCAGCGTCGCCGGCGTCGATCCCGCATCGGCGATGCTCGATATTGCGCGCCGCAGAGCGGGTGGAGAGAGCGTCGACTGGGTCGAGGCCGATGCGCGAAATGTCCGGCTCGGGCGGCGCTTCGACCTGGTGCTTTTGACCGGGCATGCGTTCCAGGTGTTTCTCACGCCGGAGGATCGCAAGGCGGTGGTTGGCACCATCGCGGCGCATCTTGCTGCCGGCGGGCGCTTCATCTTCGACACGCGCAATCCGACGGTCGAGGAATGGCTGGAATGGACGCCGGCGCGGTCGCACCGGATGCTGAATCATCCCGGACTGGGCGCGATCAAGGCATGGAACGATGTCCGGCGTGATGACGACATCGGTGCCGTCACCTATTCGACCCACTACGAAATCCCGGGCCGCAGAGAGGTTCTGAGCGCCGAATCGAAAATCGCGTTCCCGGCAAAGGAAGAACTTGCCGGCATGCTCGACGAAGCCGGGCTGGTTGTAGACGAATGGCTCGGCAGTTGGCTCGGCGCCCCCTATTCGCCGGCATCGCCGGAGATCATCCCGATCGGCCGACCGCGCTAACAGGGCTACGCTGTCTTCACCGCCACTGTCTCGCTGAGCCAGGTGCCGATCTTGCTGCCGAGGCGGTCGGGCGAAACGGGCTTGGGCAGATAGTCGTCCATGCCGGCCTCGATGCATTTGTCGCGGTCACCCTTCAGCGCGTGCGCGGTGACGCCGATAATCGGCGTATGGTTGCCTGTCGCCGCCTCCGCCGCCCTGATGGCGCGGGTCGCCTCGTAGCCGTTCATCTCCGGCATGGAGACGTCCATCAGGATCAGCTTCGGCCGCAGCGCCCGGTACATCTCGACGGCGGTGCGGCCATTGCCGGCGATGCGGTAACTGAGGCCAAGGCCATTGAGGATCTGGCCGAAGACCAGCTGGTTCACATCATTGTCCTCGGCAATCAGGATATCGATCGGGCCGTTCGGCGTGGTCACCGATTCGGGCACCGTGGCCGCGGGCATCACCGGACCACGAATGACGGTGAAGGCCGGCAGCGCCACGGGAGCCGCCTGCGCGACAACTGGCTCGCGAACGAATTGGGCTTTGCCGATCTGGGCGCGGGCCTTCTGGATGACCGAGATGACGGTGCCGAGCAGGATGGCCGAGCGCGCCGGCTTGGTGAGATGCGCGGCAATGCCGAAATCGATGACCATCTTGCCGAAATCAATCTGGTCGACCGAAGTCAGCAGCACCATCGGGATGGCGGAGAGACGGCTGTCTGCGGCAATCGCCTTGGCGACGTCGGCGCCGTTCATGCCGGGCATCTGGTAGTCGAGGATGATGCAATCGACGGCAGCACCGAGCTGGCTGGCCCGGTCGAGGAAGGCGAGGCCGACAGCGCCGCTTTCAGCAGCCGCGCAGTCGAAGCTCCAGCTTCTGAGCTGCTCCAGCAGGATCTCGCGGTTGACCGGGTTGTCGTCGATGACCAGCACGCGGGCGCCGGTCACGTCGACCGGCACGATCTCGTCGCGGGTCTCCTGCTGATGCGCCGGCAGCGGCACGGCGAACCAGAACACCGAGCCGCGGCCGATTTCGCTTTCGACGCCGATCTTGCCGCCCATCAGGTCGACGAGGCGGGCGGCAATCGCAAGGCCGAGCCCGGTGCCTTCATGCCGGCGTGTCGACGAGCCGTCGACCTGGGCGAATTTCTCGAACACGTTCTCCAGCTTCTCGGCCGGAATGCCAATGCCGGTGTCTTCGACGCGGACCTTGAGCTGGACCAGACCGTCGACTACCTCGCCGCCGACATCGATCAGCACATGGCCCTTTTCGGTGAACTTCACCGCATTGCCGAGCAGATTGGTGACGATCTGGCGGAAGCGTCCGGCATCGCCGACGACGTGGGCCGGCAGGCGCGGGTCGACACGCACGATCAGCTCGAGGTTCTTTTCGGCGACGCGCGCCGACACCAGCGTGGCGACGTCCTCGACCGCTTCGGCAAGCCGGAAGGGCGCCGGATCGAGCGTCAGCTGGCCGGCATTGATCTTGGAGAAATCGAGGATGTCGTTGATGATGGTAAGCAGCGCATTGCCGGATTTGACGATGACGTCGGTGAAGGTTTTCTGGCGCGCGGTGAGGTCGGTCTTGGCGAGCAGCTCGGCCATGCCCAGCACGCCGTTCATCGGCGTGCGGATCTCGTGGCTCATATTGGCCAGGAATTCCGATTTGGCGCGATCGGCGGCTTCGGCCTTGAACAAGGATGCTGCGGATTCGGTGAAGGCGCGGCGGATCGCCTTTTCCATCGGCCGGAAGATCCACAAGGCGACAATGGCAAGAACCGCAAACAACAGGCCGCTTGCCCACAAAAGCAGCCGGTCGCTGGAGGCGTCGGCCAGATGGCGTTCACTGTCCAGGGCCGTGCGCACCCGCACCAGCATCGGCTGGACGAACAGATCGTTCTGGTTGAGGATTTCGCGCGAACTCCATTCGTCGGTCTTTTGCGCCGCCGACATCAGGTTGAAGTTGCGCACCATATCGCGCGACGACCAGAACAGGTCGCCGTTGACGGAAGCGGAGGAGAGTTCGTTGAGGGTCCTGGCCGACAGGCTCGGCTTGATCGCGGCAAGCTGGGCCGAGAGCGTTTCGATCTCACCGGTCAGGCGTTGCGAATGGCCGCGCGCGGCGGCGGCAAGGCCGTCGCGGGTTTCCGTGCGCCAGGCGGTGCTGGCGGTTTCGGCAAAACTGGACGCATTGCGCAGATCGCGGGTGAAGACGACGAGATTGCTGCTCAGCGCGTCGACGTCGTGACGAAAGGAGTTGACGCGATTGAGCGCAAACATCACGGCGGCGGAGGCCAGCGCGAAGATCAACAATCCCGAGATATAGCGGATCCGGATCGAACGGATGAAGGAAGAGTATTCCGGCACGCGCAACCCCAACATATACGCATCATTTTAATGGTCGGGATTACGCTTGATTTACATTAAAATTTCGTTCGCGCCGGATCCGTTGCATTCCTGGGTGCCAAGCATGGACTGGATGCGATATCCCGAACTCAGGCGTCCTTGGCCCGGTAGGCATCAGGAATGAAGAAGACTTCGTCGGCGCGGCCGTAGCCTCCGTCGGCGACTTCCTCGATCAGCACCATTGTGTAGGGGCGAACGCCTTCGCCGAAATACTCGACGAACATCTGCGTGGTCTTGTGGATGAGGTCTTCCTTCTGCGCCTTGGTGAGGGCGGCCTCAGGCGTCTTGAAGTTGGCAAAGGGCATTTTAAGGTTCCTTTTCGGGTTGGGTGTCATGGCGACGGGTGGAGAAGGTCGGCAAGGCCGATGCGCTCCAGAAGCTGCGCCCGGACGCGGTCGGCGACGCCGTTGACGATGACCGCGCCGTCGTCTGACGGATCGATATGGACGCGGAACGGCCGGCGGCCGTGCGGCATCCTTAGATCGCGCCGCCATTGGCGCGGATGATCTGGCCGTTGACCCAGTGGCTTTCCGGGCCGGCGAGGAAGGCGACGAGCCCGGCTATGTCATCGGGCTGGCCAAGGCGGCCGAGCGGGATGAGTTTCGCGATCGCCTCGATCTGCGCGGCATTCTTGCCGTCGGTGAAGAGATCGGTTTCGACCGGCCCGGGCGCGACGGCGTTGACCGTGATACGGCGCGGGCCAAGCTCCTTGGCCAGAATATGCGTCATGGCTTCGACGCCGGCCTTGGTTGCGGCATAGACGCCATAGGCGGGCTGGTAGAAGCCCACCACGCTCGACGAAAAATTGACGATGCGGCCGCCATCCTTCAGGCGCCGCGCGCCTTCGCGCATGCCGCGGAACGGCCCGCCGAGATTAATGGCGACCTGGCGTTCGAACGCCGCGTCGTCGGTCTGCGCAATCTGCGAGAGCTTCATCAAGCCGGCGTTGTTGACGAGAATGTCGGTTCCGCCGAAAGCCTTTTCGGCAGCATCGAACAAAACACCCATACCGCCGGGTTCGCCGATATCGGCCTGGACCGCCAGCGCCGTGCCGCCGGCGGCTTCGATAGCCGAGACGACCGCCTCGGCATCGTCCTTGCCGCGTGCATAGTTGACGACGACCGCAATGCCGTCCTTGGCGAGCCGTCTGGCGATCGCCGCGCCGATGCCCCTGGAAGCACCGGTCACTATCGCCGTTCTTGCCTGCAACTTGTCCATGTTGATCTCCAATCGTTGTGCTGGAGTCGATATAGATTGTCGTCCTCGCCGGATAGTCAGCCTGGCGTTGACAGCAGTATTCGGATTGGGCGAACAATACGGTATGGATCGACTCGACAGGATGGAGCTGTTCGTGCGCGTGGTGGAGCGGCGCAGTTTCACCGCTGCAGCGGCCGATCTTGGCCTGCCGCGTTCGACCGCGACCGAAGCGATCAAGCAGCTGGAAGATCATCTGGGCGCGAGGCTCTTGGACCGAACCACGCGCCACGTCGCCACGACGCTCGATGGGGGGGCCTATTACGAACGCTGCCTTTCGATCCTGGGCGAAGTCGAAGACGCCGAGGCCGGGTTCCGCAGCACCGAACCGCGCGGCCTGTTGCGCATTGACGCGCACCCGCTTCTGACGCAGAGGTTCCTGCTGCCCGAGCTGCCAGCCTTCCTTGAGCGCTACCCTGAGATCGATCTCCAGATCGGCCAGGGCGACCGGCTGGTCGACCTGGTGCGCGAAGGCGTCGACTGCGTCATTCGCGCCGGCGACCTGCAGGATAGCGGCATGATCATGCGACGATTGGCGATGATCGGCGAAATCACCTGCGCCAGCCCGACCTATCTGAAGCGCCACGGGGTGCCGGCATCGCCCGAGGCGCTGGAGGGCCATCAGGCCGTCGGCTTCATCTCCTCGCGTACCGGCGAAGTCCTGCCGCTGGAGTTCACCACCGGCGCGACGGTGCGTCGGGTTGCACTGCCGGGCCGGGTGCGGGTCAACAATTCGGACACCGCGGCCGATCTGGCGCGCCTGGGTTTTGGGCTTTTGCAAGCACCGCGCTATCGGCTGGAAAAGGATCTGGCGGATGGGACGCTGGTCGAGGTGCTGCAGGATTTTCCGCCGACGCCGACACCATTATCGGCGCTCTATCCGCAGAACCGGCAGCTTGCTCCCCGGCTACGCGCTTTCCTTGAATGGGCGTCCCGCATTTTCGCCGAGGCGAGGCTATGAAGCTCGGATCGGCGTCATCCCAGCGCCCATCAGCTGTTGGGCGAAAAATTCGTCCGCATGTCACACCAGCCGATCCCGTCTCGTCATGATGTCGTACTCCAACAGAAGGAAGCCCAATCATGACCGCCAAGATCAATCTGTTCGCCGCTGCCCCTGCGCTGATGAAGCAATGGCAGCGCAGCTCGACCGAACTCGCCGTCGCCGCCAGCCTTGAGCACAGCTTGAACGAGTTGGTGAAGCTTCGTGCGTCGCAGATCAACGGCTGCGCCAATTGCATCAATCTGCATGCCGTCGAAGCGCGCGAGAATGGCGAAACCGAGAAGCGCATCTATCTGTTGCCGGCCTGGCGCGAGGCGCCCTGCTAGCGATCGCGAGCGCGCCGCGCTCGGCTGGACCGAGGCGCTGACGAGGCTTAGCGAAGGAAAGGATCGCGAGAGCGCCTACGAAGCCTTGCAGGCGCATTTCACTGAGGAAGAACAGGTCAAGCTCACCTTGATGATCAACATCATCAATGGCTGGAACCGCATCGCCTTCGGCTTCGGCCTGTATGCCGATGCAGCGGCGATACGCTCCAGCGCCAAGGCGGCAGCGGCTTGATGACGGAGGCTGAAACCGAGGATGCGGCAGCAGGCTTCGGCCCGCTGCGTCCGAAGCTGATGCGGGTCGCCTATCGCATGCTCGGCTCGGTGGCCGACGCCGAGGATGTCGTGCAGGAGGCCTTCATCCGCTGGATGAGGACCGACCGGTCGCAGGTGCGCGAGCCCGAAGCGTTCCTGCGCCGCACGGTGACGCGGCTTTGCCTCGACCAGCTCAAATCCGCGCGGCGCCAGCGCGAGACCTATATCGGGCCATGGTTGCCCGAGCCGGTCGTCGAAGAGGACGATCTGGAGGACGTCACCTTGCCGCTGATGCTGGCGCTGGAGCGGCTTTCGCCGCTCGAGCGGGCGGCCTTTCTGCTGCACGATGTGTTCGGGCTGGAATTCGAGGAGGTCGCCACCGCTATCGAGCGCGACTCCGCAGCTTGTCGGCAGCTTGCCGCCCGCGCACGAGGCCATGTCCGCCAGGAGCGGCCCCGCTTCAAGGTGGAGAAGCAACGCGGCCTTGAAATCGCCGAAGCCTTCTTCGCGGCGTCACGCAGCGGCGACATGCAGGCGCTAGGCGCACTGCTGACGGAAGATGTCAGTTCGCACGCCGATGGCGGGGGCAAGCGTCCGGCGGCTTTGGCGCCGGTGCTTGGCTTCGACGCCGTCATGAAACAGTACACGCAGGTCGCGGCCTGGCTGCGCGACAATCGCTCGACGCTGGTGCGCGTCGGCTTCGTCAACGGATTGCCGGGGTTCGTTACGCGGGAAGCCGATGGCGAATTGCAGACGACCGCCCTTGAAATCGAGGAGGGCAAGATCGCGGCAGTCTACGTCATGCGCAATCCCGACAAGCTCAGGCATCTGCATTAGACCCGTGCTTCAAATCACGGAGCGAATAGCGGTTCGGCAAGCCTGCAAAGCAGACCCTTCCTGTGTGCGACCCGTCATGACGATGTGACGGGCTGTCGCCGTTGCCGCCGCCGACCTCTAGGATGCCTTCCCACCCTCAGGTGTCTGGATCAGCCTGCGCGCAGCATCTGCTCCGGCCGCGAGGATGCGATCCGACAATTCCGTCCCTGCCACCGCGCGAGCCAACTGAAGGGCGCCGATGAGGGTCGCAAAGACACCCATGGCGGCGCTTTCCGGATCCTCGGTCCGCGGGAGCGCGGCAGACAACTGGCGCACCAGAACCAGCAGGTGTTCGGTATAGGCATCGCGCGTTTCGGGTGGCTGACGCGCGAGTTCCGGCAACAGCGCGGCCGACGCGCAGCCCGTTCCCGGATTATCCCGGTGCTCGGCTGACAGATACGCTGCTATGCCCATCTCCGGGCCACCGGCGGCCAATGCTTCCTGCAGTTGCCGTGACTGGATCTCCATAGCCGCCGCCAGGCTTTCACGCACAAGCTCCGCCTTGGATCGAAAGTGCGGATAGAAGGCCCCGTTCGTCAGGCCGGCGTCGCCCATGATGGTTGCCAGTCCGGACGCAGCTATGCCGTCACCGCGAAAACGCTGGGCTGCGACCTCCACGATCCGATCGCGTGATGCATCCTTTCGGCCCTTTTCGTAGCGCATGGCGGCGTTCCTTTCTGCTATTGCATTATGAGCGTAATGTGATATTACGACTGTAATTCAATCAACGGCAAAGAGCCAGCCCTCATGTCTATGGAGTATCAAATGGGTGCATTTTCGGGAAGAACCGCGATCGTGACCGGAGCCTCGTCGGGCATCGGCCGCGCCAGCGCCGAGGCCTTGGCGCGGGCAGGATATACTGTCTTCGGGACAAGTCGCGGCAAGTCCGGCAACGGTCCGGGGCAGGTGTCCATGCTGACGTGCGATGTGACCGACAGCGACTCCGTCAGCGCCCTCGTTTCAACCGTGCTGGTGCAGACCGGGCGGATCGACCTCTTGGTCAACAATGCCGGTATCGGCCTGCTCGGCGGCGCCGAGGAATTCTCGGTCGCACAGGTGCAGGCCCTGTTCGACGTCAATCTGTTCGGCGTCATCCGCATGACCAATGCGGTGTTGCCGTGGATGCGGCGGCAAGGCGAAGGGCGCATCATCAACATAGGCTCGATTCTGGGATTGGTACCCGCGCCATATTCAGCACACTACTCGGCGGTCAAGCACGCGCTCGAGGGCTATTCGGAGTCGCTCGATCACGAGGTGCGTGCGTTCAATATTCGCGTCTCGGTCATCGAGCCGGCATTCGTGCGTACCGTCTTCGACCAGAACGGTATCGAGCCGGATTCTCTCTTGAAGGAATACGATCAGGCTCGAGCCGGGCTCACGGCACTGCTTGCCGATGTGATGCCCAAAGCCGATCGGCCGGAAGTGGTGGCGGATGTGGTCGTCAAGGCGGCGACCGATGCCCGTCCGCGACGGCGCTATACCGCAGGGAAAGCGGCGCGCCAGGTCAGCCTGCTGCGCCGCTTCGCCCCCGCGGCGATGTTCGACAAGACCTTGCGCAAGCAGTTCCGCCTACCGGTCTGACAACGGTGAGACGGAGAATTTCACCCACAAACGGCACGCCAACAGACACTTTCAGAAAGTCACTGCCATGAAGGCATTCGTTGTCGATAAGTATAACAAGAAAGGCATTCTGCGGCTGGCCGAGATCCCGGAGCCGAAGCCCGGCGATAACGATGTCCTGGTCGAGGTCCATGCCGCAGGAGTGAACCTGCTGGATTCCAAGGTCAGGTCCGGCGAATTCAAACTCATCCTGCCCTATCGCCGGCCCTTCATCCTCGGCCACGACGTGGCTGGGCGGGTTGTCAGGGTGGGCTCGAAAGTCCGCAAATTCAAGCCCGGCGACGCTGTCTATGCGCGGCCGCGCGACGGCCGGATCGGGACATTCGCCGAGTTCATCGCAATCGATGAAGCCGATGTGGCCCTGAAGCCCGCGAACCTCAGCATGGAAGAAGCGGCTTCAATCCCGCTAGTGGGTCTGACCGCCTGGCAGACTCTCATCGAGAGGGCTGGCCTGAAGAAAGGCCAAAAAGTCTTCATCCAGGCTGGTTCCGGCGGCGTGGGGACATTCGCCATCCAACTGGCAAAGCACCTCGGCGCGACCGTTGCGACAACGGCGAGCGCGGCGAGTGTCGATCTGGTCAAGGGTCTCGGCGCCGATGTCGTCGTCGACTACAAGAAAGACGACTTCGAGAAAGTCCTGTCGGGCTATGACGTCGTCCTGAACAGCCAGGATGCCAAGACGCTTGAAAAGTCCCTGAATATACTGAAGCCGGGCGGCAAGCTCATCTCCATCTCCGGCCCGCCGGATCCCGAATTTGCCAGGAAGCTGGGACTGAACCTGATGCTAAGGCTGCTGCTGCGCCTGCTGAGTCGCGGTATCCGGACCAAAGCCAAGCGCCGGGGCGTGGAATTTTCGTTCCTGTTCATGTGGGCGCAAGGTGAGCAACTGAGCAAAATCACGTCCCTCATCGAAGATGGGGCGATCCGCCCGGTTGTCGACAGGGTCTTCCCCTTTGAAGCAACCAAGGAGGCTCTGGCTTACGTCGAAACAGGACGTGCCAAGGGCAAGGTCGTCGTCAAGGTCAGATAGTGCACCCACTTGGTTCGGGGCGATCGCGTGACCCTGATTAAGGCAGTGAAAACGGACAAATTTCGAGAACGGTTTTCAGCTATCCAATTGGCAGCGACGTCAGTTGTTGCGGATTGCCACGAAACTTGCCGCAGCCTTCAGCAAGGTTGCCTGTTCACCGTAAGGCTCAAGCAATTCATGCGCCTGCTTGACCAGCCCATGGAGCTGGCTGCGCGCCCAATTCGTGCCATGCAGCGCCACCAGCGTCGCCTTGCCGGCGGCGGCGTCCTTGCCCGTCGCCTTGCCCATCTGGCTGACATCGGCGGTCAGGTCGAGCAGGTCGTCGGCGAGCTGGAAGGCAAGGCCGACCGCCGAGCCGAATTCGGCCAGCCTGTCGCGGTCCTGCGGTGCGGTGCCGGCAATGATCGCGCCGGCTTCGCAGGCGAAGCGGATCAGTGCGCCGGTCTTCATCGCCTGCAGCCGGATGATGCCGGCCTCGTCGGGCCTGTCGCGCTCGGCATCGAGGTCGAGCGTCTGGCCGCCGACCATGCCGCCGGCGCCGGCCGCGCGCGCCAGCGCCAGCACCAGCGCTGCCCTGCGCTCCGCCGGCAAGGCCGTCGCCTCATCGGCGACGATGTCGAAGGCCAGCGTCAACAGCGCGTCGCCGGCCAGGATGGCGGTGGCCTCGTCGAAGGCCTTGTGCACCGTCGGCTGGCCGCGGCGCAGATCGTCGTCGTCCATGGAAGGCAGATCGTCATGGATCAGCGAATAGCAATGCACGCATTCCAGCGCCGCCGCCACGCGCGATGCGGCCTCGCTATCGGCGCCGAAAAGCGCGGCACTTTCCATGACCAGGAAGGGGCGTAGCCGTTTGCCGCCGTTCAGCACGCCATGGCGCATGGCCGCCATCAGGCGCTGCGGCCGGACGATCTCGCCGGCCAGTGTGCTGCCGTCGAGCAGCAGCCTGAGCTCGGTCTCGATCGCGGCCGCCCGCACCAAAAGTGCGGCTTCGAAGACCATTTGTTCGTCTTTCGTCATGGCCGGGAGCGGTAGCCGACACTCAGACGTTGCGCAAGAAGCCTCGCGCCATTATGCCGGAGGCGGGAGACTGGCGCGGGTGGGGCGGCTTGACTGAACCGATCGTCGATCATGAAATCGAAGGGCTGGACATGGCGCGACCGAGGCGCGTGAACCGCGCCGGTCTGAAGCGCCTGGCACGACGCTGCCTGGTCGCCGTCGCCGTGCTGGCGGCGATACCCATTGTGCTGACCTTCCTTTACCTGCCGTCCTTCGTGCATCCGATATCGACCTTGATGGTCAAAGACCTGGCGACGTTTTCCGGCTACGACCGGCGCTGGGTTTCGATCGACGATGTGTCGCCGGTGCTGGCGAATTCGGTGATCATGTCGGAGGACGGGCAGTTCTGCTTCCATCGCGGCGTCGATCTCGGCGAATTGCGCGGCGTCGTCGACGATGCGCTGGCCGGCGAGGCAACGCGCGGCGCCTCGACCATCACCATGCAGACGGTGAAGAACCTTTTCCTGTGGTCACGGCCGCTGGGTTCGGTGCGCAAGGTGGTGGAACTGCCGCTGGCCGTCTATTTCGACGCGGTGATGTCGAAACGCCGGATCATGGAAATCTATCTCAACATCGCCGAGTGGGGTCCGGGCATTTACGGCATCGAAGCCGCGGCGCAGCATCATTTCGGCGTTTCGGCCAAACGGCTGTCGCGGCGGCAGGCCGCCCTTCTCGCGGTGTCGCTGCCCAATCCAATTGCCCGCAATCCGGCCAAGCCCGGTCCGGGCTTGCGGCGGCTGGCGTCGCTGATCGAGCGCCGTGCCGGCCGGTCGGGCGCTTATGTCGGGTGTCTTGATTAGGACGAACCGCCGCCGGCTCAAAAAAATTCGTGCCGGCGCTGGCCAAAACGGCGCAGGGCGTGTATAGGCACCCGACTTTCTCAGATTATGGCCCTGACGCGGCCCTTTCACGAGGGCTATCGGGGCATTTTGACCATGTAGTGGAGCATATCCATGGCCGTTCCGAAACGAAAAACCTCTCCGTCCAAGCGCGGCATGCGCCGCTCGGCCGACGCTCTCAAGGCCCCGACCTATGTCGAGGACAAGAACTCCGGCGAAATGCGCCGCCCGCACCACATCGACCTGAAGACCGGCATGTATCGCGGCCGCCAGGTTTTGACGCCGAAGGAAAGCTGAGACCAGCTTTTCGAAGTGTTTGAATACCAAAAGACCGGCCATTGGCCGGTCTTTTTGCGTTTGGTGGCCGCGCGGCAGCTTCGGGCCGATTTCTATGCCAAAGGCCGGACCGTCACTGGCGATACACGCCGCCATCGCGGTGCTGTATTGCGTTGCGTCGCCGCGATTGCGGCTGAAGCACCTGCCTGCACCAGGGTGGGGCGACAGAGGAAACCGCATGACCAAGCTCACCACAGCGCCGCGCGACGTCTTCCAGACCTTCCTGAACTTCCCGCTGGTCGAGGATCTCGATGCGCTGAAGGCCGATGTCGCCATCATTGGCATGCCCTACGGCAGCCCCTACACGATCGACGAGACGATCAACGACCAGACCAACGCGCCGACCGCGGTGCGGCGCGCCTCGCAACGCATCAGCCTCGGACTCGACCGCTATGATTTCGATATTGGCGGAACCCTGTTCGACGGACAGGACGTCAAGGTGGTCGATGTCGGCGATGTCCCCGGCGATGCCGCCGGCGGCCACTACGGGCGGGCCGAAGCGGCGATCCGCAAGATCCGCGCCGCCGGCGCCTTGCCGATCACCATCGGCGGCGATCACGGCATTCCGATCCCGATCCTCCGGGCGCTTGACGGCGAAGGGCCGATCACCCTGGTGCAGATCGATGCCCATCTCGACTGGCGCGACAACGTCAACGGGGTAAGGGAAGGCTACTCCAGCCCCATCCGCCGCGCGTCGGAGATGGCGCATATCGCCGAGATTTTCCAGCTCGGCATCCGGGGCCAGGGCAGCGCCCGGCTAGAGGAGGTGGAAGCGGCGCGTGCCTATGGTTCCAACATCGTCACCGCCAATGAATGGCAGGACATCGGCACGGCGGCGCTGCTGAGGCGCATTCCGGACGGCGGCCGCTACTATCTCACCATCGACGCCGACGGTCTCGATCCCGCCGTCATGCCGGCGGTCGAGGGACCGTCGCCTGGCGGCGTCAGCTACCGGCAGACGATCGAGCTGATCAAAGGACTGTTCGCCAAGGGGCGCGTCGTCGGCATGGACATCGTCGAGATCGCGCCCGCGCGAGACGTAAATGAAATCACTTCGATGACCGCCGGCAGCATCATCCTCAACGCCATAGGCGCTGCCGTGCGCACCGGGCAGTTCAGGCGCTGAGCCGGGTGACACGGTTGTTGCACCCGGTCTTCGACCGTGTTCACGGCTGTTAGCTAAAAATCTTGACGGCGTGCTTGCGGGGCATTCTACAGTAGGTGCCCCCATTGTTTACGCAATTCCGGACCGCTCACACTTTCCTGGAATTGCTAGAGGAGACGCCTGATGTTCGGTGCCATCCCGCTGCTGATCGTGCCCTTCGTGGCCTATAATCTCGGACTCCTCGGAATATTCGGCAGCGGCGACGATCCGTGGGCGACCGAAATCTTCTCGTTCCGCATGATGTCTGGCGGGGTGTTTTCGATGACGCTCGGCGACCTGATGGTGGTGATCGGACTGATCTTCCTGTTCCTCGAAATGGTGAAGTCGGTGCGCACCACGAATGCCTCGATCATGGACCATCTGTTGTCGACATTGGTCTTCGTGGCGTTCCTGGTCGAGTTCCTGCTGGTGAAGGGCGCGGCGCACTCCGTCTTCTTCACGCTGATGGTAATCGCGCTGTTCGACGTGCTGGCCGGCTTCTCGGTGTCGATGCGATCGGCCAGCAGGGATATCAATCTGAATTAGAGCTCAGCCTCAGCCTGGATCGGCGGTGAACCCAGCTGCTTCGATGCCGGCGATGGCGGCGGCCTCGTCATTGTCCGACGTATCGCCCGAAATGCCGACAGCGCCGATGACGGCGCCTGTTTGATCGCGGATCAGCACGCCGCCGACGACCGGCAGGACGCGACCACCCGAGACGTCGGAGATGCCGGCGACGAGATGCGGCCGTTCCTTGGCGAAAGCCTCGACACGGCGCGAGCCCATGCCGATGGCGAGCGCGCCATAGGCCTTGCCGGCCGACATTTGCGGGCGCAGGAACGAGGCGCCGTCTTGGCGCTGGAAGGCGACGAGATGGGCGCCGGCATCGAGCACGGAGACGCCGAGCGGCTTGAGCTTCAGCTCGGCACCCTTGGCGAAAGCGGCGTCGATGATGTGCTTGGCTTTTTCGAGGGTCAAAGCGGTCATAGCAGTCTCCCGTTCAAACGCGCGTCGATCATCGGCCTGACACGCGAGATGCGAAATCCCGGTTGCGGTTGAAATTGCTTCGCGCAGGAAAGCGGAATGGCGGGAGGTCATAGCGGCGTGCCGTTGACCGGCATTCCGGCCGATATGCTCAGCCGCCCCAATCTGCCATCAACTATGGGTATCGTCAGGCGATTTTTTTCTTGGCCCGCGCCGGCTTCTTGACCGGGGCGGCGGGCGCATTGGCCAGATCTTCCGCTTCCTTGGCAAGGCGCAATGCCCGGAGCTTGTTGGTCTTGGCCTGGCGGGCGTCGGCCTCGGCGACATACTCCGCCATCGCCTTTTGCCGCACCGTGGCTGCCTCTTCCTGCTTCTTGAAACGCATATCTGCCCGCGCGCGGGCGGTATCCTTTGAGTTCTCAACCAAGAGCGTTATCCAATCCCATAAATTATGTTTTTCAGCCCCTTGATAGCAGAGCCGCCCCATAAATGGGAAAATAAGTTGGTCAGCAGGCGGCGGCCTATGCGGCGCTTGACGCCTTGCGCGCCACCACCGCCTCGTATCCGGCCTGCAATGTGGCACGGACAGAAGGCCGCCCCGGCGCTGCGACTGGCATGCCCAGATGGTCGTGGCGCAACTCGTCCATGAACTGCTCCCACATTGGCGGACCGCCCTTCTCCAGCAGTTCAGCGCGGATCGACAGCTCCTCGCTGACCGGCAGCCAGACGCGGCCCCAGGCACCGAGATGGGCCATGATCGGCACCAGCGTGATCGCCATTTCGGTCAGGCTGTAGATCGCCTTCTGCTTGTGCGAGGGATCGTCAGCCTTGGTCAGCATGCCAAGTTCCATCAGCCGCTTCAGCCGATCGGCCAGGATGTTGGAAGCGATGCCCTCGATCGAGCCGTTGAGCAGCTCGCGAAAGTGGCGTTTTCCGCCAAAAATCATGTCGCGCAGGATGATAAGGCTCCAGCGGTCGCCGAACACTTCCAGCGACAGATTGATAGGGCATCCCGAGCGGTGTTCGGTTTTCATCCGACTCTCCCCGTAAAAACCAGTTGCATTATCGTATCAGTTTCATTATCGTGCAACCGATTGCAAAAGGCAATCAGTTTGAGCATAGGCGAGGAGAGTCCCATGACAAAGGCCGCAGCACCCAAAATCGTCTCCCAGACGTTTGGCGATCCCGGCGATCCAGCCATGCTGCTGATCATGGGCGCCATGGCCTCGATGCTGTGGTGGCCGGAGGCGCTTTGCAAAAAACTCGCCGGCGAAGGTCGTTTCGTGATCCGCTATGACAACCGCGACACCGGCCTGTCGACCAAATATGCGCCGGGCGAGCCGCCGTATACGTTCGACGACATGGCGGACGATGCCGCCAGTGTCCTCGGCTATGACATCGCGAAAGCGCATGTGGTGGGGATGTCGATGGGCGGCATGATCGCGCAACGACTGGCGTTGAAACATCCCTCACGTGTCATCACACTGACGGTGATCAGCAGTTCGCCGGTGGGGATCGATACATCGCATCTGCCGGGGACGACCGAAGCCTATATGGAGCACTCGACCGCTGGCACAAAGGTCGACTGGTCGGACCGCGAGCAGGTGATCGACTTCATCGTCAAGGACGCCCACGCCATCGCAAGCACCGCGCATCCGTTCGACGAGAAGGCGATGCGGGCGTTCATCGAACAAGACTATGACCGATCCGGCGGCTTTTTGAGCGCGACCAACCATTTCATGCTGAAAGGTGGCGAGGATCTTAAAGGGCGCCTGCGCGAGATCAAGGCTCCGCTGCTCGTCATCCACGGGACATCGGATCCGATCTTTCCGGTCGAACATGGCGCAGCCCTTGCCGATGCCGTCGCCGGCGGACGGCTTGTCCGCATCGAAGGCGGTGGCCACGAACTGCATCCCGTCGATTGGCCGATAATTGTTGCCGCCATCGTCGCGCATACCAAGCCCTGACGGGCGGTGGAGTTCGAACCTTGACACACTCCACCTGCGGCAATAGTTAAGTAGTTGCTTCAGTGTTTGGTGGCGAGGCAACTCCAGCAACGACGAACTCGAAACAGACGAGCAAAAAATGTCCCTGACGTTCCATTTCCATCCGCTGGCGTCGTTCTGCTGGAAACCGCTGATTGCGTTTTATGAGAACGAGACGCCCTTCACGCCGGACATCGTCGATCTCGGCGACGAGCAGTCGCGGGCGGCGTTCCTGAAGGTGTCGCCGACCGGCAAGATGCCGGCGCTGCGTGACGATGCGCGCAACCGCACGGTGCTGGAATCGACCATCGTCATCGAATATCTGGCTACCCACTATCCGGGACCGGTCGAGCTAATCCCAGCCGAGGCCGACCTCGCTCTCCAGGTCCGCCAGGCCGACCGTTTCTACGATTTCTACGTTCAGACGCCGATGCAGAAGATCGTCGGCGACAGGTTGCGGCCGCAGGACAAGACCGATCTGTTCGGCGTCGAGGAGGCGCGGGCGCAACTGCGGAACGCCTATGCGATCGTCGAGGAGGAGATGCGTTCGAAAATCTGGGCGGCCGGCCATAGCTTCACCATGGCCGATTGTGCGGCCTCGCCGGCGCTGTTCTATGCCAACAAGGTCGAGCCGTTCGGCGACAGCTATCCGGCGGTGAAACGCTACCACGACCGCCTGCTCAAGCGACCGTCCTTTGCCCGGGTGATCGAGGAGGCGCAGCCCTACTTCAAATTCTTCCCCTACAACAACGGCTGATCGCGATGCTGCACGATCCCGCCCAGCTCGACCTGATGTTCCAGGCGCTTGCCGACCCGGCCCGCCGCAGCATGGTCGAACGGCTGTCGCGCGGGCCGGCTTCGGTCAGCCAGTTGGCCGAACCGCTGGCAATGTCGCTGTCGGCCGTCGTCCAGCATCTCAACGTGCTCGAGGCGAGCGGCCTGGTGCGCTCGGTAAAGCTAGGCCGCGTACGCACCTGCCAGATCGCGCCGCAGGCGCTGCGTAGCGCCGAACACTGGATCAATGAGCGGCGGCTGACATGGGAACGCCGGCTCGACCGGCTGGGCGGTTTTCTCGCCGAGACCGAAGACTAAAGAAAACTGAAGGAGGCCATTCTGACCGAACGATCCGTCGTCCATTCCACCTTCGTGCTTGAGCGCGTCTATCCGGCGACGCCGGCGAAAGTCTATTTCGCGCTCAGCGATCCGACCGCCAAAGGGCGCTGGTTCGCCGACCCCGACAATCCGATGGCCCACAGGCACGAGATGGACTTCCGGGTTGGCGGCCAGGAGGTCAATGCCGGCGGGCCAAAGGACGGGCCGATCCACACCTACACCGCCACCTATCTGGACATCGTGCCCAACGAGCGCATCGTCTACAGTTACGACATGCTGTTCGGCGAGTCCCGCATTTCGGTATCGCTGGCGACGATCGAATTGCGGCCGGAAGGGACCGGAACGCGGCTGGTGCTGACCGAACAGGGCGCGTTTCTCGATGGCCACGACACGCCCTCGACGCGCGAGCATGGAACCGGGTTTCTGCTCGATGCGCTGGGCAAGGCATTGGCAGCGGGCACTTGAAGCTTGGAAAGCGTAGTTTCCGCCGTGCCTCAATTTCCTGGATTTTGGCCTATGCTTCCCAGAACTGGTCTAGCCAAATATTGAGCTGGAGGAAGCCGGCGGTGCTGACCGTATAGACCCGCCTCGTGCCTTCGGCCTTGGCCTGAACCAGACCGGCGTCCAGCAACACTTTCAAATGCTGGGACACGGCCGGGCGAGAGACTGGCAGGCCCGAAGCCAGCTCGTTGACGGTTTTCGGGCCGCGCCGGAGCTCTTCCAGGAGATAGCGCCGGTTGGGATCGGCAATCGCCATGAAGGCGTCAGAAAAGATCATGCCTATACTTGTGGGGCAAAGTTTTTCAAATCTCAACCGTCAGTTTCCGCTTTTCTGAGCCGCAATGCTTCGGGGGTGACCGAGCGATCGGCGGGCTGGGTCTTGAAGGCGTCGCGGTTTTCGATCGGCACCGGCGCGCGGCGGCTGATGCGCAGCAGCGTGTAGGCGGCAAGGCACAGATGCGCCAGAGCGGTGGCCAGGAACAGGCCTTCGGGGCGGAACCAGCCCATCAGGGCGGCGGCCAGCAAGGGCCCGATCATGGTGCCGAACCCGTACAGAAGCAGCAGGCCGCCCGAGACCTTGACGAAATCCTCGGCGCGCGCGTGGTCGTTGGCATGCGCCACGGCGATCGAATAAAGCGTGTAGGCGAAGGCGCCGTAGGCGGCCGTGAAGACGATGACGAAGATGGAAGAACGCGGTTCGAACAGGAAGATCAGGATGGCGAACAGCGCCGCGCCGAAAGCCGCGCCCGCCAGCACGAAACGGCGGTCGGTCTTGTCGGAGAGGCGCCCGGCCGGAAGCTGCATGGCTGCGCCGGCAACGACGACAAGGCTCATCATCAGCGCGATCTCGGCGGTGGAAATGCCGATACGGGCGCCATAGACCGCACCCAGGGTACCCCAGGCGCCATTGGCGATGCCGATCAACAGGCAGGCGATCGCCGACACCGGCGAATTGACATAAAGCCCTTTGACGTCGAGCTTGACGTCCTGCAACGGCTTGGGGGACGAAGCCGACGAGACGGCGGTCGGGATCAGCGACAGGCAAAACAATATGCCGGTGATCATGAACAGCGACGCCGATTTGACGTCGCCGCCGGCAACGATCATCTGGCCGCCCATGATCGAGGCATAGGTGACCATCATGTAGAGGCCGAAGACGGTGCCGCGGTTCTCATTGGTGGCCTTTTCGTTCAGCCAGCTTTCGATGACCATGAAGGCGCCGGCCATGGTGAAGCCGGTGAAGGCGCGCAGCAGGATCCAGACATATTCGTTGATGATCAGGCCGGTGAGCAGGGCGACGATGGCGCCCGACGCGGCAAAGGCGCCGAACGCCCTGACATGGCCGGCGCGGCGCACGAGGCGCGGTGCGAAGAAGCAGCCGGTGACGAAGCCACCGGCCCAGGCAGTTCCCATCAGGCCGAGCGATGCGGTCGAAAACCCTTCGATCTGGCCACGCAGCGGCAGCAGCAGGCCATGCAGTCCCGATGCCGCAAGCAGGAAAGCAGTGCCGCGAAGCAGCGAGAGGATCGGTCTGTAGCTTGCAAACATTGTTTGATCCGGCTGGAGGGGCTTGTCGGTTCTGAGGACGGGAGCAGTTCTGAAGGTGTGGCAGCTCTGAAAATAGGCGCATTCGGGCTTTTCGGCGGCGAATGTCTCGGCGTCGAAAGCCAGCGCAAAAGCTAGCCGCGGCGAAACAGCGCTTCGGCCGCCGATTTGGTGCTGCCCTTGGCCTGGAGCTCAGCTTCCAGCCGGGCAATCTCGTCGCGCAATATGCCTATCCGCTCGGTCAGGTCACCGACCGAAAGGAGCGACAGATCCTGTCCGATCTCATGCGGCCTGGATTTCTTTTTGGGTTCGTCGTCGAAGATCGCCATCGTCGCTCCTCCCTGATTCAGCATTTGGGCCGATCCAGTATTGGCCTGATTTGAGCATTTGCCTGATCCGGCAATCAGCATACATAGGGCAGGGGTGCTGATGCAAACAGCCGGCGACAGACCGGCCCGATCGAGACGGGAAATTTTCATGGGAAGCGGACATAAAATTCCGGCGACGATGACGGCCATTGCAATCTCGCAACCCGGCGGGCCGCGGGTGCTGAAGCCGGAAATGCGCGATGTGCCGGTGCCCGGCCCCGGCGAAATCCTGATCCGGGTGCGCGCTGCCGGCGTCAACCGGCCCGACGTGCAGCAACGCAAGGGCGCCTATCCGGCGCCGCCCGGTGCCTCCGACCTCCCGGGCCTCGAGGCATCGGGCGAAGTGGCAGCGCTTGGCGACGAGATATCGCGCTGGCGCATCGGCGACCGGGTCTGCGCGCTGACACCGGGCGGCGGCTATGCCGAATATGTCAAGGTTCATGCCGGCAGCGTGCTGCCGCTGCCTGCCGGCTTCACCCATACGGAAGCGGCCGCGGTGCCGGAAAACTATTTCACCGTCTGGCACAATGTGTTCGAGCGCGGCGGCCTGAAGAAGGGCGAGACGCTGCTCGTCCATGGCGGCTCGTCGGGCATCGGCACCACGGCGATCCAGCTGGCGTCGGCCTTTGGCGCCTATGTCGTGACCACCGCCGGCTCGAAGGAAAAGTGCGACGCCTGCCTGAAGCTTTGCGCCGACAGGGCGATCAACTACCGCGAGGAGGATTTTGTCGCCGCGGTCAAGGACGCCACCGGCGGCAAGGGCGCCGACGTCATCCTCGACATGGTCGGCGGCGACTACGTCCAGCGCAACTACGAGGCGGCGGCCGTCGAGGGTCGCATCGTCCAGATCGCCGTCCAGGCCGGGGCGGTGGCGAGTGCCGATTTTTCCAAGATCATGGTCAAGCGGCTGACCCATACCGGCTCGACACTGCGGCCACGCACGGTCGAGTTCAAGGCAGCGATCGCCGCGGCGCTGGAAGCGCAGGTGTGGCCGCTGCTCGGCACCCGCAAGGTGTCGCCGGTGATGGACATGATCTTCCCACTGGCCGATGCCTGGCGCGCGCATGAGCGCATGGAAGAGGGCGAGCATATCGGCAAGATCGTTCTCGACGTCGGCTAGGATGCGCCGATATTCAGGTGAGGCCGGCCTGCGAATGGCCGATCCCTGCGCTTCCGGCCTTCGCCGGCCGAAGCCCTTTTTTTGAACGGCAGTCACGGTTAAGGCTTCGGCCGGCGTAGGCCGGTGCTCACGTACTTTAAGTACGCTCCGCTCCGGTTCTCGGGCTCAGCCATTCTCGACTCGGCCTGACCTGAATCTCGACACATCCTCCGCGCTCGCCCCTGTTGGCAAGATGAACAGAGGCTTAATGGTGCAATGCAGCATTTGCATTGCGGCTATGCAAAGACGTCTGTTCAATTCGTGGGCAGCGCTGCCTATCTAAGCGTCATCGAAACGATTTGATCCAACAACTGGAGGACTACCATGAACCCGATCCGCGCTTTCCGTAACTGGCGTATGTACAACGAAACCGTGCGCGAGCTGAACAAGCTCAACGCCCGTCAGCTCAGCGACCTCGGCATCAACCGCGGCGACATCGAGCGGATTGCCCGCAAGGCCATCTAATCGAAGCATGGCTGGCCGTAAGGCTTGGCCATGTGCTAGAAGCAAGAGCCGCAGCAGACGTTTTCCGTCGCCGGTTCCGAGCCCGCTGGACCCTGTCCGGCGGGTTTTGTCGTTTTAGGGCCTTTTTACGCCTCGGCATCGACGATCGCCGAGGCCAAGGCCCCTTCTGGCCTCCACGCACTCTGGCGCCCAACGGCTGGCCCTGCGCCAAAAACATTGCGAAACGGCAGCGGAGCGGTTATACAGGCCGCGAATTTCCCATTTTGGTGGCTCTAAACCACCGCCCGCGCGGGAACGCGGGCGAACGAGAAGGATTTTTGAAATGGCCAATACGCTGCTGATGCCCAAGGCGACCGCCGTCTGGCTGGTCGACAACACCGCGCTCTCCTTCGAGCAGATCGCGCAGTTCTGCGGGCTGCATCCGCTTGAGGTCAAGGCGATCGCCGACGGCGAATCGGCGCAAGGCATCAAGGGCATGGACCCGATCATGACCGGCCAGCTGACCCGCGACGAGATTGCGCGCGCCGAGAAGGATCCGAACCAGCGCCTGAAACTGTCCGACCCCAAGGTGCGGGTGCCGGAATCCAAGCGCAAGGGCCCGCGCTACACGCCGCTGTCAAAGCGTCAGGACCGGCCCAATGCCATCCTGTGGCTGGTGCGTAACCACCCGGAATTGAAGGACGCGCAGATTTCGCGCCTGGTCGGCACGACCAAGTCGACGATCGAACAGATCCGTGAGCGCAAGCACTGGAACTCGGCCAATCTGCAGCCGATGGACCCGGTGACGCTGGGTCTCGCCTCGCAGATCGACCTCGACATGGAAGTCAACCGCGCCTCGCGCGGTCGCGAGCAGGCGCAGCCTGTCGGTGACACGCTGCTGCCGGCGGCGCTGACCGAGCGCCTTGTGCCGGCGCCGGAGAAGCCGAAGGATGAGGATGCCGAGCTCGACGCCAACGCCGTGTTCGCCAAGCTCTCGGCGCTGAAGTCCAAGAACGAAGATACCGACGGCGACGAGTAAGCTTCGGCTCTGCCAATAAAAAAGCCCGCTTCGTGCGGGCTTTTTTGTCTCAGCTCCGCGCCGCGCGGTCCGGCGTCATACCGTAATCCTCCGAGCGTTCGACCGCGCGGTAGAAGTCGGCGAGTTGCTTGCCGCGTTCCGGCTTGAAGATGCGGCCGGCGATGACCACCGAGGCGATGCGGTCGATGCGGAAGGCGCGGAAATCGTCGCGCATCTCGCACCAGGCGACCAGCGTCCACACCTTGCCCCAGAACCACAGGCCGAGTGGGCGGATATCGCGCCCGGTGCCGCGGCCGGCCTCGTCGCGATAGTCGATGGTCAGCACCTGCCGCTTCTCGACGGCGCGCTCGATCAGGTCGATAGCCTCGCGCGCGGCATCGCTCACCACCCACATCGGCGTGTGGATCTCGGTGCGGGCGATGCGGTCTTTCTCGGCGTCGGGCAACACGGCGCCGATCTTGACCAGCGCCTCGTCGGCGGCACGCGCCATGGCCGCACCACCAAAGGCGCGCACCATGCGCGCGCCGGCAACCAGCGCCACGATCTCGTCACGCGTGAACATCAGCGGCGGAAGGTCGAAACCCTCCCTCATCATGTAGCCAACCCCCGCCTCGCCGTCGATCGGCACCCCGGTCGACTGCAGGTCGGCAATGTCGCGGTAGATGGTTCGTTCGGAAACCTCGAGCCAGGTGCCGAGCTTCTGAGCGGTGACCAGCCGGCCACCGCGCAGATGCTGCACGATCTGGAAGAGCCTGTCGGCACGGCGCATCGTATGGTCCCTCGGCTGCGTTTCCATGAATGTCGTGGTCCCCAAACCGGTTCCGGGCGACATCCATTTCCTGTTTCATGCCTGCCGTTGCCCCAAAAACCGCTAAACACTTTTGGGCGGCAGGCATTATGGCTTCAATCCTTCGCGCTTGCGCTGCGCGGCGACGAATTCCGCGCCGAAGGACAGTTTCTTCGTCGTTGGCGCGTTGGTGTCGAGCACACGCCAGAATGGCGCAATTGCGCTCGGCTCCATGCCGCGCTCGAGATCCTCATTGGCGGCTTCCGCGATGGTGCGCAGATGATAGCCGATGGTGACCGGACATGTCACTTGCGCCCCGTGCTCGATGGCGAGCGCGGTGCGCAGGGCGCGGACGTCCATCTCGACGCCTTTGGGAATGGAACGAATAAAATCATCGACCTGGCGGGCCGTCGGCACCAGCATCGGCTGGCCCTCGACGACATCGCCCATCGTGCGCGGCGTTGGCTTGACGCCATTGATGCCTGGCGTGTTCAGCCTGTCGTTCCAGCTCTTCACCATTCATGTCTCCTGACACGTTTATGGCATGCTGCTCCTGACAGCATTCTGTCAGGAGCCTTCAGCATTGTACGTGGCGAGCGCCGAAATGTTTTGCGCCGGCCCGCAGGCATCGCTGCCCGCGCGTCATGTGATTGATCTGGGCGTGGCAGTGGCTAAATCCAAGCATTGCCATGAAAAATCGCCTCAGACCTCACGAATGCGGCCGCGGCCCTCATACATATCGGGCCAGCCAATGTCCTTGCGGATGTCCGCCGGCAAGGAGTTCAGGAAGCGCTGGGTGCGGACTTCGTTGCGCATCGTGCGGATCTTGCCGACATAGTGCTGTACGTTGTTCAAAATACCAAAGCCGTTCATGACCAGTCTCCTCTTTGCTGATGGAGACACTATCGCACACCCCTCCTGACAGCAGTCTGTCAGGAGGATGTCAGGTCGCTGAAGAAAGTCGCGCGATAATCTGCGGGCGGTTCGGAAGCGGGTTTTTGTCAGGAACTGCCGGACTGGGCGAGAGCGCTCACGAAGCGCTTTGACAGTCGGTCGCGATGCTGCTCAAAGGCGGCATGTCGAAGCTTCTCGCCCTTGTCTTCATCGGCATCATGCTCATCCAGATCATCAAGCCGCTCGGCTGGCCTGGCTTGAGGCGGCGCGGCGATTTCTGGAAGCTGGCCCTGCTCGCCATGGCTGCCATCTCGCTGGCCGGCGTGCTGGGGCACTGGACATAGCATGGCGGCTGTCGCGCCCTTGCCGGAGCAGGCAAGCTTGCTTCAGATCGGATCGACCGTTCCCATGGCGATCATGCGAATTGCGCTGAGCCGGTGCCCGCCCTGGTCAACCGGCGAGGATATGGCCGACCAGATGTTCGGCCCAGGCGCGGTAGCCGGCTTCCGAGGCATGAAAGCCGTCGGAGGCAAAACCCTCTTCGGGATTGGGGATCGGCAGGCGCGGCGCCGGCACCGCGCCGCGCTCGAAGCAAAGGCGCTCGCCCATCCGGTTCATAGCGGTGGCACGGATCTCCAGGATCTTGCCGAGCATCGGCGGCATGGCCGGCGCACGGGTGAATTCCAGCACCGGCGACCAGACGACGCGGGCTTCCGGCCACTTGGCGCGCAGCGCGTAGAGCAGGCCGCCGAACTCTTTCTTGAAGCGCGGCACCGAGTGGAAATTCTTGGTGTCGTTGGTACCGATGGCGAGCACGATATGCGTCCATGGGTCGGCCGACAGGTTGGGCAGCACATGGTCACGGATCTGGCCCGAGGTGGCCGAATTGAAGCCGGCGGCGCGCCATCGCACGGCGTTGCCGGTGCGCTTTGCGATCATGACGGCAAGCTGCGCGGCCAGCCCGTCCTCGGAATTGCCGATGCCGACCGAGGCGGCCGAGGAATCGCCCAGCACCAGCAGCGAGATTGCCGGCGCCTTGCCCTTGATATCATGCATGACCGGTCCCTGTGCCGGCAGCATGCGGGTGGTGCGCCGGCGCACGCCGAGCCCCTGCCAGACATAGACGGGGTAGGCGAGCCAGGTGAGAAGGGCGGGGAAGTGCATAGCGATACCGTTTGATGGTCGTATGCAGGCTTAGCGCATGTCCGCGTCGCCGTGAACGGCCTCAGTCGTCGCAGCAGTTCGGCTTGTCCGCCTGCCTGTCCTAATATTCGTCGTGCAGCCGCACCCAATCCATCAGGCTTTGATAAGGGCCGGTTTCGTCACGGCCCTTCGGTGTCATGTCGAGATAATCATAGGTGCCGATCTGCGCCTCGCCGCCGCGGGCGCGCGACGTGAAGGTGAGGAAGATGTCGCCATTCTGGTCCTTGTAGAAAACGCTGGTGCCGGGAAGATCCTTTGACGTGCGCGGACGCGTCTCGAAATTGTAGGTGGTGTCGCCGGCCGCGATCTGCTTGTCGGTGAACGAAACCTGCATGTCGAAGTTGAAATCCGAGGCGTAGGACGACACCCAGTCGAATTTCCAGCCCATGCGCTGCTTGTAGGGCAACAGCTCCGCCAGCGGCGCGCGCGCAACCACGACCAAAGATACGTCGTGATGCCTGAGATGCTGGTTGGCGCCGTCTATGTGGTCGGCAAGGAACGAACAGCCTTCGCAACGGTGATCCGACCCTGGCGTCATCATGAAGTGATAGACGATAAGCTGGCTGCGGTTGGCGAACAGCTCCGCCAGGTTCTTGGGCCCTTGCTCGGTCTCGAAGACGTAATCCTTCCTGATCTTCAGCCATGGCAGTTCACGCCGCTCGGCGGCGATGCGCTCGCGAAACCGCGTCAGTTCCTTCTCGCGCGCCAGATGCGCCTTGTGCGCCTGGAACCAGTCGTCGCGCGAAACCACCTTGTTGCTAGGCATGAACCTCTCCCTGTCTGTCATCCCAAGGACGTTCGGGATGGGCAGGACCCGACATCGCCGTCAGCTTTTGCCGAAGGGGAGATAAGGATGGACAGGCTCCATCCCAAGCCCGCACGCCGCAAACAAAAAACCCGGGCGCATCGGCCCGGGTTTGTATGACAACGGGAGGACTGCGCTCAGGCAGCCTGTTCGAGGCTCGCCTTCCATTTTCCAAGCGCCGCCAGATGGTTCATATAGGCGCGGTGGGTGAAGGCGGCCTGGCCGGCAGCGACGTTCGACGCCTTGCCGCTCCAGGCTTTTTGCGGGGCGGCCTGCAACGCACGGCCGTAGGAGAAGGTCAGCTTCCACGGGTGCGGGCCGATGGCGTTGATGGCATTGAGGTTTGCGGTTGCTTCCTCGTCCGACTGTCCACCCGAGAGGAAAGCGATGCCGGGCACCGCAACCGGCACGGTCTCGCGGAAAAGCCTGATCGTCTTTTCTGCGATCTCCTCGGGGCTGTTCGTCTTGCCGGATTTCTTGCCGGCAATGACCATGTTCGGCTTCAGGATGGTGCCTTCGAGCACGACGCGCGCCGCATGAAGCTCGTCATAGAGCTCGATCAGCGTCGCCTTCGAGACCGCGTAGCAGGTGTCGATGTCGTGGGCACCGTCCATCAGCACTTCCGGCTCGACGATCGGCACGATGCCGGTTTCCTGGCAAAGTGCTGCATAGCGGGCGAGCGCATGGGTATTGGAGGCAATCGAATTGGCCGAGGGCACGCCCTTGCCGGTGTCGATGTCGATCACCGCGCGCCATTTGGCGAAGCGGGCACCGAGCTTGTAATAGTCGGCAAGGCGTTCGCGCAGGCCATCGAGCCCCTCGGTAATGGTGTCGCCGGGAAAGCCGGCCAGCGGCTTGGCGCCGGCATCGACCTTGATGCCGGGAATGGCGTCCGCTGCCTTGATGATGTCGACCAGCGGCGTGCCGTCGGCGGCCTTCTGGCGGATCGTCTCGTCATAGAGGATGACGCCGGAAATGTATTTCGTCATCGCGTCCTTGGCGCGAAACATCATCTCGCGGTAGTCGCGGCGGCTGTCGGCGGTCGATTCGACGCCGATGACGTCGAAGCGCTTCTTTATGGTGCCGGAGCTTTCATCGGCGGCCAGCAGGCCCTTGCCGCCGCCCACGATCGCGGCGGCAATATCTTCGAGACGTTCGCTCATTGTTGCTTCTCCTGAAGGGGTCTGTTCCGCGCTTAACGGAAGTCTACCGCCAAAGGAATGGCATCGGAAAGCTCGAATCGATTGAAAGTTCCCGGCGCGTCATTTGGCGCCGGTGTTCCGGTCAGGCCTGCATTTTCAGTACGTCGACGCCTGGCAGCGGCTTGCCTTCCATCCATTCCAGGAAAGCGCCGCCTGCAGTCGAGACATAGGTGAAGTCGTCGGCGACGCCGGCATGATTGAGTGCGGCCACCGTATCGCCGCCACCGGCGACGGAGACCAGCTTGCCGGCGTTGGTCCGGGCTGCCGCGTGCCTGGCCGCTGCCACCGTGGCGTGGTCGAAAGGCTCGATCTCGAAGGCGCCGAGCGGGCCGTTCCAGACCAGCGTCGCGGCGCGGTCGATCCACTCGCCGATCGCCTTCACGGTCTTTTCGCCGACATCGAGGATCATGCCGTCGGCCGGCACGTCCGAGATGGCGACGGTCTCGCAGGCGGCGCCAGCTTTGAACTCTTTTGCGACGACGCCGTCGACCGGCAGGATGATGGCGCAGCCGGCCTCGGCCGCCTCGATCATGATCTGCTTGGCGGTCGGGGCAAGGTCATGCTCGCACAGCGACTTGCCGACAGCGGTGCCGCGCGCGGCGAGGAAGGTGTTGGCCATGCCACCGCCGATCACCAGCGCGTCGACCTTCTTCACCAGGTTCATCAGAAGGTCGATCTTGGTCGAGACCTTGGCGCCGCCGACAATGGCAACCACAGGACGGACCGGATTGCCGAGCCCCTTCTCCAGCGCCTCGAGCTCAGCCTGCATGGTGCGGCCGGCATAGGACGGCAACAGCCGCGCCAGGCCTTCGGTCGAGGAGTGGGCGCGGTGGGCGGCGGAAAAGGCGTCGTTGACGAAAATGTCGCCATTTGCGGCGAGCCTTTCGGTGAAGGCCGGATCGTTCTTTTCCTCGGTTTTGTAGAAGCGGGTGTTTTCGAGCAGCAGCACGTCGCCCTTGTTCATGGCGGCGACGGCGCTTCCGGCCGTGTCGCCGACGCAATCCGAGGCAAAGCCGACGGGACGGCCAAGCACCTCGGCGGTGGCTTTCGCGATCGGCTCCAGCGAGAATTCCGGCGAGGGGCCATCCTTCGGCCGGCCGAAATGGGCGAGCAGGATGACCTTGGCGCCCTTGCCGGACAGCTCGGCGATGGTCGGCGCGATGCGCTCGATGCGGGTGGCGTCGGTGACCTTGCCGTCAGCGACCGGCACGTTGAGGTCGACCCGCACCAGCACGCGCTTGCCGCTGATATTGCCGATATCGTCGAGTGTCTTGAAGGCGGCCATGCTGGTTCCTTTCCGTGAAAATCGCCGGGACCATACCTCGCATCAATGACGATGCAAGGCTTGAGCCGCGGCGCGCGTTAAATTTTGAAGTCAGGGCGAAGGTAGCGGTGATGCTGGCGACGAACTTGCTTTGGTTGGCGGCCAGACGGATCGTGGTCAGCTCTCGGTCGTTGCCTTTTCCGCGGCAGGCTCCGAGGACGGCTTCTCCTCAGCCGGAGCCTCCGCGACATGCGTCTCCGTCGGCCTGCGCCAGTTGCGGATGAAGGCAACGACACGGTCGCCGATCTCGCCGGCGCTGAGGAAGACCGGCACCCGTGCCACCGGGGCGGTCGGCTCGAAGGACAGGCCGAGGCCCGTAATCTTGCCCTTGTCGTCGACGTCGCGGACGATCAGCTCGATCGGGCCGATCAGCACACGGTCGGCATATTCGGCATGGCCGCCGAGACGCGCCGTGACCAGGGCGCCGACAGTCAGCCTGCGCTCGGCTTCGCTCAGGCCCGGCCCATAGGCGGCCTCCAGCTCCTCGGCCGAACGGGCAGGATCGACGGCGAAGGCGCCGAAGAAATCGGCATCCTCGGGGTCGACCACCGCACGGCTGGCGAACAGCTTGTCGAGCAGGCGCGGATAGCGGTCGGGGACGAAGATGTAGACCTGGTCGCCGGCGGCGAGCCGGCCCATGTCCTGGAAGCGCATCGAGCGGCCGTCGCGCAGCACCAGCGAGGGCCGTGCCCAGCGCGGAATGCGCTCGCCGCGCGCCACCGGGCTGCCGGGTGCGACACGGTAGGCGAGCAACTCGTGATGGGCCGAGCCCGGCAGTTCGAGCTCGACCTTGTCGAGCGGCCCGAGCCTCGCCGGCACGATCAGGCCGAGCCGGCGCGCCAGCGGCCCGACCGTCCAACCCTGAACGACCAGAGACACCAGCACGATGATGAAGGCGGTGTTGAAGATGACGCGGCCGTTCTCCAGTCCGCCGAGCAGCGGCGTGATCGCAAGCAGGATCGACACAGCGCCGCGCAGCCCGACCCAGGACACGAACGCGACCTCGGGGCGCGGCAGACGGAACGGGATCAGGCAGAGCCAGACGGCGACCGGCCGTGCGACAAACATCAGGAACAGGCCGAGCAGCACTGCCGGCACCAGGATCGCCGGGAATTGCGAGGGCGTCGCGAACAGCCCCAAGATCAGGAACATGATGATCTGCGCCAGCCACGACATGCCGTCCTGGAAGCGCTTCAGGATTGTGACGGCGCGGATGTCGGAGTTGCCGGCAATCAGACCGGCGAGATAGACCGCCAGAAAACCCGACCCGCCGATGGCGCCGGCGGCAGCGAACACCATCAGGGACAAGGTCAGCACGAAGATCGGCAGCAGGCCGTGGTCGAGATTGAGCCGGTCGACGAGGCGCACTATGCCGAGGCCGCCAAGCACGCCGACAATGGCGCCGAGGCCCATATTGAGCAGGAAGCCGAGGATCAGGTCGGTGACCAGCATATGGGTCTCGGGATTGGCGTGGGCCGCGATGATCTCGACCAGCGTGATGGTCAGGAAGATGGCGATCGGGTCGTTGGTGCCGGATTCGACTTCGAGTGTCGCACGCACGCGCTCGCGCAGATTGATCTCGCCGGCGCGCAGCAGGAAGAACACCGCGGCCGCGTCGGTCGAGGCGACGGCAGCACCAAGCAGAAAGGATTCCAGCCAGCTGAGGTCGAGCAGATAGTAGGCGGCAGCGCCGAACAGGCCGGTGGTCAAAAGCACGCCGAAGGTCGCCAGCGACAGCGCCGGCCCGGCCGCCTGGCGCAATGCATTGAGCGGTGTGCCGAAACCGGAATCGAACAGGATGACCGCCAGCGCCAATGAGCCGGCAAAATAAGCCAGGCGCGCATTGTCGAATTCGATGCCGAGACCGTCGGCGCCGGCGGCGAGGCCGATGCAGAGGAACAGGAGGAGCAGCGGAGCGCCGAAGCGGAAGGCGATCAGGCTCGAGAACGCTGCGGCGACAACAAGCGCTGTGCCGACCAGCGTGACGAGATAGATCGCATGCTCCATCCGTGATCTTCCCCCTCGAATTCCTCTTCTTCCGATTTACGGGAGAGTGGGGCGAAGGCATGGCCAGCGCAAGGCGCAAGGGTGGCTTTTTGCCCTATGCCGCTGATTTTCCGGCATTTGGCGGCTCGGTGGGCCTTGCCGGGCGCTCTGACGAAAAACGCCCGGACAAAGGCCGGGCGTTTGAAGCTAAGAGACTAGAGCCTGCAATCAGGCGATGGTCTTGCCGAAGGCGACCGCGGTGTCGCCCATGCGGTTCGAGAAGCCCCACTCATTGTCGTACCAGGACAGCACCGAAACGAAGTTGCCGTCCATGACCTTGGTCTGGTCGAGCGCCATGATCGAGGAGCGCGGATCGTGGTTGAAGTCGATCGAGACATTCGGGTGATGGGTGACGCCGAGAATGCCCTTGAGCTTGCCGTTGGAGGCGGCGATCACCGCTTCGTTGATCTCCTGCACGGTGGTGGCGCGCTTGGCGATGAACTTGAAGTCGACGACCGAGACATTCGGCGTCGGCACGCGGATCGAGATGCCGTCGAGCTTGCCCTTGAGATCGGGCAGGACGAGGCCGATCGCCTTGGCGGCGCCGGTCGAGGTCGGGATCTGCGAGAGTGCTGCGGCGCGGGCGCGGTAGAGATCCTTATGCATGGTGTCCAGCGTCGGCTGGTCGCCCGTGTAAGAGTGGATCGTCGTCATCATGCCCTTTTCGATGCCGACGGTCTCGTGCAGCACGGCAGCCAGCGGCGCAAGGCAGTTGGTGGTGCAGGACGCATTCGAGATGACGATGTGGTCCTTGTTCAACTTGTCGTGGTTGATGCCGTAGACGACGGTGAGGTCGGCGCCTTCGGCAGGCGCCGAGACCAGCACGCGCTTGGCGCCGGCGGTCAGGTGCGCGGCGGCCTTATCGCGGGCGGTGAAAATGCCGGTGCATTCGAGCGCGATGTCGACGCCCAGTTCCTTCCACGGCAACTGCGTCGGGTCCTTGATCGCGGTGACCTTGAAAGTCTCCTTGCCGACCGTGATCTGGTCGCCGGACACCGAGACTTCATGCGGGAAGCGGCCGTGCACGCTGTCATAGCGCAGCAGATGCGCGTTGGTCTCGACCGGGCCGAGATCGTTGACGGCGACGACGTCGATATCCTTGCGGCCGGATTCGTGGATGGCGCGCAGGATGTTGCGGCCGATGCGGCCAAATCCGTTGATGGCAACTCTGACGGTCATTTTACTCTCCCTGGGAGCTGGAAGGCGGCAGATGGGTCCGCAGCTTCATAGCGGCGGATGGCACAAGAATCCAGCCGCAGAAGGCCGAATTTAAATCGATTAGGTTGGTCCAGTCCCGCAAAATCGCCTTAAGCGGTTCGCGGGACTGACCCTGACACTACTTGCTATGCAGGCGGGCTTCCGCCGCCTTGGCCGCAGCATCGGCGGTGATGCCGAAATGCGGGTAGAGCTGTTCGATGGTGCCGGAGGCGCCGAAGCCGTGCATGCCGATGAAGATGCCGTCGGAGCCGATCAGGTGATCCCAGCCCTGGCGGATGCCGGCTTCGATCGCCATCTTGATCGGCGCGCTGCCGATGGTCTTCTTGCGATAGGCGTCGCTCTGCTGGTCGAACAGCTCGAAGCAAGGCACCGACACGACGCGGGTCGGGTGGCCGTGCTTTTCAAGCAGGTCACGGGCGCCGAGCGCGATCTCGACCTCGGAGCCGGTGGCGAAGATCGTCACCGCCGCCTCGCCGCTGGCCGCGGCCAGTTCATAGGCGCCCTGGCTGCTCAGGTTCTTGGCCGAGAATTCGGTGCGCACCGTCGGCAGGTTCTGGCGGGTCAGCGCCAGGGTCGACGGCGTCTTTTCCGTCTCAATGGCGATCTGCCAGCATTCCGCGGTTTCCACCGCGTCGGCCGGACGGAAGACATTGTGGTTCGGGATGGCGCGCAGGGCCGCCAGATGCTCGACCGGCTGGTGGGTCGGGCCGTCTTCGCCCAGACCAATGGAATCATGGGTCATGACGAAGATCGAGCGGATGCCCATCAGCGAAGCCAGGCGCATCGACGGGCGGGCATAGTCGGAGAAGCACATGAAGGTGCCGCCATAGGCGATCAGGCCGCCATGCAGCGTCAGGCCGTTGAGCGCGGCGGCCATGCCATGCTCGCGGATGCCGTAGTGGACATAACGCTGGCCGTAATCGTCGGGCGTGATGTTCTTGGTCTGGCTGGTCTTGGTGTTGTTGGAGCCGGTCAGGTCGGCCGAGCCGCCGATGGTCTCGGGCACGGCGCCGTTGATGATTTCCAGCGCCATTTCCGAGGACTTGCGGGTGGCGACCTTCGGCTTGTCGGCCGACAGCTTCTTCTTGTAGTCGGCGATGACGGCATCGAAGTTGGAGGGCAGCTTGCCGGCGAGGCGGCGCTCGAACTCTGCCTTGAGCTTGGCGTCGGCCTTGGCCAGGCGGCCTTCCCAGTCGGTGCGCGGCTTGGCGCCGGCCTTGCCCGCGGTGCGCCAGGCGTCGAGGATGTCGGCCGGAATCTCGAAAGGCGGCGAGTCCCAGTTGAAGAACTTGCGCGCGCCGGCGATCTCGTCGGCGCCGAGCGGCGAGCCGTGCGCCTTGTTGGTGCCGGCCTTGGTCGGTGCGCCGAAGCCGATGGTCGTCTTGCAGGCAATCATCGTCGGCTTGTCGGAATGGCGCGCCGCCTCGATGGCGTAGGCGATGGCTTCGGGATCGGTGCCGTCAATGTGGCTGGCGTTCCAGCCGGAGGCCTGGAAGCGGGCGACCTGGTCGGTGTTGTCGGCGAGCGAGACCGGGCCGTCGATCGAGATGTTGTTGTTGTCCCAGAAGACGATCAGCTTGTTCAGTTTGAGGTGGCCAGCCAGCGCGATGGCTTCCTGCGACACGCCTTCCATCAGGCAGCCGTCGCCGGCCAGTACATAGGTGTAGTGGTCGACGAGGTCGTTGCCGAAGGCGGCGTTCATGATGCGCTCGCCGAGCGCGAAGCCGACTGAATTGGCAAGACCCTGGCCGAGCGGGCCGGTCGTCGTCTCGATGCCGGTGGCATGGCCGTATTCTGGATGGCCCGCGGTCTTGGAACCGAGCTGGCGGAAATGCTTGATCTGGTCGATCGTCATGTCCTCGTAGCCGGTCAGGTGCAGCAGCGAGTAGAGCAGCATCGAGCCGTGGCCGGCCGACAGGATGAAACGGTCGCGGTCGGGCCAATGGGGGTTCTTCGGATCGTATTTCAGGAACTTCGTGAACAGCACGGTGGCGATGTCGGCGCAGCCCATGGGCAGGCCGGGGTGGCCGGACTGGGCCTTTTCGACAGCGTCCATGGCGAGAAAACGGATCGCATTGGCCATCCGGTCATGTTGTTCACGCGACGTCATGGTACCTCCGGGGTGGGGATTTGCGGGCTTGGCAGAGCCCTGGAAAGGGTGCGCGACACATAGCAGGCGCGGGCTTTTAGTCAACAAATCGGCTTCACATTTGCCGGTCTTGTGATGGCGGGGGGAGGCCTGCATTAGCGTTAGCGGGGGACAGTCGCGAGAGCTTTGTTGACGTTGCCTTCACCCGGTGCCTAATGTTTCCGGGATAACGCGTTCTGAACGCGAGCGATTCGGTGATGGGCAGGGCAGGACGAAGGCCATGACCGGGGAAACCACACTCAAGGAAGTCATCCACAGGCTGGGCAAGGCCATCGAGGGCCTGGAAAATGCCGTCGCGGCCAAGCTTGAGCATGAGCGCGACTACTCCGAAGCCGAGGCCGAAGTGCAGCGGATGAACGCTGACCGTTCCCGGCTGGCGCAGGAACTCGACAATTCCGAAGCCCGCGCCGAACGGCTGGAAGATGCCAACAAGGAAGTGTCGCGCCGCCTGGTGACCGCCATGGAAACCATCCGCGCGGTGCTGGACAGATAGGAGCTGCAGGCCATGGCACAGGTCACGGTTTCCATCGACGGCAAGCAGTACCGCATGGCCTGCGACGAAGGCCAGGAAGAGCATCTGATCGATCTGGCCGAACGCTTCGATCGTTATGTCTCGCATCTGAAGGATTCGTTTGGCGAGATCGGCGACCAGCGGCTGACGGTGATGGCCGGCATCATGGTGATGGACGAGCTTTCGGAGCTGCAGAAGCGCGTCAAGGGCATGGAGACCGAGGTGCAGACGCTGCGCAAGACGCGCGACGAAGCGTTGACCAAGGCAGACAAGAACGACACGGTGTTGACCAGCGCGCTCGGCGCGCTCGCCCAGCGCATGGAAGACCTGGCCACGTCGCTCGCGGTCAACAAGGCCTGAGCGCAGCCTTTCCCCGTAGAAACGAAAGATTTGTCGGGGCCGATGCCGGGTCCGTAGAACGAAAGTGCCCGTTCCGTCGCCGGCAAGAGTTTCCTATTGTCTCGCAGCCGGGATTTATGCGTTAAGATGTGGCAATGCCGGAGTGTTGGCGCCGCCTTGGTGCCGCTCCTATCAAATCTGTTGCAGGGGAAATGTGCCATGAGCCTTCGTATCAACGACATCGCGCCGGACTTCACCGCCGAGACGACGCAAGGGACGATCAATTTCCACGACTGGATCGGCGACGGTTGGGCGATCCTGTTCAGCCATCCGAAGAATTTTACCCCGGTCTGCACGACCGAGCTTGGCACGATGGCCGGGCTCGAGGGCGAGTTCAAAAAGCGCAACGTCAAGGTCATCGGCATTTCCGTCGATCCCGTTGCGAGCCACGACAAATGGCAGGCCGACATCAAGACGGCGACCGGCCAGACGGTGAACTACCCGCTGATCGGCGACAAGGACCTCAAGGTAGCCAAGCTCTATGACATGCTGCCGGCCGGCGCCGGCGAGACGTCGGAAGGCCGCACGCCGGCCGACAACGCCACCGTGCGCTCGGTCTATGTCATCGGGCCGGACAAGAAGATCAAGCTGGTGCTGACCTATCCGATGACCACCGGCCGCAACTTCGACGAGATCCTGCGCGCCGTCGATTCCATGCAGCTCACCGCCAAACACCAGGTGGCGACGCCGGCGAACTGGAAGCAGGGCGAGGACGTGATCATCACCGCCGCCGTCTCCAACGAGGATGCGATCAAGCGCTTCGGCGCTTTTGACACGATCCTGCCCTATCTCAGGAAGACCAAGCAGCCGTCCGCCTAGGTTTTCGATTTTTGTTCTGTTTCTGGCAAGGCGTGCTTGACGAGTGTGCCTTGCCAGATGACCATGCTCTTGGTTCATTCCGGCAGAGAAAATCATTCCTGCCGGAGCAAGGGGCAGGGGGGCGGAAATTGGACGCAGCTTTGGCCAAGCCGCTGGTCAGCGGCTTTTACGACAAGCCGACCGGAGCCATACAGTATGTCGTCGCCGATCCGGCGACGAAGCGCTGCGCCATCATCGACCCGATCCTCGATTTCGACGAGAGGTCCGGCGCGACGGCGACGAAAAGCGCCGATGCCTTGCTGGACTTCATCCAGGCAAACGGACTGGAACTCGAGTGGATCCTCGATACCCATCCGCATGCCGATCATTTCTCGGCGGCACATCATCTTCATGAGAAGACCGGCGTGCCGACGGCGATCGGCGACAGGGTGGTCGAGGTCCAGAAACTGTGGAAGGCGATCTACAACTGGCCGGATTTTCCCGCCGACGGCTCGCAGTGGGACCGGCTTTTTGGCGAAGGCGATACCTTTCGGATCGGCGGCCTTCCGGTCAAGGTGCTGTTTTCGCCCGGCCACACGCTGGCTTCGATCACCTATGTCATAGGTGACGCCGCTTTCATCCACGATACGCTGTTCATACCCGACAGCGGCACGGCAAGGGCAGATTTTCCCGGCGGCAGTGCTGCGCGGCTGTGGCGCTCGATCCAGGGCATCCTGGCATTACCGGACGACACGCGCGTCTTCGTTGGCCACGACTACCAGCAGGGCGGCCGCGAGCCGCGTTGGGAAAGTACGGTGGCGGAGCAGAGGGCGAAGAATATCCACCTGGTTGCGGCGCGCAGCGAGGCCGAGTTCGTCGCCTTGCGCGAAGCGCGCGACCGGACCCTGCCCATGCCGCGGCTCATCCTGCATGCGCTGCAGGTCAACATGAATGGCGGGCGACTGCCGGAGCCGGAAGCCAATGGCAGGCGCTACCTGAAGTTTCCGCTGGATGGGTTTTGAGATTAGTTTCGTTCCCTTCTCCCCGTCACTATACGGGGAGAAGGTGGCGGCAGCCGGATGAGGGGCAGCGCCAGTGTTCGCGACAATCGCGCCCGGCTGTGATGCTCTGAAAATCTCGCAACGCCAGCGCCGCCCCTCATTGTCCTGCCGGACATTTCTCCCCGTGGAGTGACGGGGAGAAACGGGCTCTGTCGCCGGCTTCGCCAAACAAAAAAGCGGCGCCAGTTTCCCGACGCCGCCTGTTGTTTCGTAACCGAACCTGGCCTTAGGCCGCGGGCTGCGCCTCGATCGTGCGCAGGGCCTGCATCTGGCGCTTGGCGGCGGCCTTGACCGCGTCCTGCACCTTCTCGAAGGCGCGCACCTCGATCTGGCGCACGCGCTCGCGGCTGATGTCGAACTCGGCCGACAGCTCTTCCAGGGTCAGCGGCTCTTCGGCGAGGCGACGCGCCTCGAAGATGCGCCGCTCGCGATCGTTGAGCACGGCAAGCGCGCCCGACAGCATGCCGCGCCGGTTTTCCAGCTCGTCCTGCTCGATCAGCATGTCTTCCTGGCTTTCGTGGTCGTCGACCAGCCAGTCCTGCCATTCGCCGGATTCACCTTCGCTGGCGCGGATCGGCGCGTTGAGCGAAGCGTCGCCCGACAGGCGGCGGTTCATCGACACGACTTCGGCTTCGGAGACGTTCAACCGGGTGGCGATCTCGGTGATCTGATCGGGCTTCAAATCGCCATCGTCGAGCGCCTGGATCTTGCCCTTCACCTTGCGCAGGTTGAAGAACAGGCGCTTCTGGTTGGCGGTCGTGCCCATCTTGACCAGGCTCCACGAGCGCAGGATGTATTCCTGGATCGAGGCCTTGATCCACCACATGGCGTAGGTCGCGAGGCGGAAGCCACGCTCGGGTTCGAATTTCTTGACGGCCTGCATCAGACCGACATTGCCTTCCGAGATCACTTCGCCGATCGGCAGGCCGTAGCCGCGATAGCCCATGGCGATCTTGGCGACGAGCCGAAGGTGGCTGGTGACGAGCTTGTGTGCGGCGGACGTGTCTTCATGCTCGGCGTAACGCTTGGCGAGCATGTACTCTTCCTGCGGCTGAAGCATGGGAAAGCGACGGATTTCTTCCAGGTAGCGGCTGAGGCCGCCTTCGCCGGAAACGATACTGGGTAGTGACTGGGCCATGATAGCGCCCCCTCTCTATTGGAGTGATGCCCCCGAAACGCGGCGGGCATGTGACGCGAGCACCAAAAGGCTCGCCCGCGACAGGTGTTTTATACAGGAACAAAACCAGAAAAGACAGGCATTTGTTCAACACGAAACAGTGTGTCACGCCAAAGTGAACAATGCCGCTCAGGTTTTAGATGACCGGTTCAGACCTTGCGAAAGCCGCCGACGAGTTCCTCCATGTCCCCCGGTATCGGCGCCTCGAACCTCATCGATAGATGGGTAGCCGGGTGACGAAATGCAAGGAGCCAGGCATGCAAAGCCTGGCGAGAAAAGGCCTTGACCTGGCTTTTCAGCGGTTCGGGCAGCCGGTTGGCCTTGGTGCGGAAGGCCTGGCCGTAATCGGGGTCGCCGATGACGGGATGGCCGATATGGGCCATGTGGACGCGGATCTGGTGGGTGCGGCCGGTCTCGAGCCGGCATTCGACCAGGCTGGCGGTGGCGAACTCCTGCTGGTCCTCGCCGAAACGCTCCTTGACGGTGAAATGGGTGACGGCGTGGCGGGCGTCGTCGCGGCCTTCCGGCACCACGGCGCGGCGCACGCGGTCGGCGGCGCGGCCGAGCGGCGCGTCTACCGTTCCCGTCGGCCGCGGCGGGATGTCCCAGACCAGCGCCAGATAGGCGCGTTCGAGATCGCCGGTGCGGCCGTGGTCAGCAAAGGCTTCCGACAGCGCCTTATGGGCGCGGTCGGTCTTGGCTACCACCATGACGCCGCTGGTCTCCTTGTCGAGGCGGTGGACGATGCCCGGGCGCCGGACGCCGCCAATGCCGGAAAGACTGTCGCCGCAATGGTGGATCAGGGCGTTGACCAGCGTGCCGGTCCAGTTGCCGGCGCCTGGATGGACGACGAGGCCGGCCGGCTTGTTGATGACGATCAGCTCATCGTCTTCATAGAGCACGTTGAGCGCGATGTTCTCGCCTTGCGGCTCCGCCGGCTCCGGCTCGGGCATGACGACCGATACGCGCTCGCCGGCTGCCATCTTGCGTTTGGTCTCATCGACCGGCTTGCCGTCGATCGTGACAGCGCCCTGCCGGATCAGCATCTGCACCCGGCTGCGCGACATATCGGGGCCAAGGGCGGTCGCCAGCCACTGGTCGAGGCGCTGGCCGGCCGCTTCCGCGCCGGCTTCGAGCACGGTTGGCTCCGCCTCTATGAATTGTCTGGTCTCTTCGTTATGAGCGCTCATCGAAACCGTTCCGGAATGTTCTGCCATGGCCCGGCCCGCCGACGACGAAGATCAGGAAAAGCCGCTCGACCCCGAGATCGAAAAGGTGCGCGGCAGGCTCATCCGCTTCATGGCCATCAATCTCGGCCTGCTATTGCTCGCCCTTATGGTGGTGATCGCGGCCATTGTCTACAAATCGCGCAAAGCGCCGCCCACGAACCCGCCGCTCCACAACGACATTCCAGTACCGCCCGGCGAGCCGCTCGCGGCCGACATCGTGCTGCCGGTGGGAGCCAAGGTGATCAGCCAGGCGCTGTCGGGCAATCGCATCTCGATCGACGCCGAACTCAGCGACGGCAGCCGCGCCATTTTCATCTACGACATCGCCGAACGCCGCATCATCGGCCGCTTCGCCATCCGCAACAAATGAGCCGGCTGATGCAGCAAACACGTTCGCCGTGCGGACAAACAAGTTTGCCGCGCGGACAAACAAGTTTGCCGCGCGGACAAACAAGTTTGCCGCTGATATGACCGGATTTGTTGAAAGCCGCCGCATTGCCACCGTCACGCTCGTCGTCGCCGACTATGACGAGGCGATTGCCTGGTATGTCGGCAAGCTTGGCTTTGCGCTCTGCGACGACATCGATCTAGGTGACGGCAAGCGCTGGGTGACGGTGACTCCGGCGGCCGGGCAGGGCCCGCGGCTGCTTCTGGCTGAAGCGTCGGACGAAATGCAGAAAAGCCGCATCGGCGACCAGACCGGCGGCCGCGTGGCTTTCTTCCTCGAAACCGATGATTTTGCCAGAGACCATGCGGCGATGCTCGAAAACGGCGTCGACTTTCGCGAGACGCCGCGCCATGAGCCTTACGGCACAGTGGCGGTTTTCGCCGATCTCTGCGGCAATCTCTGGGACCTGATCGAGCCGAAACGCCAGGCTTGAGGGGAACAATTTCGCGACACGACCGAAGTGCTCCAAGCCCAGTTGCTTTTTCCGAAGTGTCAGCCTATATCGCCGGTTCTTGAACGCGCCCATCGTCTAGCGGTCAGGACACCGCCCTCTCACGGCGGGAACAGGGGTTCGATTCCCCTTGGGCGTACCAAGGATTTCAATCATCTAGCCGCGGCTCAGCCAAAACCGTCAAATAACGGTCGAATATGAGTCCCGTGGGGGCACATTTTGGCGCTGCCGGCTGACATCATAAAGGTCTGGCCCTACCGGCCTTCCGAGCTCCGGCGTCACCGCGTGATGCGTGAATTGCAGATTTCCGGGCGGCGCGGCCGGCGTCGAGTTCATCCCCGAGAATGGCTGTGGTGCCCGTGTGAGGCTCCGAAGACATGAGTGAACGCACGGCGGCGATAGCAGCTCTCAGCGTCCACCCCGTCTATATTCGCCGGGATCGATAAAGGTCCCTGCCCACAAGTTACGTTTGGCAGCGCGGGCTTCGCGCTCTTCGGCAAGGTATCGCGGCGCTTGTTTGTCAGTGACCGCCAATCCGTGTTTCACCAAGTCTCGCCCGAGATCGATGCTCCCCGCGAAGCAGACACCGACATCGTCGTCATTGCGGTCCTTGCCTTCGATGGTGCAGGATACATCCCCTATAGCAATGAGATGGCGAATGTGGTCGCGCGCATACCTGCCGCAGGGCCAGATCTTGTCAGCGGCATCGAAACACGTCTGCGAAAGTTCGGGGGCATCGATACCGAGCAGCTGAACTCGGTTCTTGTCATGCCATAGCGTGTCGCCGTCATGAGCAAACCAATGCTCTCCTGCGGACACGGGGCTACAGGTGAGCACGAAGGCAAGAGCAAGGGTCAATCTACACATGGCCGATCAATGTGATTATTGCGTCTTCTCGTCGTATTTGAAAGTGGACCGTTTCGACAGCGTGGTGCAGCAGCTCCACCCAGTACGTGGTTCCCCGCCCCCCGCCATCCTGCACCGCCGCCGACGCGCCTCCCGCGCATTGGCGCTTCGCTGTGGCGGTGCTCGCCTATGCGCGCGCCCGCCCGACGCTCTCGCGCCATTCTTCCCGCTCGCGCGGCCATTCGGAATAGGGCGCGGACAGCGTGTGGTGTATCAGGCCGATGCGCTTGTCATCGCGGCCGGCGGCTCGGCAATTCGGGCAATAGAAGAACGGCTGGAGTGGCACGGGAAAACAAAAGAGCCCGCCACCGTCAATGGACTCGGCGCCGAGCCTATGGCTCGCTACAGGGCCAATCTTCAGGCCTCGTCAAGCCAGAAGGCAACTCGGTCCGGGCGTCTCCGCAAGCCATGTTGAGCTGCCACTGGGACAGACCCGCCGAATTGGAAAGATCGAGGCCCTCGATACGGGTCAGAAAGAAAAAAGCGCCGCCAAAGTCTATCGGCGCGGTGAACGTCGCTCCTCGGAAGTCCGCCCGCGCGAGATTGGCAAACGAAAAGCGGCTGCCGCTGATATCGGCGTCATGGAACTGCGCTCGCCCCAATTCCGCCTTTGTGAAATCAACATTGGTCAGATTGGCGTCCTGGAAATTCGAGCGCTGCACTTCTGCGCCCGTAAACACAGCGCCCTGCGCGTCCATATGGCTGAAGTCGGTCCTGTAGGCCTCGATTTTGTCGAACCGGGCGCCTTTGGCGGTCGAGTCGGCCAGGGAAGCACGCACAAGCGTTGCCTTCTCAAAATTTGCCGCAAGGAGATTGCTGTTCCTGAGGTCGGTCGAAGTGAAATCAACACCGATCAGGTTCGCCCCGCTCAGGTCCTGTCCTTTTAGGATGAGAAGCTTTTTGTCACAGTCCTGCCAATTGACGCCAGGCGTCGCGGCTGCGTCGCAATTTTGAGCGGCAGCGGCGTTCTGCCAAGCAAATACAATGCAAACCGCTAGAACCAAGCCGGATGCGCCGTAAGCTCTGGTTCGTCTCAAAGTCATTGTTGCTGGACCTCTGCTACTCGCCGACAATCAACCTTACCACATCTGCTGACACTCGAAAGCGACGGCGTTTTGCCCGCTAGTCCCCACCGCCGAATGAAAAGCCCGCCACCATGAGGCAGCGGGCCATTGTCCTTCAAAAGTTACGCGGCGTAGCCGGCGATAACTTCCTCCCGGCTCATCGTGTGGTCCTGCGCAGCGTCATAGCGGCGTAGCAGATCGGTCAGAGAAATTGAGCCTGCCGGCACATAGCTACCGCGACCCATCGGTATGAGCCCCGCCGTAAATGGTCGCCCGAAGCGCAGGTCGAACGCGGACGCCATGGCACTGGGAACAGATAAAAAACAAAGGCGGGCAATGGCGAAGAGGTGCCGCCAAGGTTATGCCCTCTCATGGCGGGAACAGGTTCGATTCCCCTTGGGCGTACCAAGCAACGGCTCGGCCGTTTCTCCCCTCGACAATTTTCAGGCAAGCAGTCGTGCGGATTGCGTTCGATCGCGAGGGTCGGCGGCATCAGCAAAACCCGGCAAGACCGTCTGCCCGATGCACCCAATTTAAGTCAGGCCGCGACGCTTGAAAGCGGAGCAATCTCTGTTACTTGCGGTGCGGGGGTAGCATCTGCGGCAACGCGGATTTGGGTCGGGTAGAGTGGATAATGACCTCGGTGAAAATGACATGCCCGCATTGCTACGGCAGCGGGAAGATTTTCGATTGCTCCAGGTGGCACGCGTCAAAAGGGCATTGCTGCCCGCAAGGGACGCATCGGGCCGGCTGCCCGGGGCAGACCATGGCATGCGCTGAATGCGCGGGCCTGGGCACATTGGCGGAAGCCGAGTTCAGAGCTGTCGCCTAGGGAATTTCCTGCAGCCTTGAAGGCTTGGCTCTTTTTCATCTTCACCACCATGCGCCGGTCGACATCGTCGCTTCTGGCGCGTCGCTGCCAATTGCACTAGCATCATTGTGCGAAGCCCTTCGCAAAGGGCTCGTTACGGCGCGCAGAACGCCGGGGAACAGATTGGGAAAAGCCGCCAGGCATGCACATCCGCCGCACGCATGGCGTTCGGCGATGGCGCTACGTGGCAGGATCTAACCTCGGCCCGGATGGCGAGGGGCCGGCGAGGAGGAGACCGATGCAGAAACTGCAATCGCAGGGCGTCCATCACATCACGCTGGTCGGCGCCGGGCGCCAGACCTCCATCGATTTCTGGGAGGGCGTGCTCGGGATGCCGTTCATCTTCGAGCAGCCCAATCTCGACAAGCCCAAGGAAAGCCACCTCTATTTCGATCCGGGCGACGGAAGGCTGATTACCATCTTCACCGACGAGAGCCGCACGGCGGTGGCGCGGCGCACGCCGACCGAGCCGGGCTGCGTCCACCACATCGCCTTTGCCGTGTCGCGCGTCACCTTCCTGCAGGCGGTCGCCCGGCTCGACGAGCGCGCCATCAAGCACAGCGGCGTCAAGGATCGCGGCTTCATGGATTCGATCTATTTCGAGGATCCGCTCGGCCTTTTGATCGAGCTGGCGTCCTACCGCTTCGAACCGCCGACCGGCTTCACCCATGCCGACGTGTTGATGCAGGCGCACAAGCTGCGCGTCGCGCGCGGCGACTACAATATCGCCGAAGTGCATCTCGCCGATGCGATCCAGACACTGGTCGAGTGGTCGCGCGCGACCTTGTCGGACGACCGGACGCCGAAGAATCCATACTGACGGCCAACAAAAGGGGAGGACCACAATGGCAAAGACAGTGAAGAGCGCGAAGAAACCGGCTGCCAAGGCGGCTGCTAAGCCAGCGGCAAAGGCATCTGCAAAGGCCGCGCCGAAAGCAACCGCAAAGGTAGCCGCGAAAGCAGCAGCAAAACCGGTCGCCAAAAAATCCGCGCCGAAGGCCAAGGCCGCGAAGAAGCCGGGGCTGAAGATCAGCATGCTGAAGCCGAGCGTCAACAACATGACGGTCCGTGTGTTTGCGCGCGCGGCCGGGTTCGACGCCGCCGAGACCGATGCCTGGGGTCATACGCGCTCGCCCGAATATATGGCGCGCAATCCGGCGCATCTGACGCCGATGATCGAGGACAAGGGTCTTCCGCGCGGCGTGCTGTGGGAAAGCTGCGCCATCATGCAGTATCTCGCCAACAAGCACGGGCTGGAGAAATTCTATCCCAAGGCGCCGGCCAAGCGGGCGATGGTCGACAGCGCCATGTTCTATCTCATCGGCACGCTCTACCCCTATGTGGCGCGCGCAACCTATCCGGCGCTCGGCTTCCCGCAATATGCCGGCGAGGTCGGCCACAGCGACGCGCATCCGGAGAAGAAATCCGAGGCGCAGAAGGCAGCCATGGCAGCGATTGCCGAACCGCTGGAGGTGTTTCACTCCTTCTTCCGGGACGGCAAGCCGTTCATCGGCGGCAAGCACCCGTCGATCGCCGACATCCGCCTGGCATCGACGCTCGAATTCCTGGCCGTCATCGACTACCCGCTGCCCAAATGGGCGAAGGAGTATGTCGCGGCGATCGAGAAGAAACTCGGCAAGGCCTATGCCGAGCCAGCAGGCGATGTCAGAGGCTATATCGCCTATGTGAAATCACAGGCCAGCGCGCAAAGCTAAGGATTCGTTAACCAAAGCCCTGTCTATTGAGGGCAATCCACCCCGCGACCACGGATGTACTGGCGCCGAAGTGGAAGGAAAGGTCGGCGCAATGCCGGCCTTTTGCTTTTCGCCGATGCGCCACAAGACGCGTCCCGGCGCTCCGCCATAAAGTCTGACATCAGGCATATTGCCATTGCCGGCGTCGACCCTACCATCATGCTTGGCGGCCGGGGTACGAGGAGCTTTGCCTTGAAAGGCGTGGCGGCATTGTTTGCGATTGCCGGTGTTGTGTTGGCCGGAGAGTACCCGTCCAATGCCGCGCCGCTCGACACCATGACGGAGGTCGGCAATGCGATCCAGGCGTGCTGGACGCCACCGACCGATGCTGGAAATGCCAGCGTCACCTTGAGCTTCAGCTTCAAGCGCGACGGTACGCTGATCGGCCCGCCGCGACCGACGGCGATCAAGGTCGACGGCGACGCCAATGCCAAGAAAGCGTTTGTCGACGCCGCAACCACTGCTTTGCAGAAATGTCTGCCGCTGAGCTTCTCGCCCAAGCTTGCACAAGGCGTAGCTGGCAATGTCTTCACCATGCAGTTCGCCTCGCCCAAGCAATAGGTGAGCGTCACTCAGTTGTGCCGGCGCCTTATGTCGACATGCCGCTGCAGGTCCGGTGTCTCGAAAACGTAGTCGGCCCAAGCGGATTCGGGAATCTGGCCCGCAAGGTAGCATTCCAGCAGCAGGCTGTGCTCGGGGTCGAGGGGTCTCGGCGCCCACTGATGGTCCAGCCCCAGCGAGTGGAACAGGTTCCTGGTCAGGCCAGAGACAGTGAAGTGAATAGACATCTTCGGTCTCCTTTTGTCCGACACAACGCGAGACAGCGGAGAAAGGTTTCAACCGCAAGGCCGATAAGGCGGGACTGATCATGACGGCGCCCCGGCCATTGTCGATGCCCGGCTTCGTCGACATGCGTCAGGCTATTCGCAGACCATCTTGTAGCGTTTGCCGGGTTGGCTGACATTCTTGCAGGTGAGCGGGTTGGCCGGTTCGGAAGCCATGCTGGGCGGGCTGGACCTGACATGCCGTCTCGGCGCAACAATTGTCGTCTTTCGGCGTGCCGCCGGCCGGTACGGCTCTTGCGGCGGCGTCGGAAACACGCCTGCTGCCGCCTGCATCTTGCTGGCCTCGGTCTGCGACGGATCGGGATCCCAGACCCGCCTGATATCCAGCGGCTTCGGGATCACCACCGTGCCGTCATAGCTGCGCGCGCAGCCGCTGCTCGTAAGCAGCGCCAAGCACAGGAAACAAGGCACGATCCAACCAGTCATCTACAACACCCCCTGCCGACTTATAGCCCGGCCGGGGTTGCGCCGACAACCGGCGGAATACCGCAGGGCAATGTGGCTCTGGCCGTAGTCTGGATACGTTATGGTTAGCGGATCATTAATGCTTCTCGGGCACATTCCGCCGGCGAACCACCGAGGGGGTTCGGCCTTGGCTTTCGGGGTGGGAACGGGATGGCTGACGGGACTGTTGGAACACGCGGCGGACGCGGTTCCCGAAAAGGGGCTGTGAACGGCGAGGATACGTCCGTCGGGGCTCCCGAAGCGCTGCGCGAACTGGCCGAGGCCGACGCCGACTGGATCTGGGAGACCGACGCCGAACTGCGCTTTTCCTGGCTTTCGGAGAATTACCAGGCCGCCACCGGCATCGACCCTGCCAGCATTCTTGGCCGCTTCCGCTTCGATTTCCTCAAGCAGATGGTGCATGGCAACAGACACGCCGCCGCGCATCTGGAGGATTTGCAGGCGCATCGGCCGTTTCGCGACTTCGTCTATGAATTGAAGGGCGGCCGTCCCGACTGCCGCTGGGTTTCGATCACCGGCTCCCCACGTTTCGACGGCGAGGGCGAGTTTACCGGCTACCGCGGCATTGGCCGCAACGTCACGGCGCTGGCCGGTGCATTGGACGACCTTCGGCAGGTGCCGCCGGCGGCGGGTGAGAGCACGCAGCATCTTGCCGACCTCGAGCGGACGATGGATGCCATGCAAATGGGCGTCGTGCTGCTCGACGCCAAGCTCGACACGCTCATCGTCAACAAGGCCTATCGCGACCTCTCGAGGATTCCCGACGGCGCCATCACCATCGGCGCGCCGTTCAGCCTCCTGATGGAGCTCAACCGCCGCAACGGCATCTATGGCGATCTCGATGAACAGCAGTGGCGGCACTACCTAGCCACCCGCATCGAGGAGATCCGCGCCGGCTCGGTTGCACCGCGCGAGTTCACCCACGCAAACGGCCGCACGATGATGTTCGCGGTGACGGCGCTGTCCGGCGGCAAGCGGCTCCTGACCTACTATGACGTCACCGAGCTCAAGCTTCGCGATGCGGCAATCGAAAGCGCCAACGCAAGGGCCGCCGAAACCTTTGCCAATCTGCGCACGATGGTCGACCAGATGCCGATCGGCGTGCTTGTCCTCGATTCGGACATGCGCGCGGAGGTGATCAACCGCGCCTTCTATGATTTCTGGAAAATCGATCCGCACCGCGCCGGTATCGGCTGCGGCTTCCGCGAGCTGATGCAGGCCAGCCGCGACATGGACCCCTACGGCACCGACGACGCGACATGGCAGCGCCACATGGCAGAGCGCGAGGCCGAAATCATGGCCGGCGTGGCAGGCTCCCGGCAATTGCCGCGCAACGACGGGCGCACGCTCATTGCATCGACGGCGCCGCTCGCCGGCGGCCAGCGGCTGATCTCCTATGTCGACGTCACCGACATGAAAGACCGCGAGGCCGAACTTGCCGAGGCGCTGGAAAAATCGCGGCTGGCTGAAGCGGTGATCAACGCCGTCGAAGACCCGATCTTCGTCAAGGACGACAATCTGCGCTTTGTCTTCGTCAACGAGGCGTTCTCCGCGCTGTTTAGACAGACGCCGCAAGCGATGCTGGGCAGGCCTGGCGGCGACTTCATGCCGGGGAAGGACGCCGCGCTGTTCGAGGACAGCGAACGTGCCGTGCTGGTCACCGGCACACCTTATGAGGTGGAGGAAAACTTCGAGGTCGAGGGCGCCAGGCGCTCGCGCATCGTGCGCAAGACCCGCGTCGGCATGCCCAGCGGCCGCAACTATGTCGCCGGTTTCCTGTTCGACATTTCCGACATGAAGCGCCGCGAGACGGAAGCGGAGGATGCGCGCAAGCAGCTTGCTACGGTGCTGGAATCGTTACCGGCTGCCGTCATTATCTACGATCGCGACGACAAGTTCGTTTTCGCCAACCGCAAGATGCAGGACACTCTGCCGGCGCTCGAACCGGTATGGAGGCCGGGCTGCAGCTTCCGCGAAGCGCTTGAGCTCGGCCATTCGGCGGGCTATTTCCGCACCAGCGGCGACAGCGAACTCGACGCACTCTACGATACCGATGCCGATCGCTGGCTCGACGGCATCCTGGCCCGCTACCATTTGCGCGCCTCGTCCTACGAACGGCGCAATCCGGACGGCCGCTGGTACCAGGTCTACGACATGCGCACCGAGGACGGCACCTTCATCGGCGTGCGCGTCGACATTTCCGACATCAAGAGCCGCGAAAAGGCGCTGCAGGATTCGATGCGCCAGATCGACCTGTTCCGCCACGTCATGGACGAATTGCCGGTCGCGGCCTTCATCAAGGCGCAGGATCTCAGCATCGAATTCGTCAACAAGGCCTGGTGCGCGATCACCGGTCTGGCCAAGGAAGATGCCATCGGCCGCACCGACCGCGAGCTGTTCGGCGCCGACGATGCCGAAAGCTATAGCCATGACGACACCGAGGTCGTTGTCACCGGCAGCGTCAAGGAGATCGAGGAGCCCATCACCCACCGCGACGGCACGGTGCGGCAATTGATGACGCGCAAGAGCCGCCTGGTGGCGCTCGACGGGTCGGTGCATCTGGTCGGCTCCAGCACCGACATCACCGAGGTCAAGGCGCGCGAGCAGGCGCTGGAAGAAAGCATGCGCGAGAACGAGGTGTTCCGCAATCTCATCGACAACGTGCCGGTGTCGATCTACGCCAAGCGCTCGGACCTGCGCCAGTTCTACGTCAACAAGGGCTGGTGCGACCTGACCGGCCTCAGCAAGGAGGAGGCGATCGGCAAGACCGACGTCGAGATCTTCGGCGCGGACGGTGAGGCCTTCGTCGCCGGCGATATGGCCGTGCTGCGCACCGGCGAGACGCAGGAGATCGAGGAGACGGTGACTCTTGCCGACGGCAATGTGCGCCACCAGTTTGCGCGCAAGGGCGCAATGATCGCCTCCGACGGTTCGCTCTATCTCATCGGATCGACCACCGACATCACCGAATTGAAGATGCGCGAGGCCGAACTGCGCGAGGCACGCCAGCGCGCCGTGCTCGCAGACCGCGCCAAGTCGGAATTCCTGGCCAATATGAGCCACGAGATCCGCACGCCGATGAACGGCGTGCTGGGCATGGCCGAGCTGCTCGCCAAATCCGACCTCGACCCCAAGCAGAAGACGTTCACCGACATCATCGTCAAGTCGGGCAACGCGCTTTTGACCATCATCAACGACATCCTCGATTTCTCCAAGATCGATGCCGGCCAGCTCGTGCTCGACCCGGCGCCGTTCAACCTGCCCGAGGCGATCGAGGATGTGGCGACATTGGTCTCGACACGCGCCAAGGAGAAGGATCTCGAACTGATCGTGCGCGTCGAGCCGGGCCTGGAAAGCCTGTTCATCGGCGATGTCGGCCGCTTCAGGCAGATCGTCACCAATCTGCTCGGCAATGCGGTGAAGTTCACCGACGAAGGCCATGTGCTGGTCGATGTCACCGGCGAGAGGGTCGTGGCCGGAACCAGGCTCACCATCTCGGTCACCGATACCGGCATCGGCATTCCGGAGGACAAGCTGAAGGCCGTCTTCGAAAAGTTCAATCAGGTCGATACCTCGTCGACCAGGCGCCATGAAGGCACCGGCCTCGGCCTTGCCATCACCTCGCGGCTGGTTGAACTGATGGGCGGCGAGATCGGCGTCGAGAGCGCCGAGGGCAAGGGCTCGACCTTCTGGTTCACCGTCACGCTGCCCAGGGCCGGCCAGCAGACGGGGCAGCGCATCATGCCGGTGGACGTCACCGGCGCGCGGGTGCTGATCGTCGACGACAATGCCGTCAACCGCTCGATCCTGACCGAGCAGATGGTGTCGTGGACGTTCGATTCCTGCGCCGCCGAAAGCGGCGCCGAAGGGCTGAAGGTGCTGGTCGCCGCGGCTGCCTATGGCGTGCCGGTCGACTGCGTGGTGCTCGACTACCAGATGCCGGGGATGAGCGGTGCCGAAATGGCGCGCATCGTGCGCAACACCGCAGGGCTGGCCGACACGCCAATCATCATGCTGACCTCGGTCGACCAGTCGCTCGCCAACACCGGCTACCGCGACCTCGGCATCGACGCGCAGCTGATCAAGCCGGCGCGGTCCTCGGTGCTGCTGGAGACGCTGGTCGCGACCATCCAGCGCCATCGCCACGACACGACAAGTCAGGCGCCGGAGGCGGCAAGCGGCGGTTCCGGCGAAACGATGGTACAGCCGGCGTCGGTGCCGCCGGCACGGGCCGCATCCGAGCGGGCGCAGCTGCATCCGCCGCCCGTGCGCGCCCGCGCCCGGGCGGGCGGCAACGAACGCGGGCTCGATATCCTCGTTGCCGAGGACAATGAGGTGAACCAGATGGTGTTCACCCAGATCCTCGGTGAAACCGGCTATAGCTTCGAGATCGTCGGCAATGGCCGCAAGGCGCTCGACGCGTTTGGCCGGCTCAATCCGCGCATGATCCTGATGGACGTCTCGATGCCGGAGATGAACGGACTCGAAGCCACCGCGGCGATTCGCCGGCTGGAGGAGGAGAGCGGCACGCATATCCCGATCGTCGGCGTCACCGCGCATGCCTTGAAGGGCGATCGCGAACGCTGCCTGGAAGCCGGTATGGATGACTATCTGCCCAAGCCGATCAGCCCGAAGGCGCTGCTCGAAAAGGTAGAACGCTGGGTCGGCATCGCGAGCGAAGCCCAACGAGACGCCGGCTAGCTGATATCGGCGCCGGGATTCGGCGGCGCCGCGGCGTTCAGTGATATGGTGCGATCGCACCATATCAAAGCTTGCGCCCAGTCGGGAAAATGGCGGCAACGAAACCGCTCATTCAGTTACGGGCGGGAGCAAGCGACCGCCGACAAAGAAACAGCGTCGAAATCTACCCCAACGGACCTGTTTTTGGCGATGGCTCGGCCAAGATACGCTCTGGCCACGGGCAACGCGCTCCCGTCCGGTTTTTCTTTCTCGGCATCGCAGCCTGCGATCTGCCGGGACAAATGCCGGCGCAAAATCCCGCAAGCTTATGATTCCAGCGGCAAACTGCGGCTCTCGCGAAGAGGCCGGCCGGCTGCGGCTTTCGGGGCGTCCACCCGACGTTACCGGGCTGACACGAAACTGTCATGCGACTGTAATAATCGAAGGCTATTGGCCTCAGCGGGCGCCGGCTGAAGAGGGCGCCGAGAGACCATATTCCGAACAGGAGCAGGCCACATGAAGAAATTCCTCGTTACGGCGTCGGCCGTGGCGCTTGCGCTCGCCGCATCGTCGGGTGTCGCCGCCGCGCGCGACCAGATCCAGGTCGCCGGTTCGTCGACCGTGCTACCCTACGCCAAGATCGTCGCCGAGCAGTTCGGCGAAACCTTCACCAACTTCAAGACCCCGGTGGTCGAGTCCGGCGGCAGCGGCGCCGGCATCAAGGAATTCTGCAAGGGCGTCGGCGAAGACACCATCGACATCGCCAACTCCTCGCGTCCGATCAAGAAGGACGAACTGAAGTCCTGTGCCGACGCGGGCGTCAAGGAAGTCCAGGAAGTCCGCATCGGCTATGACGGCATCGTCTTCGCCACCGACATCAAGGGCCCGGATTGGGCGCTGGTTCCGGCCGACATCTACAAGGCGCTCGCCGCCAAGCTGGTCGTTGACGGCAAGCTGGTCGACAATCCGAACACCAAGTGGAGCCAGGTCAACCCGAAGCTGCCCGACTGGGATATCGCCGCCTACATCCCCGGTGAAAAGCACGGCACCCGCGAAGTGTTCGAGACCAAGCTGCTCGACGCCGGCTGCGACAAGGACGCCCTGAAGGCCACCGGCATCGCCGACGACAAGGAAATCGGCAAGACCTGTATCGCCATCCGCAAGGACGGCAAGGCCGTCGACATCGACGGCGACTACACCGAGACGCTCGCCCGCATCGACTCCAACAAGACCGGCGTCGGCGTGTTCGGCCTCGCCTTCTACGAGAACAATGCCGACAAGCTGAAGGTCGCCACCGTGAAAGGCATCGTGCCTTCTACCGAGACCATCGCCGACGGCACCTACCCGGTGTCGCGCCCGCTGTTCTTCTACGTCAAGAAGGCGCATCTCGGTGTCGTCCCCGGCCTCAAGGAATATGTCGAGTTCTTCCTTGACGACCAGATGATCGGCCCGGAAAGCCCGCTCGCCCAGTACGGCCTGGTTTCGGCTCCCGACGCCGAGCGTCAGAGCCAGCGCGACGCCTTCGCCGCCGGAAAGACGATGTAATCAACTGACCGGATCAGGGCGCGGACCAAATCCGCGCCCTGATTTCGCCGCTTGCCGTAACGGCGGCGGCGATCTGAATTTTCCCAGGGGTGGGTGATGTCGTCCTTGCTCGTACTCGCCATAGTCGTTGTCATCGGCGTGGTCGCCTTCGTGATCGGCCGCCAGCGCGCCGCGGCGCACGATACCGGCAAGGTAAAGCCGCATTCGCGCGCCCACTATCACGGCTGGTGGGCCTTTCTGCTCGCCGTCCTGCCTGCCGTCCTGCTGCTCGCCGTCTGGGACATCGGCTCGTCCTTTTATCTCGACCGGCACATCCACGCCGCCCTGCCCGAGCGCACTGTCGACTCCAAGGTCGCCAGCGAAGCGCTCGACGTCAGCCTGGTGAAGAGCCTCGCCAAGGGCCTGCGCCGGCTCGATGCCGGCACGCCGCTTCCCGCCACGTTCGCTGAATTGCAGCCGCTGCTCATCGCCAAGGGCGTGGCGCTGGCCAGCGATACGCAGGATTACATGATCCCGATCGCCGCCGATGCGAACACGGTCCAGGATAGGCTCGGCCTGTTCGGCGCCGTCGTCACCTTGGCCTTGTCTGTCGCAGGCGCCTTCTATGCGCTGCGGCAGATCGCTCCACGCGCCAGGGCGCGCAACAATGTCGAGAGGCTGATGCTGTGGGGGCTGCTTGCGGCGTCGACCATCGCCATCCTGACCACGGTCGGCATCGTGCTTTCGATGCTGTTCCAGACCATCACCTTCTTCGAAAGCGTGTCGCCGATGAGCTTCTTCTTCGGCACCGTGTGGGATCCGCGTTTCGCCGCCGCCGGCTCCGGCGGCAGCCAGGGCCAGTTCGGCCTGATCCCGCTGCTCGCCGGCACGCTCTACATCGCTGCCGTCGCCCTGGTGGTGGCCGTGCCGGTCGGGCTGATGTCGGCTGTCTACATGTCCGAATATGCCTCGCGCAGCGTACGTTCGGTGGTCAAGCCGGCGCTGGAACTGCTGGCCGGCATCCCGACCATCGTCTACGGCATCTTCGCCGTGGTCACGCTCGGACCGTTCCTGCGCGACCTGTCGGCGGCACTCACCGGCGGTTCGCCCTTCATCCAGGGCCAGAGCATCTTCACCGCCGGCCTGGTGATGGGCGTGATGCTGATCCCGGTCGTGTCCTCGCTGTCCGACGACATCATCACCGCGGTGCCGCGCGCCATGCGTGACGGCTCGCTCGGCCTCGGCGCGACGCGCTCCGAGACGATCAAGCGGGTGATCCTGCCGGCCGCACTTCCGGGCATTGTCGGCGCCATCCTTTTGACGGCGTCGCGCGCCATCGGCGAGACGATGATTGTCGTGCTGGCGGCCGGCGTTGCCGCCAATCTCACCGCCAATCCATTCGAGGCGATGACGACCATCACCGTCAAGATCGTCAACCAGTTGACCGGCGACCTCGAGTTCAACTCGCCGCAGACGCTGGTCGCTTTCGCGCTCGGCCTGACGCTGTTCGCACTGACGCTGGTGATGAACATCGTCGCCCTCTACATCGTGCGCAAGTACCGGGAGCAGTACGAATGACCGACATTCCCCTGGACACGATGGCGGGCACTGTTGCGCGTCCGCGCCGCGATATCGGGCTGAAGGCGCGCTATGCCGCCGAACGCCGGTTCCGCATCTACGGTATGATTGCGATCTCGGTCGGCCTGGCTTTCCTGGCCATCATGCTGATCACCATCGTCTCGAAAGGCTATACGGCCTTCTGGCAGACGACGGTGACGCTGCCGATCACTTTCGACGAGAAGGTCATCGACCCGTCGAACAAGCGCGCCACCGATCCGAGCGTGCTGATCAAGGCGAACTATCCCAAGCTTGCCGACAACGCGCTGGTCGCCAAGCTCGGCATCGATCCGGCCAACAAGCCGATGATGCTGAAGCTCAAGGGCTTCCTGTCGGAAGGCGCCCGCGTCCAGCTGCGCGACATCGTCATGGCCGATCCGTCAGTGATCGGCACGACGCGCGACGTCAATATCCTGGCGGCCGCCAATCTCGACTCGGCATTCAAGGGCCAGATCGATCTCGGCGTCGAGGAGGCGCGCCGCAAGGTCTCCGACCAGCAGATCGAATGGATGAACAAGCTCAAGACCGACGGCGCGATGGCCGAACATTTCAACACCGGCCTGTTCACCTATGGCGCCTCCAGCCGGCCTGAGACGTCGGGCATGGGCGTGGCGATCATCGGCTCGTTCTACATGATGGTGATCGTGCTTCTCCTGGCACTGCCGATCGGCGTCGCCGCCTCGATCTATCTCGAGGAATTCGCCAAGAAGAACCGCTTCACCGACCTGATCGAAGTCAACATCAACAATCTGGCGGCGGTGCCGTCGATCGTCTTCGGCCTGCTTGGCCTCGCGGTGTTCATCAACTTCCTCGGCATGCCGCGCTCGGCCGCCTTCGTCGGCGGCCTGGTGCTGACCCTGATGACGCTGCCGACCATCATCATCGCGACGCGCGCCGCCCTTGCAGCGGTGCCCCCGTCGATCCGCTCGGCAGCGCTTGGCCTTGGCGCCTCGAAGATGCAGATGGTGTTCCAGCACATACTGCCGCTTGCCGCTCCCGGCATCCTCACCGGCACCATTATCGGGCTGGCGCGTGCGCTCGGCGAGACAGCGCCGCTGCTTCTGATCGGCATGGTCGCCTTCGTGGCCGACTATCCGAAGACGCCTTTCGATCCGGCGACCGCGCTGCCGGTGCAGATCTACATGTGGGCAAACGAGGCCGAACGCGCTTTTGTCGAGCGCATGTCCGGCGCCATCATCATCCTGCTCGTCTTCCTCATGGCCATGAACATCACCGCGATCGTGCTTCGGCGCCGGTTCGAGCGGCGCTGGTAGAAAAAAGGCAATTTGGTATGAACATCATGACCGAACAGTCCCTTGAAAACGCAGTGGGCGACAAAATGAACGCCAAGTCGAACGAAGTCATCAAGATGCGCGGCGACAAGGTCGGCGTGTTCTACGGCGAGAAGCAGGCGCTGTTCGATGTCAACCTCGACGTCCGACAGAACCAGGTGACGGCGCTGATCGGCCCGTCCGGCTGCGGCAAGTCGACCTTCCTGCGCTGCCTCAACCGCATGAACGACACCATCGATTCGGCGCGGGTGACGGGCAAGATCACGCTGGACGAAGACGACATCTACGACAAGAGCATCGACGTCGTCGAACTGCGCGCCCGTGTCGGCATGGTGTTCCAGAAGCCCAATCCGTTCCCGAAGTCGATCTACGAGAACGTTGCCTACGGCCCGCGCATCCATGGGCTGGCCAAGCGCAAGTCCGACATGGACCAGATCGTCGAATCCAGCCTGAAGAAGGCGGCGATCTGGAACGAGGTCAAGGACCGCCTGCAGGAGCCCGGCACCGGCCTGTCCGGCGGTCAGCAGCAGCGTCTGTGCATCGCGCGCGCCATCGCCGTGTCGCCGGAAGTGATCCTGATGGATGAGCCCTGCTCGGCGCTCGACCCGATCGCCACCGCCCGCGTCGAGGAGCTGATCGACGAACTGCGCCAGAACTACACGATCGTCATCGTCACCCACTCGATGCAGCAGGCGGCGCGCGTGTCGCAGCGCACGGCGATGTTCCATCTCGGCTACCTGGTCGAGGAGGGCGCCACCGACAAGATGTTCACCAACCCCGACGACAAGCGCACCCAGGACTACATTACCGGCCGCTTCGGCTGAGCCGTCCAGCGGTTGAATTTCAGGCACGAGGACCAGGATCATGGGTGAACATACCGTCGCCTCCTTCGATGAAGAGCTGGGGCAGATCAGCAAGCTGATCCGCGACATGGGCGATCTGGCCGGCTCGATGGTCAGCGGCTCGACCAAGGCGCTGCTCACTTCGGACAATGCGCTGGCGCAGCGCGTCGTTTCCGACGACGCCATCATGGACGCGCGCCAGCGCGAGCTCGACGACCGCGCCATCACGCTGATCGCTAAACGCCAGCCGGTGGCCAACGATCTGCGCGCCGTGGTCGGCTCGATCCGCATGGCCGGCGACCTCGAGCGCATCGGCGACCTTGCCAAAAACATCGCCAAGCGCGTCGGCACCGTCGGCCTCAGCGTCACGCCGCGCGACCTGTCGCACTCCATCGACGCGATGGCGCAACTGGTGCTGATCCAGGTGCAGGGCGTTGTCGAGGAATATGCTGCCGCCGATGCTGCAGCGCTGGCGAAACTCAGGAATGAGGACGAGCGCATCGACGTCAAATACACCTCGGTGTTCCGCGAGCTCTTGACCTACATGATGGAAGACCCGCGCAACATCACGGCCTGCACGCATCTCCTGTTCTGCGCCAAGAACCTGGAGCGCATCGGCGATCATGTCACCAACATCGCCGAAAATGCGTATTATGTGCTGACCGGCCAGCAATTGCCCGCCAATCGCCCGAAGCAGGACGAAACGGCGATGGCCACATCGCCCTGATAAAGGTGAACTGCTGATGATTGCGCCACGCATCATGGTCGTGGAGGATGAGGAGCCGCTGGGCGTGCTGCTCCGCTACAACCTCGAATCCGAAGGCTACCAGGTCGAGGTGGTTACACGCGGCGACGAGGCCGAAATCCGGCTGCAGGAAAACGTGCCGGATCTCTTGGTGCTCGACTGGATGGTGCCGGCGGTGTCCGGCATCGAGCTGTGCCGCCGGCTCAGGATGCGGCCCGAGACCGAGCGGCTGCCGATCATCATGCTGACCGCGCGCGGCGAAGAGAGCGACCGCGTGCGCGGCCTTTCCACCGGTGCCGACGATTATCTGGTCAAGCCGTTCTCGACGCCGGAGTTCATGGCGCGGGTGAAGGCGCTGCTGCGCCGCGCCAAGCCCGAAGTGCTGTCCAGCGTGCTCAAGGTCGGCGACATCGTGCTCGACCGCGAGTCGCACCGCGTCTACCGCAAGAAGAGCGAGATACGGCTGGGGCCGACCGAGTTCCGGCTGCTCGAATTCATGATGCGCCATCCCGGCCGTGTGTTCTCGCGCAGCCAGTTGCTCGACAATGTCTGGGGCGAGACGATCTATATCGACGAGCGCACGGTCGACGTGCATGTCGGGCGCTTGCGCAAGGCGGTCAACAATGGCCGCATGCCGGATGTGATCCGCACCATCCGTGGTGCGGGGTATGCGATCAGGGAAGACTGATCAGGCAACGCTCTTTCCAGCGCCCGCTCGCGCCTGCACGCCCGGCGCGAAAATCTCCTGGTCGACAAAGGTCAGCGCGCGCATGGCGCAGCCTTCGCGGATCAGCGGCAGCTCGTTGGGCTCGGTGTCGAAGGAGATTGACTTCGAGTGCTGGCCGCCGGCGGTCTGGGCAATCGCTTCGCGCAATGCCGGTTCGATCAGATCGAAGGCGGCGGCGCTGACGCCGACCATGGCGACCGGTGCCGGATCGATCAGCGCGAACAGGCTGCCGAGGCCGAAGCCGAGCGCCTCGCCGGCCTTGCGGTAGGCTTCCCGCTCCGGGCCATCGGTCTCGCGGGCCCGTGCGGCGAGCGCCCGCATGTCGGCGTCGCCGACATCGACCGGTTCGGCGTCCTCGCTCATCATTTTGGCGCTGCGCCAGATGGCATAGTTGCCGGCATAAGCCTCGACGCAGCCGCGCCGCCCGCAACGGCACAGCGCGCCGCCGGGCCGATGGATCATGTGGCCGAACTCGCCGCCCGACGAATGCGTGCCGGTGAACAGTTCGCCCTTCAACACCAGCCCCATGCCGATGCCGTGCGACAGCAGGATGGCGATGAAATCGTCGCGGTAGCGCTCAGGCTGGCGCCATTGCAGCGCCACTGCCATCATGTTGCAATCGTTTTCCATGGTGGCCGGAATGCCGAATTCTGCTTCCAGTATGTCAGCGAAGGCAATGTCGGTCAGCGGGGTGATCGGCGACCACAGCATGGCGCGCGCCTGCGAATCGGTGATGCCCTGGATGCCCATGGCAATGCGGGCGATGCTCTGGACATCGAGGTCGGGATCCTCGAGCCGCCGCCGCACGATTGCCGTGCATTCGCCGATCAGCTCGTCGCGCGGCATGGTCAACGTATCCAGCCGGCGCTGCTCCTCGGCGACCACCTGGCCGGCATAGTCGATGACGGTGACGGAAAGGAAATTAAGCGACAGCACCACGGTCATCACCGCCGCCGCTTCCGGATTGAGGCCCAGGCCGACTTGCGGCCGGCCGCGTTTCAGCGCTCCGGTCTCGCCTGCCTTGCTCTCGGCCAGGATGCCTTCCGCAATCAGGTCGGACGAGATTGCCGATATAGTCGAATGGCTGAGGCCGGTGGTCGCCGCGATCTCGGTGCGCGACGGCTGGCCGGCCCGGCGCACGGCCGAAATCACCATCGCGCGGTTGCGACGGCGCAGATCGTCGTGGCGGATTCCAACCGACATCTTTCTTGTTTCCTCCCGGTCCTCCTCCCGCCTCATGATAGTGAAGGCGGTCGGTGACACCAGCAAATATTGGCAGAAGCAGGCCGCCCTGTCATTGTTTATTGCGAGTCTCGAAAAAATTCACTGAGGCCATCAGATTCCATCAGAATCGATGTTGACAGCGTCTCGCCGTTGGATCAGTATTTTTTCGAGGCTCGAAAAAATAGAGCTTCTGTGTGCCGGCCTTCGGGCCAGTTTTGTCGCGCCGCGCGCGGCGCAGGGAGGATTATCATGAACAGATTTGCAGCCGCCATGCTGGCGGGTGTCGCCATGTCGCTGACGCTGGTGTCGGTCGCGCAGGCGAAGGACAAGGTCATCGGCGTGTCGTGGTCGAACTTCCAGGAAGAGCGCTGGAAGACCGACGAAGCGGCGATGAAGGCGGCGATCGAGGCGGCCGGCGACAAGTACATTTCCGCCGACGCGCAGTCCAATCCCGGCAAGCAGTTGACCGACGTCGAAAGCCTGATCTCGCAGGGCGCCAACTCGCTGATCATCCTGGCGCAGGACGCCTCGGCTATCGGCCCGGCGGTGCAGAAGGCGCTGGACGAAGGCATCCCGGTTGTCGGCTATGATCGCCTGATCGAGAACAAGGACGTCTTCTACCTGACCTTCGACAACAAGGAAGTCGGCCGCATGCAGGCCCGCGAAGTGTTCAAGGCGAAGCCTGAAGGCAACTACCTCTTCATCAAGGGCTCGGGTTCCGACCCGAATGCCGATTTCCTGTTCTCGGGCTCGATGGAAGTGCTCAAGGAAGCCATCGATTCCGGCAAGGTCAAGAATGTCGGCGAGGCCTACACGGATGGCTGGCTGCCGGCCAACGCCCAGAAGAACATGGAACAGTTCCTGACCGCCAACGACAACAAGGTCGATGCCGTGGTCGCGGCCAATGACGGTACCGCCGGCGGCGTCGTCGCCGCGCTGACGGCGCAGGGCCTGGCCGGAACCGTCCCGGTCTCGGGCCAGGACGGCGACCATGCCGCGCTGAACCGCATCGCGCTCGGTACGCAGACCGTGTCGGTGTGGAAGGATGCGCGCGAACTCGGCAAGAACGCCGCCGAGATCGCCTCGCAGCTCGCCGACGGCAAGAAGACCGGCGACATTGCCGGCGCCAAGGACTTCACCACGCCTGGCGGCAACACCGTCAAGTCGCTGTTCCTGACCCCGGTTGCGATTACCAAGGACAACCTCAACGTCGTCATCGACGCCGGCTGGATCAAGAAGGAGGAAGTCTGCGCGGGTGTCGCCGCCGGCAGCGTCGCTGCCTGCAACTGATCTGCCGACTTCAAGTAAAGTAACGCCGCGGCTGACAGGCCGCGGCGTTTTTTCAAGGCAATTTGTGTTTCCGCCGCGGGCGGCTAACTTCTAGGCTGTGGTCCGGCATCCGCGTCAGACGGCAAGCCGCTGGGAGGACATCATGACCGACACGACCTCGACTTCGCAGGCCGACACCGCGCGCGCGTCGGAACTCGGCGCGGTCGCGCGCTTCCTGAAGGCGACGGAGATCGACACCCGAATGCTCGGCATGGTCGGCGCGCTGGTGGTCATCTGGGTCGGCCTGCACATCCTGTCGGGCGGTCTTTTTCTGACACCGCGAAATCTGTGGAACCTGTCGGTGCAGACATCAGCGGTCGCCATCATGGCCTCCGGCATGGTGCTGGTCATCGTCATGCGCAACATCGATCTGTCGGTTGGATCGGCCGAAGGGGTGATCGGCATGGTCATGGGCTTCGCGCAGGTGCATTTCCTGGTGCGTTTTGTCGGGCTTGAGCTTGGCAATCCCTGGATCTGGGTGCTGGCGCTGGCGATCGGCCTGGCGGTCGGCCTTCTCATCGGCGCCTTCCAGGGTTTCATCATCGCCTATCTCGAAGTGCCGGCCTTCATCGTCACGCTCGGCGGCCTGCTGGTCTGGCGCGGTGCGGCCTGGTGGGTGACCAGCGGCCAGACCGTGGCCCCTCTCGATGCCACCTTCCAGCTGATGGGTGGCGGTCCCGCCGGATCGATCGGCGCGACCTGGAGCTGGGTCGTCGGCATCGTCGCCTGCCTTGCCGTGGTGTTCGCGCTGTTCAACGGGCGCCGACAGCGCAAGCGTTTCCGCTTTCCGCTGCGACCGATCTGGGCCGAGACGCTGATAGGCACTGTGACCTGCGCAGTCATCATGGGCGCGGTGTGGGTTGCCAATTCCTATCCATGGCCGGTCGGTATCGTGAAGCGGTATGCGGAGGCCAACAACATCGCCATTCCCGAAGGCGGGCTGTTCATCGCCCATGGCATCGCCATTCCGGTGCTGATGGCTGTGATGGTGGGCATCGTCATGACCTTCATCACCAAACGCACGCGTTTCGGCCGCTATGTCTTTGCCATTGGCGGCAACCCGGAAGCCGCCAACCTCGCCGGCATCAACACACGCTGGGTCACCATGAAGGTGTTCATGATCATGGGCGTGCTGGCTACGATCGCCGCTGCCATCTCGTCGGCCAGGCTGAATTCCGCGACCAACGCACTGGGCACGCTGGACGAGTTGCTGGTCATCGCCGCCGCCGTCATCGGCGGCACGTCCCTGGCCGGCGGTTCGGGAACCGTTATCGGCGCCATGCTGGGCGCGCTTTTGATGCAGTCGCTGCAGTCCGGCATGGTGCTTCTCGGCGTCGACTCGCCGCTGCAGAGTATCGTCGTCGGCGCAGTGCTGGTCGTCGCGGTGTTTCTCGACACCGTCTACCGCAAGCGCGTTTAGGAGGAGAACGATCATGGAAAAGACTGCTTCCGCAAACACCGGCACAGCGCTGATCGACATGCGCAACATCTCGATCGCCTTCGGCGGCATCCGCGCCGTCGACGATGCATCCATCGATCTTTTCCCGGGCGAGGTCGTGGCGCTGCTCGGCCATAACGGCGCCGGCAAGTCGACGCTGATCAAGATCCTGTCGGGCGCCTACAAGCGCGATGCCGGGCAGATCTTCGTCAACGGCCAGGAGGCGGCGATCTCCAACCCGCGCGACGCCAAGAAATACGGCATCGAGACGATCTACCAGACGCTGGCGCTGGCCGACAATGTCGACGCTGCCGCCAACCTCTTCCTCGGCCGTGAGCTGATGACCGGCTGGGGCACGCTCGACGATGTCGCCATGGAAGCCGAGGCGCGCAAGGTGATGGGCCGGCTCAATCCGCGTTTCCAGCGCTTCAAGGAGCCGGTGGTCAAGCTGTCGGGCGGCCAGCGCCAGTCGGTGGCGATCGCGCGCGCCATCCTGTTCAACGCCCGCATCCTGATCATGGATGAACCGACGGCGGCACTTGGGCCGCAGGAAACGGCGCAGGTCGGCGAGCTGGTCAAGCAGCTCAAATCCGACGGTATCGGCATCTTCCTGATCAGCCACGACATCCATGACGTGTTCGAGCTTGCCGACCGCGTCTGCGTGATGAAGAACGGCCAGGTCGTCGGCACCGCGCGCACCACCGATGTCACCCAGGACGAGGTGCTCGGCATGATCATCCTCGGCAAATGCCCGCCTGGCGCCATTCCCGGGCCGGGCGCGCTGAAGATCGCCGCCTGAGACATGCGCCATCATCGGCGGACGGTCATCTTCTCGATGCGCGATCGATAAGCCGGCTAATATCTGGACCATGATGTGCCAGCTGTCACGATGGTTTGGCCTCGCCATTGTGTTGGCGCGGTGACATGCCATAAAGGTTCCAGATACATGGGCCGCAGCATCCTTTGAAGAAGTTTTTCCCGATCGTCGCCTTCATTGCCGTCGCGCTTATCAGCCTGACGATGGCGGGCTTCGCCTACTTCGCCACCCAGGAGGCGGCGCGGATCAAATTCGAGGCGACGGCCGACGATGCGCTCAACCGTATCGAAAGCCGCATCGACCTGCATCTTTCGCTGCTGCGCTCGACCCAGGCCCTGTTCGACGCTCGCAATGGCGAGATTTCGCGAAGTGAGTTCAAGGCCTTCTTCGGCGCGCTCGACCTCGACACCAATTTCGCCGGCATGCGCGGCATCGGTTATCTCAGGCTGGCCAAAGCCGGCGATGAAGCGGCGGTCGAGCGCGACATGTTGCGCGACCGCGGCGTGCCCCACACTGTCTATCCGGACACGGCGCAGTCCTGGCGCACGCCCGTCGTGCTGTTCGAGCCGCTCGATCCTGCCAACGAGTCGACCATCGGCTACGACATGTTCACCGACCCGGTGCGGCGCGAAGCGATCGAAAAGGCGATGGCCGATGACGCACAGCATGCAAGCGGTCTGGTTCAACTCGGCCAGGGCACCGGCGCGGCGCAGACCTTTACCGGCTTCCTGGTCTTCGTCAGGCTCAATGTCGAAACCGCGCCGGATGGCATCAACGCGTCCAGGTCGTCGACATCAGGCTTTCTCTACGCCGCTTTCCGCGCTCGCGACTTGTTCCAGACGGCGCTCAGCCGCACACCGCTGCTGCCGGTCAACACCGAGGTCTATGACGGCAAGGTCGACGCCGGCAATCTTCTGTTCCAGTCGGAAACGCCGCCGGTTGCGAGCTTTGGAGACAGGCTGTTGGTGACGCGCAAGATCATCGTCGCCGGCCGGCCGTGGACGGTGCTGTTTCGGCCGACCAGCGCTTTCTCGCAGCCGTCTTCGCGCGCCATTCCGGTGATGCTCGGCCTGTTCGGGCTGCTCCTGGCCGGCGCCATCGCACTGGTGGCCCGCTACCAGGAGCGCGCCTATGACGCCAAGTCGCTGTTGCACGAGACGACGGAAAAGAGCCTGCTCGAAAAGGATCTGATGCTGCAGGAGATGAAGCATCGGATCAAGAATTCTATCACGCGGGTGCTGGCGATCGCGCGCCAGACGGCGGCGCACGCCACCGACGTAAAGGAGTTCTCGTCCTCGTTCTCGGCCCGTCTGCAGGCAATGGCGGCCTCCCAGGACATGCTGACGCGCTCGCGCTGGCAGAAGGCCGACCTTGGCGACCTCTTGCGCATCGAGCTTGGCCAGGTGTTCGGCAAGGAGCTTCCCGACGGGATATTGTCAGGGCCTCAGGTGCTGCTCGACGAGACGACGACGCAGGCGCTTGGCCTTACCTTCCATGAACTGGCGACGAATGCGCTGAAATATGGCGAGGCCGGCAATTCGGTTGGCGCGCTGAAGGTCGACTGGTCGTTCCAGGGGCGTGGGCCCGACAGAATGCTGGTCCTGAATTGGCGCGAGGCCGGACAGAAGCAACTCGAAGCGCCGGCCAAGACCGGCTTCGGCACCAAGCTGATCGATCTCAATGTCACGCGCGAATTACGCGGCACGATCAGCCGGAATTTTCGCGCCGACGGGCTTACGGTGGAAATCAGGATTCCGCCGCCTGATACGGGCAAACAAACGGAGACCGGCTGACCGGTCTCCGTCTCGATTGTTTGACGCTTTTGAAGCGGATCAGCAGCGAGCGGTGTAGAGCCGCCCGCGATTGTCGCGATACTGGCAATAGCCATTGCGCAGGTTGCGCACCAGCAGACCGGAACCGGCACCAACGGCTGCGCCGATGAGCGCACCCTTGCCACCGCCAACCAGGCCGCCGACGCCGGCGCCAACCAACGTTCCGACACCAACGTCCTGCTCGGTCGTGCTGCAGCCGCTGACGGCGACCACTGCAACCATGGCAATAATCAATTTCCGCATTGAGTCTCTCCTCACTTTCGTCCTCACTTTAGTAAGCTCCAGCCGCCATTTAGCATGAAATACCGGCTTTTGCCCGCTCGAACTTATTGTTGGTGAAGATAGTCTTTTTCGGGGCGCGTCCCATTCGACGCAACCACGATGTTTGAAATCTGCAAGGATGCGTCGAGCGAACCATCCGGGCGCACGTTCCAGACGATCTGGTCGTAGTCGTCCTCCAAGGCGGGATCGACGGCAAGACACTTGGCAACGACATGCTGGGCCTGACCCTGCACGTCACCCATGGCGAAAGGCCGCTCGGCAGTGCACGCCTCAGCGGTCTCGAACACGCTGACCGGCACCGGCAGTTCGCGGCATTCGGTCATGCTGTTCGAACAGCCAATTACCAAAAGCAAAGCGGCGATGTGTTCCACGACTAGAGATCCTCTCACCACAAGAACGGTCGACAGCCGTCAAAGTTCCTGTGATGAAAGGTGGGGACGTTGATATTGGCTGGCCAGGAGCCAGACAAGCATCTCAGCTCAGCCTGATTGGGGAATAAGCGCGAACCCGAGCGATCCCGGCTCAGCCCAGTTGCGACGCCACGATCAGCACGATGGCGACGACGAACGCGACAGCGGCGAAGCGAAGGAAGGGATGCCAGGCGTGCGGCAAAGGCGACGCGGGGGCATCAGGATCCTGAAAGCCGCTCATCGAGACGCGGGCGGCCTGCTCCAGCCTGTTCATATCGGCAACCGTCAAGGTCATTCCTCCCATAGGTGCGTTGCAGGCTGTGGCCGAAACGTCGGTTCAATCGGTCAGGATCCAGCAATCTCTGGGAACCGCAGCATCGGACTTTATGGTGAACAGCCGGTTAAGGACCCCAGCGCTTTGGTTTTCTGGTTGGACGCAAATCCCGAGGAAAGCTCTACGCGCTTTTGCCCGGAAAACCGCCCACAGTTTCCTGGAATTGCTTCAAGTCCGGCCGGTCACTCGGTTTCGAAATTGCCGTGCGGTACGACAAGTCGGTACTCGAGACGGTCGCCGGTGATCTCCAGTGTCGCCGTGCCGTTCAGCGATGCCGGCACGACACGTTCTAGGGCAACGCTGCCGAAGCGTTTCTCAGTGCGCCTGTTATCATTGGCGACAATGGCCTCGACCCAAGTCAGCGACAAAGCCGGCTTGTCAGCAGCCTCAGTAACGCCGGACAGATTTGCGGTTACCTCGACAAAGCCATCCCGCCGCGCGAGGGCGCCGTAACTGAATGAATTGACGGCGAGTTCGTGCATGGCCAGGCCGATATGAAGCGCAGCGTTGGGATTGAGATATGGATTGACGCCATTGAAGCGCAGGCTCTGTGCGGGATCGGCGCCGTAGCGCACGACCTGGCCACGGACAAGCTCGCGTAGTGCAGCACCCCGCCAATTCGACGACGTCACCAGATCCTGGGAGGAGGCCAGTGACTGCAGCCGGCCGCGAAAGCGCGTCAGGAAATCGTCCGATGTCTCGGAATATCGGCCAGTCTGGGTGGCAATGCTCTGGATGATGGCCAACAGGTTTTTCGAGCGGTGGCTCACCTCGCGCAACAGCGTCGTCAATGTCTGTTCGCGGCGTTTCTGCTCGGTTGTCTCCACCATTGTGGTGACAACGCCCTGAGCATCGCCGCCATCGCCGTGATCGGCATCGATCCACACCTGGAACCAGCGGAGGCCTTCGGCAGTGGGAACGCTGAGCTCGAGACGTTCGGGACTGCCGGACGCGATGACATGGCGTCTGGCGGCATCGATGTCCTCGGCCTGCGCCGGCGGCAGTATGCCGTTGCTGTCCGCAGTGTCGGAAGTCCATGGCTCACGCATGTTGCGCGCCCATACGGTCTTCATCTCGCGGTCCTGGTAGAGAACGGAAATGCCGGCATTGTGCAGCGCGTGGAGCAAGGCGCGACCGAGCTGCATGCCGCTTTCAGCGGGATGCAGGGCGATGACTTCGTCACTCCGCCCGCTTTCGCCTGTCTCGCCGCTTTTGGAACGCATCAGTCACCTGTCCAACCGCCCAAGCTGAACGGCTCACTCTGAAATCAGTTCCTGAAATAAGCCCCTAAAACAGGTCCGCCGGACGGCGTCCCGTTAAAGGACACCGCCCGGCGGTGGCTGGAAACCGTTTGAGGGGTGCGGCTTCCAGTGTTGGCTCGCTACGGGTCTTACGACGCCCTTCTGAACAGGCCGGCCAGAAGCGAGATGACGAGGAAGGCGAGAAAGATGAAGAACAGGATTTGCGCGATGCCGGCGGAGGTGCCGGCGATGCCGCCGAAACCAAGCGCGCCGGCGATGATCGCCACGACCAGAAATACGAGCGCCCAGTAAAGCATGATCTGTCTCCTTCCGATGCTGGGATAAGAACGTAGGTGGTTGGTGTTTGTTCCACCCTTTGCCGAAAAAGACAGCCTTTGGAAGGGGCCCCGGACGCGAATTGATTCAGGCAAGGGAGCGCGACCATGCAAGCGCGGCATGGGCAACGACAACTAGCGATCGCCGGGTGGACGATCGCTAGTGCTTGGCAACGCCGCGGGATGCGGCGAAGCGTTGGACATTATATCAGGCGGCGGCCTTGGCCTGCCGGTCGAAGAACAGCGCCTGGCTGATCAGCGCCTTGACCATGTCCGGGTTGAACGGCTTGGTGACGAGGAAAGCGGGTTCGGGCCGCTCGCCGGTAAGCAGGCGCTCGGGGAAGGCGGTGATGAAGATCACAGGCACCGAGGTTGACGACAGGATCTCATTGACCGCATCGATGCCCGAACTGCCGTCGGCAAGCTGGATGTCGGCCAGCACCATCTTAGGCCTTGTCTTGCCGAACATCGCCACCGCCTCGGCATGGGTGCGGGCGGTGCCGACGACACGGTGGCCGAGGCTCTCGACCATTTCTTCGATGTCCATGGCGATCAGTGGCTCGTCTTCGATGATGAGCACGTCGGTCGCCACCTGGCGGGAAATCTCGTTGCTCGCCTGGGCAAGCAGTTCGGAGAATTCCGAGGCGTCGACATCGAGAATTTCAGCCGCCTCGTCCTCGCTGAAGCCTTCGACCGCGACCAGCAGGAAGGCCTGGCGTGGCCGTGGCGCAATGGCGTTGAGATTGGCGGCGGCCCGCTGCTCCCATGCCGATTGCGCCTGTTCCTGCGGAACGCGGATGGCAATGGAGGTGAACAGCTTGGCGAAAACCTTGTAGATCGCGATGCGGTCGTTCGACGCTTCGGGGAAGATGTCGACGTCGGCGATGATGGCTTCGAGCATCGCGGCGACCAGCGCATCACCACTCTCCTGCGATCCCGAAACGGCGCGCGAAAAGCGGCGCAGGAACGGCAGGTGCGGAGCAATGGTTGCGGAAAGGCTCATAATAGACGTCTCCCTCAGATGACGTGATTGCATAGATTCAAGGTCAAGCTGATTGCAAGCCCCGGCAAACAAACGCGGATTTTGCAAAAAAGTTCCGAGGGTTGTGGAACGAATCTCCAGGGACCACGTTTGTAGGGCGATGGGCAACCAGACGAGGGGGGCCGCTTTGCGTTGTGTAATAGGGCGGCTTGGGGCGCTGGATTTTAAGGGGCGAAATGAAGGATATGGATAAAGCAACACTGGCTGGCGCCGCTGACAGGCGCCGGGCCAATTCCGGTGACCCGCTTGGGGCGAATTCGGAAATCGGTCGCAAACTCAAACAATATTATGACGAGCTGGTCTCCGACAATGTGCCGGATCGCTTCGCCCAGTTGCTCAGCCAACTGGAACAGGCCGAACCCGCACAGAAGAAGGACTGAGGCATGGCAGCTGTCTCACAAGGGTTCAAGACCGACTTGCTCGGCTCGATCCCGAGCCTGAGGGCCTTTGCCGTGTCGCTGACGCAGAATGCCGACAAGGCCGACGATCTGGTGCAGGAGACGCTGGTCAAGGCCTGGGACAAGCATGAGAGCTTCCAGCCCGGCACCAATCTCAAGGCATGGCTGTTCACCATCCTGCGCAATGAGTTCTATTCGCAGATGCGCAAGCGCGGCCGCGAGGTGCAGGACAGCGACGGCATCATGACTGCCAGGCTCGCCGTTCATCCGGCCCAGCATGGCCAGCTCGACCTCAAGGATTTTCGCGGTGCGCTCGAGCAATTGCCCGAGGACCAGCGCGAAGCCATCATCCTGATCGGCGCTTCCGGCTTTTCCTATGAGGAGGCCGCCGAGATCTGCGGCTGCGCGGTCGGAACGATCAAGAGCCGGGTCAGCCGGGCCCGCACGCGGTTGCAGGAGATCCTGAAAATCTCAGGCGAAGACGAATACGGGCCGGATGCCATCTCGTCCCAGGTCACAGGCTCAAACGCCGCCTGACAGTGGACCCCGTTTGCGGGGTCGGCTCGATCTCTTTGTTTTTGCGCAATTCCCAAGGGGAAAACCACACGGTTTTCCTGGAGTTGCTCTAAGTGCCGATCGAAGGCACTTCAGACTGGCGCGCGGCCGCAGGCCACCGCCAGCGCCTCGACGAGATCGTCGCCCGAATATGGCTTGGTCACCAGCCGGACGCCGGGGAAAGACGCCTTGATCTCGTCGGCATCCGAATAGCCGGAGGCAAAGACGAAGGGCATGCCCGCCTGGCGCAGTTGCGCGGCGAAGTCTAGCGTCGACGTTCCACTCAGCATCAGGTCGACGATAACGCCGTCGAACTTGTCGGCGACCGACTGCTCGTCGATCTCTGCCAGGTCGCGGGCGATCACCACGTCGCCGGCGCCATGGTCGCGGCAAAGCTGTTCGACATCCATGGCGATCAGGAATTCATCCTCCAGGACAAGAATTCGCAATCCCTCAAGCAATGGGGGCACCTGGCAATCTCTCCTCAATTCTTGCGGCATCGGGTTCAGTGACTCCAGTCAACCGCATCGCGGACCGTGGGGGATCGGCCAGGGCCTTAATCCGAAAAATTCGCTCACCGGGTCTGCTCCAACGCCAGGCGAGCTTCGAATTCGCCTCACTGGAGTGCAGAGAGTCATGATCGCTATTTGCCATCCTGTCATTTAAAAAAGACATGCCCCATCGCCGTGGCGGAACCGCGGCCCTTGCAAAGGCGTTGCAGTCAGTCTCTGGCAAAGAGGCGTTCGAAGAGGGTCGAAATGTCTGGCCAGAACGGTCGTTCCTTTTCCAGTCGCCAATATCCGTGCGAGAAGTGCCCGCTCCGGCCGTTGCAGGTGTTCCGGGACTTCGAGAAGCAGGAGCTTGCCTTCGTCAGCAGGTTCAAGAAGGGCGAACTTGCCGTCGACAAAGGTGCGACCGTCCTCGTCGAAGGCAGCCACAGCGCTCATCTCTACACGGTGCTGTCGGGCTGGGCTTTCCGTTACAAATTGCTGTCGGACGGCCGCCGCCAGATTCTGAACTATTCGATGCCCGGCGATCTCATCGGCCTGCAGGGCAGCCTGCTTGGTGAGATGCAGCACTCGATCGAGGCGCTGTCGCCAATGCTGTTATGCGTCTTCGAGCGCGAAAACCTGCACGAGCTCTACCGCAACCATCCGGGCCTTGCCTACGACATCACCTGGATGGCATCGCGCGAGGAGCGCATGCTGGACGAGAATTTGCTCAGCATCGGCAGGCGCACGGCGCTCGAGCGCACCGCCTATCTCATCGCTTTCATCGCCAGCCGCGCGGCTGTAGTTGGCCTCAACGGCAAGGCGCCGGTGCGGATCCCGATCACGCAGCAGCACATCGCCGATACGCTCGGCCTGTCTCTGGTCCACACCAACAAGACGATCCGCAAGCTGATCGACCGCAAGCTGATCGCCTGGCGCGACGGCGGTTGCGAAGTGATCGACAGGGACGCGCTGAAGGACCTCGCACGCTGGGAGGGCTTGAGCGAGGCCCGCCGGCCACTGATCTGATGCCGCAGATCCAGCAGGGAAACCAGTCCAGCCGGGGCTGGACTCGCACTGGCAAACACCCTTTCATGGATATGGTCTCCGGTTTCGGAACCTTGACGTGTGTGGGGCGTTTGAAACCAAGCAAACGCAAGGAGTTATGGGAATGGTAACTGCCGCAGGAAGAACCGCTGGCGAAAGCCAGACGAATGCCGACCTCGAAGCCGATATCAGGCAGTTGAAGGCCGATATCGAAAAGCTGACCAAGCAATTGGCCAAGACCGGCGAACATGGTTACGGGACAGCCCGGCGCGCTGCCGCCGAAGGCGTCGAACAGTTGCGCGCCCAGGGCGAAGCCGCCTTCGACAGCCTGCGCGGCAACGCCAAGGATCTCGAAGCCCAGATCACCGCCAATGTGCGCGAAAAGCCGGTGACCTCGCTGGCCATCGCAGCCGGCGTCGGCTTTCTGTTCGCGCTTCTCGCCCGGCGCTAGTTTTCGCTAGAGATGGGGACGCTGGCATCGCTGATTTCGGCTTTGGCCTCGGGTGAAGCCATTGCCGCCATGCGCCGCGCGCGCACGGCGGCAATCGTCTATGGGCTCGCCGCGGTTGCGGTTCTGTGCGGTCTCGGTTTTCTACTGGGGGCGGCCTATATCTGGGCCGCCGACCGCTTTGGACCTATGGCGGCATGCCTGGGCTTCGCTACAGGGTTCCTGGTGCTCGCCGGGCTCATCCTGCTCATCCATCAACTGGCGGCCGGCAGGCGCGCCCGCCGCCGCGCCCGGCGGCGCAACGCCGACCTCAAGGCACTCGGCATCACGGCGGCCCTTGCCGTGCTGCCGGCTTTGCTCAAGGGAAAAGGCGGCAAGGGCCTCATTCTCGGCCCGATGATCGCGCTCGCCGCCTATGCCATCTACCGCGAGAACGTCAAACCGGACCGGGACGACGATCCGAGCGACGAGGCCAGCTAGAGTCTTGCTTTTACGCGATTCCCTGAGAGCGCTACGCGCTTTTCCCGGGAAAACGTTCACACTTTTCGTGGAAATCGCTCAGGCTGGCAGGTCTTCCAGCGGCAACGATATTTCGGCGTACACACCTTCGCTGCGGAATTCGTGGACCACCTCGCTGGATAAAACCTTGGCGAGGCTGCGGCGGATCAGGATCGAGCCGAATCCCTGGCGTTCCGGGGGCTGGACCTGGGGCCCGCCGCTTTCGCGCCAGGTCAGCACGAGGCGGCGTGCACCTTTCTTGCCCTGCGCTTTCCAGTCGACGTCGACCTTTCCCGAGTCCACTGACAGCGATCCGTATTGCAGCGCGTTGCTGGCCAGTTCGTGCATGATCAGGCCGAGGCCCACCGCCTGGTCGGGCGAAAGCAGCAGATCCGGGCCGGAAATCGCGATACGCGGCTGTTCGGCCGAATCGAACGGCTTGACCTCAATCTGCATCAGTTCGCGGATGCCGATGCCGCGCCATTCGCGGTCGGACAAGAGATTGTGGGCAGCCCCAAGCGCCTGCAGCCTGGCGCCGAAGGCTTCGAGGAATTCGCTTGGGCGGCGGGCGTGGCGAACGGTCTGCGTCGCCAGCGCCTGCACCGTCGCCAACGTGTTCTTGACCCGGTGGTTCAGCTCGCGCAGCAACAACCTTTGCCGCTCCTCACCGAGCTTGCGTTCCGATATGTCGTAGTTGACGCCAAAGATCAGCGTCGGCTTGCCCTCGTCGTCGCGCTCGATGACGCGGCCGCGCGTGGCTATCCAGCGCGGCGGATCGAAGCCCTTGACCCGGTATTCGCCGAAATAGTCGTCGCTGCCGGTCAAGGCGTCGCGAAAGCGCGTCTCGGTCTGGTAGACGTCGCGCGGGTCGATGGCGCCCAATATGTCGCGCGCCCGCAACCGGTTCGAGCGCGGCAGATTGAACAGTTCCGACAGGCGCACATCGCATTCGATCATGTCGGTGCGGATATCCCAGGCCCAGCTGGCGAGCGAGGCGGCATCGAGCGCAATGGCGCGGCGCTTTTCCTCCTGTGCCAAAGCTGCGGCGGCAATGGCGCCGCTACGGGTAGCGTCTTTGAGCGTAAACAGGCTGGCGGCGAGGCCGGCCAGCGCCTTTAGCTGATCGAGTGCGGGGGTGGAGGGAAAATCGTGCGGCTTTCGGTCGAGCACGCATACGGTACCGATGCGAGCACCGGCCACCACCATGGGCGCGCCGACATAAAAGCGCAGATGATGCTCGCCGGTCACGAGCGGATTGGCGGCGAAGCGTGGATCGATGCTGGCATCGGTTACCACCATAGGCTCGTCCCCGGCGGCAACGGCGTGGGCGCAGAACGAGATGTCGGTGGCGGTCTCGGTCTCGTCCAGACCAATACAGGATTTGAACCATTGTCGTTCGGTATCGAGCAACGTGACCAGGGCGATTGGCGCCTGCATCACGGCGCCGGCAAGCCCGCTGATGCGATCGAAGTCGGGGTCGGAAGCCGTGTCGATCGCGTCAAGCCCGTGCAGCACGGCAAGCCGTTCCGGCGCCGCCACGGCGCCGCGGACCTCGACCGGCAGATCCCTCTCCACCTTCTTATCCACCAAGCCCCCTCGCTTGCAGGTCCCGTCCGCAGTGCTGCGCGTCGTGCGCAGCGGTTGGGACCCGGAACTTTTGTAGCACGCAATCGTTACCCGACCATGTTTCGGCAGCCATGGTTTTGTCCACCACGCTTGCAGTCGCCCCCCGGGAACGCCGCCAATGACCAAGATCATCCCTGAGAACAAGGCCCGTCAGGGGCTGCGCATCCTGATCGCCGCGCTGCTCCTGGCCTTCATCACTTGGGGTATCGCCGAGATTTACGGCGAAAAGATCGACAACAGCGCTCCCGCCACCCAGAGTGCGCCCGCCAGTCAGGACCAGCCGGCCGGCGGCTAGAGCGCTCGTCGTCTTCGGCGATCGCATCAGGCGGCCTTTGCCTGCGCAGCGCGCGCCGGCACCAGAACGTTCAACGCGCCGGGGTGAATCTGCACAGCTGTTTCGCGCTCCAGCTTAACCAGTTCGCCGTCGATGACGGCACCGAACTTCTTGCTTCCGGTGTGGATTTTCACGACGGCCTTGTCGGCCTGATGGATCTCGACATGATCACTGTCGCGCCATCTGCCGCGCGCTATGTCGAAGAGGGCCCTGGCCAGTTCGCCGCGCTGCCGCGCCACGGTGACATAGATGCCGAGCACGCCTCCGGCAGGGTTATCGGCATAGGGCAGGTGACCCTCGCCGAACAGATTGTTTGAGATGCCGATGCCACTGATGCGGGTCACGATCTCCGCGTCGCCGACCGCCAATGTCACCTTCAGGGCGGGCGGATTGTTGATCGTCCTCCAGGCGGCCTTTGCCGAAGCACGGATCTTTCCCAGGCGCGAGGCGAACTCCATGGTGTCGCGCAGCCTTACCATCCTGGCGTGCAGGCCGATCGAGAACTGATGCACGAAGGGTCGGCGGTTGGCGCTGGCGATGTCGACCGCGATGACCTCGCCGTCGGCAAAGGAAGTCAGGGCCCCTTCAAGGGTCTGCGGAATGCCGAGGCCGCGAGCGAACAGGTTCATGGTCCCTGCAGGCAGGACAGCCAAGGCTTTCTTGCTGTTCATCAGCCGCGCCGCGGCGGCCGAAATGGTGCCGTCGCCACCACCGGCCAGCACCACCTCGATGCCGCGCCGCGAGGCGACCTTGTCGAGCGCCGCGACAATATCCTTGCCTTCGACGATGTCGATATCGATGGTGTGGCCAGCAGCCTCAAGCGTCTGGCGCATCCTGTCCGAAAACGCGGAAACATCGGTCGTCCGCAAGGTGCCGCCGTCCCGGTTCAGCACCGCTGCAAATCGCATGCCCCGCTCCGTATTGTTTAGCCAGCCACAGGCTGAAACGGGCAAGCCTTGCAAAGGTTCCATCAGCTGGCCGGGCTTGCTCGAGCTATCCCGATGCCCCGTTTTTTCGGAACAAGCGTCTTGTCACGACGTTGTGAACACATTGGAGGCGCCGCTTTCGGTCTCCCGACGACGGATTGCCGGTCGCGGCGCGTAAGAGATCACGCAAGAGGAGACTTAATCATGATCCGCACTCTGTTCGCGACAACCGCGCTTGCAACGGTGATCGCCACCGGTGCTTTCGCACAGTCAACGACGGCCCCGGCGACAACCCCCGCCCCGGCTGAAGCCCCCGCCACCATTGCTCCGGCTCCGCAGCGGGCCGACGGCGCCCTGATGACCAATATTATCGGTGAATCCGTCTATAACGGCACCGGCGAAGATGCCCAGAAGATCGGCGATGTCAGTGACGTCGTCTTCGATGGAAACGGCAAGGCCAAATCCGCCATCATCGGTGTCGGCGGCTTCCTCGGCATAGGCAGCAAGAACGTTGCTTTCGACTACGGCAAGCTGGAATGGGTCGAGAAGAACGGCGACCGCTGGCTGGTTGCCGAAACGACGAAGGAAGCGCTGACGGCGCTGCCGGACTTCGACCGCAAACCTTACGATCCGGCCCCAGCGCCTGTATCCACCGACAGCGCGCAAAATGAGCCGCAGAAACCCGTCGACCTCAATGCTGCGCCGTCAGAGCCGGTGGTGAAACGGGCCGACGGCAATCTCGCCACGAACATCATCGGCGAGACCGTCTACAACGGCACCGCTGACGACGCCGAAAAGATCGGTGACGTCAACGACATCGTGCTGACCAAGGACGGCATGGCGCAGTCCCTGGTGATCGGTGTCGGCGGCTTCCTCGGCATGGGCGAGAAGAACGTCACCTATGATTTCGCCAAGGCGCAGTGGGCCGAGAAGAATGGCGATCGCTGGCTGGTCGCCCAGACGACCAAGGAGGAATTGCAGGCGCAGCCAGACTTCGACCGCAAGGTCTATGATCCGGTGCCGGTGACAACCATGTCCGACGCGGGCACGCCCCCAGCCACCGCCCCAGCGGCCGCTCCGGCTGAGACAGCAGCTCCGGCGCCGATGGACAAGACAGCTGAAGCTCCGGCGGCCGAGTCGCCTGACGTGAAGGCCACCGACCCGACGCAGACGGCGGCGATCGACAAATCGACGCTGACCGAGATGCCGGTCGGTGAGATCAGGGGCGACGATCTGAAAGGCACGACAGTCTACGGCGCGAACGACGCCAAGGTCGGCGAAATCGGCGACGTCGTGCTGGCGCCTGACAGCAAGCCGGATGCCGTGATCATCGATGTCGGCGGCTTCCTCGGCATCGGCGCCAAGGAGGTCGCGGTCGGCATGGACAAGCTCAAATTCATGACCGACAAGGACGGCAAGAAGTATCTCTACACCAACTTCACCAAGGAGCAGCTTCAGGCGCAGGCCGCCTACGACAAGGGCAGCTATGCCGAGAAGCGGGATGAGCAGCGGATGATCCTCCGCGATTGACAACTGGGGAGGTATAAGAGAGCCCGCGCCAGCGATGGCGCGGGCTTTTTCATGCAGAAGAGTGACGGCCTGCGAAATATCCTGCCACGCCATCATCCGTCAGTTCCGCCAGTGCCACGGACTGGTCGAGATGTTCGGCGCGCCAGGCAAGAAGCCGTTCCGCGAATTCGACCCGTACGCTGAGATACTTCGGATCGGCGGCAACATTGGTCAGTTCGCCCGGATCCTTTTTCAGATCGAACAGCAGCGGCGGCAGGCCGCCGCCGAAATGCACGTATTTGAAATATTCCGTTCGGATGACGGCCAGATTGCACTGACGCGAGGCGATGCCGAAATGTCGTTCGGCTTCCCCTTCGGCAATCGAGCGGAAATCGAACTCCCAATGCGCCGCGTCACGCCAATCCTTGGGCGGTTCACTTTCCAGAAACGGTTTCAGCGAATGGCCGTCGAGATGCGACTGGGCGTCGGCATCCAGCAGATCGAGCAAGGTCGGGAAGATGTCGACGGCCTCAGTGAAGCGGTCGACGGTCGAGCCCGCCGCTTTGCCGCGCCGCGGGTCGCGGACGATCAGCGGGATGTGATAGCTGCCGTCGAAGAAGCCGCCCTTGCCGAGCATGAAATGGTCGCCCATCATCTCGGCGTGGTCCGATGTCAGCACAATGATCGTGTCGTCCCAGGCGCCAGCGGCCTTGAGCCCCTGCCAGATGCGTCCGAGCTGCGAGTCGACTTCCGAAATCATGCCGTAATAGATCGCGCGGATGGCGCGAAGATCGTCATCGCCCCAGTCGCACACCTTGCTGTCCATGCCGGGGCGGAAACTTCTCTGCTTCTGGCGGCCGAGGTCGTAAGCCAGATAGGGATGGCTTCCTGCTTCCGCCTGCGAGCTTTCCTGGCGGCGGAAGGCCGGACCGTCGGCAGGATCGTAAAGCGTGTTGTAGGGCTCCGGCACGATGAAGGGCGGATGCGGACTGATAAAAGACACATGCGCGAACCAGGACGCATCCTGCTCGTCCAGCCAGCGGATGAATTCGTTGCTGAGAAAGGCCGTCGGCGTCTCGTCTGTGGAGTAGACCGGCGGCGCGTTGGTCACGGCGTCGCCTGGTTTCTCGCCGACGGGGCGATGGATGCCGGGAGAGCCCGCGCTGGTGTCGACGCCGCGCGCCTTCAGCCATGACAGCCACGGCTTCTGATGCTCGGGCAGGAACTGGCGTACGCTGAAGCCCGGCAGCACGCCCTCATAGCTTTTCAGCCGCGGATCGTCCGGCGCCATCGTGCGCGGATCGGACGAGACGTCGGTGTAACCGAACAGAGTCGGATCATAGCCGAGGGCGCGAGCCGACAGCGCGATGTTGCCGTGGCGAGCGTCGAGCGGTGTGCCGTTGCGGCAGACGCGATTGTTCATTTGGTAGAGGCCGGTATAGAGGCAGGCGCGGGCTGGGGAGCAGGGCGCTGCGCCGCCGTAGTGTTGCCTGAAAAGGACGCCCTCGGCAGCCAGCGCATCGGCGTTCGGTGTCTTCACCACCGGATGGCCGGCAGCCGACAGGCAGTCGCCGCGCCACTGGTCGCAAGAGATCAGAAGGATGTTCGGTCGTCTGCTTTTCGCGGCCAATGTATGTATCCTGTCACGTCGGGAAGAGGTTCAATGAACCGAATCCTGACGGCGGCGCAAGTCTGTCGGGATCGCCGAAATGGTGAACGACAATTTTTCGGTGTTCACTTTTGGTGCACAGTCCATCTTGAGATTGCTGCCTTTGCCGTTGCCCGGTGTATCCTCATATAGGCGTGGACAGCGGCAAGGGGCCGCAAACACTCAGGGAAGGAGCAAGACAATGCTCGACCAGATCAAGGGCCTGCATCACGTGACGTCGATGGCCGGCGATGCGCGCCAGAACAATGATTTCTTCACGCACAAGCTCGGCCTGCGTCGGGTCAAGAAGACCGTCAACTTCGACGCGCCCGATGTCTACCACCTCTACTATGGCGATGAGTACGGCACGCCGGGCTCGGTGATGACCTATTTTCCGTTCCCGGACATTGCCAGGGGCCGCCACGGCGTTGGCGAGGTCGGCACTACGGCTTATTCCGTGCCGGCAGGCACACTCGACTATTGGGAAAAGCGCTTCGCGGATGAGGGCGTTAGCGGTCTCTCGCGCGAAGAAACATTCGGCGAGAAGCGACTGGCCTTCGCCGGTCCCGACGGCGATGGTTTTGCGCTCGTCGAGGACAAGGCCGACAGCCGTACGCCATGGTTGAAGGGCGGCGTTCCCGCCGACGAGGCGATCCGCGGCTTTCATTCGGTGTCGCTGCGCCTCAAGGATGGCGGCGCCACCGAGGAGCTGTTGAAGTTCATGGGCTACGAGCAGGTCGACAAATCCGGCAATGTCAGCCGGCTCGCCATCAAGAACGGCAATGGCGCCGATGTCGTCGACATCGAATCGCTGCCGACGGCTGGCTTCGCCAATCTCGGCGCCGGCTCGGTTCACCATGTCGCCTTCGCGGTGGAGAACCGCGCCAAGCAGCTCGAAGTGCGCAAGGCGCTGATCGATACGGGTTATGGCGTGACGCCGGTGATCGACCGCGACTACTTCTGGGCGATCTACTTCCGCACGCCGGGCGGCGTATTGTTCGAAGTCGCCACAAACGAGCCGGGCTTCGACCGCGACGAGGACACCGCCCATCTGGGCGAAGCGCTGAAGCTGCCGACGCAGCACCAGCATCTGCGGCCCTACCTGGAAGAACATCTGCAGAAGCTGGAAGGCTGACGACGATGAGCAAGGACGCTTACATCCACAAGACGCTGCCGGGTTCGCCCGGCGGCCCGCTGCTTTTCGTCTTCCACGGCACCGGGGCGGACGAGAACCAGCTCGTTTCGCTGGGACGCGACCTCGCGCCCCAGGCGACCATCGTGTCGCCGCGTGGCGATGTCTCCGAACATGGCGCGGCGCGTTTCTTCCGCCGCACCGCCGAGGGCGTCTACGACATGGAAGACCTCGGCCGGGCGACCGGCAAGATGGCCGGCTTCATCAAGGCGCAGGTCGAGGCGGCAAAGCCGTCTTCGGTATTCGGCCTCGGCTATTCCAACGGCGCCAACATCCTGGCCTCGGTGGTGTTTGCAGCGCCCGATCTGTTCGATGCGGCGGTGCTGATGCATCCGCTGATTCCGTTCGAACCTGAGGTGAAGGGCAGTCTCGCCGGCCGCCGCATGCTGGTCACCGCGGGCAGGCGCGACCCGATTTGCCCGCCCAATCTGACGGCGCGGCTGGAAGCTTATTTGCGCGTCGATGGCGCCGATGTCACAGTCGAATGGCACGATGGCGGCCACGAGGTGCGGCCGAGCGAGATCGAAGCGGCAAGGCGGCTGTTTGCCGATCTGCCGGTTGAAGGAGCAGATAATGCCTGACCAATTGCCTGAAATCGAACTCGAGGATCGCGGCTCGAAGGGCCGCTATTTCCTGCGTGGTCCTGATGGCTCCGAGGCGGAGATGACCTTCACCAAGATCGGCGAGCACCAGATCATCATCGACCACACCGAGGTGCCGGATGCTTTTCGAGGCCAGGGCGCCGGACTTCGGCTGGTTACCCGCGCCGTCGAGGACATGCGCGCGGCGGGCAAGAAGATCATCCCGCTCTGCCCCTTCGCCAACGCCCAGTTCCGCCGCCATCCGGAATGGGCCGATGTGCTGAAGCAATAAGCCAGGCAACGCAAACACGCGTCTGGCATTTGCTTGGCTCGGCCATCTTGCCTAGATAGAGGTATCGCCCGCAGGCTGGTTTTCAGCCTGCAGCTCCTCAATCGAATGGCTTCCTGATGACCGAATCCGATCTCGTCCCCGTCTTCGACGGCCACAACGACACGCTGCTGCGCCTTTACCAGTCGAAGGACACGGACGTCGAAAAGCTGTTCATCGAGGGGACGCAGGGCGGTCACATCGATCTGCCGCGGGCCAAGAAGGGCGGCTTCGCCGGCGGCATGTTCGCGATCTTCCCGCCGCCGGTCGAGAAGGCCAAGCGCTCGGCGGTACCGCCGGCGCCGAGCGACAACGAGCCGCTGCCGCCGGAACTGCCGCGCACTGACGCCCTGAACTCCACTATCGCCATGGCGTCCATCCTGTTCCGGCTGGAACGGGCGGGAGCGCTGACCGTCTGCCGCAGCGCTGGTGACATTCGCGAAGCGATGGCGAAAGACTCCATCGCGGCGGTGTTCCACATTGAAGGCGTCGAGGCGATCGATCCCGAGCTCACCTTGCTCGACGTGCTGTACGAAGCCGGTCTGCGCTCGCTCGGCATCGTCTGGAGCCGTCCCAACGCCTTTGGCCACGGCGTGCCGTTCCGCTTCCCGTCGTCGCCCGACACCGGGCCGGGGCTGACCGATGCCGGCAAGGCGCTGGTCAAGGCCTGCAATCAGTTGAAGATCATGATCGATCTGTCGCATCTCAACGAAAAGGGTTTTCGCGATGTCGCCGCGCTCAGCGATGCGCCGCTGGTCGCCACCCATTCCAACGCGCATGCGCTGTGCACCCATTCGCGCAATTTGACCGACTGGCAGCTCGGCGCCATTCGCGAGACCGGCGGCATGGTCGGGCTGAATTTTGCCACCGGCTTCCTGCGCGAGGACGGCAGGATGAATTCAGACACCAGCCTCGACATCATGGTGCGCCATGTCGATTCGCTGTTGCAGGCGCTGGGCGAGGACGGAGTCGGCCTCGGCTCGGATTTCGACGGCGCGATGATCCCGGCCGTCATCGGCGACGTTGCCGGCCTGCCGAAGTTGACCGATGCGCTGGCCGCACGCGGTTTCGGCCGCGCGCTGATCGATAAGATCGCTTATCGCAATTGGCTCAATGTACTGGAACGAACGATCGGGTGAGCCTTAGGCCCCCATGCGCTCTAGCCAGTCCTGGCCGGTGCCGCGATCCCTGATGATCGGCAGCGGGTTTTCCGAGTCCAGCCGCGCGCAGATGCGGTAGACCTCGAGCGTCTCGGCGCTCATCTCGCCGCGCCTGTAGAAAAACATGGCGGCGGCATAGCGGGTGCGGCCCGACCATTTTTCGCCGAGCGGTGTATTGACCAACTGCCACTGTTCGCCGGCTTCCGTCTCATCATCGGCTTCATCGGCCATGATCAAAAATCCGCCGGCGGATTGGCCGTGCGGCGGTCCACCTTGATGAAGGGGCGCGCCACCACCTTGGCCCGCTTCATCAGCTTCTGGTACTGCAGTTCGCGCATGGCGTAGATCTCGACCCAGAGGTCTTCCACGACAGTATCACCGTAGGGCCGCGCCAGCGAGGCAATGGCAATGTTGCGCTTGGCCATCGGCGACCACATGGCGGCGCTGACCAGCCCAACCTCCTGATGCTTCTTGTGATAGACGATGGCGTGCTCGGCCGGGATGTTGCCTTCGATCTCCAGCCCGACCAGCACATGGCGCAGCTTGCGCTTGGCGCGGGCTTGGAGGATGGCGCGGCGGCCGTTGAAATGGCCTTTCTCCAGATCGATCATGAAGCCGAGGCCGATCTCGTCCGGCATGCGCAGACAGTCGGCGCGAATGGCATGCTCGGCGGTGGTGAAATCGGCATTGGCGACGATCAGGCCTGCCTCGAGGCGGGCGCGGTTGAGGGCGGTATAGCCGATGGCGCGAATTCCGCGCAGTTCGCCTGCCATCATCAGCCGATCCCAGAGGCGGAGCGCCTTTTCGGCTGGAATGAACAGTTCATAGCCGAGATCGCCGGTGAAGCCGGTGCGCGAGATGATCACCGTTGCGCCGTCATGCGGGAACTCGGCGAGGTCGAAGATCTTCATTTTCTCGACGCCGGCGAAACCGGCATCGCGCAGCACGGCAAACGAGGTTGGTCCCTGCAGAGCGAGCCCGGCGACGGTTTCGGTTTCTTCCTCAACGGAGACATCGAAGCCGATCGCGCTGTCGAGCAGCCATGGCAAATGCCGTTCCTGCGAGCACAGTCGGAAGCGCGTCGGTGACAGCCGGAACAGCGTGCCGTCATCGAGGACGAAACCTTCATCGTCGCACCAGGCGGTGTAGTGGACGCGGCCGGGTTTCAGCTTGGTGACATCGCGCAGCGTGACGCGATCGAGGAAGGCTTCGGCATCCGGACCCTCGACGCGGTATTTGGTCATCGGCGAGATGTCGAACAAAGCAGCCTGGCTGCGGATGGCGAAATATTCGAGCTCCTCGTCCCACAGCGAATGCGGCGCGCGATAGCCGGCCCAATTGTACCAGTCCTGGGTCTTGGCTAGGGCATCGATGCGCGACTGGAACGGCGTGCCGAGACGCAGCGTGCGGAAATGCGATTGCGCGGCAAGGCGAGCGGGGACGATGGAGTTCGTCTGCGCTGCGACAGGCTTCCTTTTGGTTGCTTGCGCCATGATCTAACCCTTCATCGCAACGATGCGCCGCGCTGCGTTCAGCCCCGGCGCGCCTGACACACCCCCGCCGGGATGCGAACCGGCGCCGGCGAGGAACAGGCTCTGGACCGGTGTGTCGTAACCCGACCAACCTGAGACAGGTCGCGACATCAGCATCTGGTCGGCCTGCAATTCGCCGTGGTGCCAGTGGCCGCCGGGCATGCGGTAGCGCGTCTCGATATCGGCAGGCGTCAAAAGCTCGGCATGCAGCACTGACTTGCCGATGCCGGGGGCATAAGCCTCGAGTTGCGCCATGATCGCCTTGAGGAATTTTGGCTTGCCGACCTCCCAGCCCTCTTTCAGCGCGTAGGGCGCATACTGCACGACCGCCGACAGCACGCAGGCGCCGCTCGGCGCAAGCGATGGATCGGAGAGCGAGGGTAGCGTGATCTCCATCACCGGTTCGGGTGAGAATTCGCCGTATTTCGACGGGTTGAAGGCGCGCTCGACATGGTCGGGCGAGGGTGCGATGACCAGCCGGCCCTTGTGGCCAGCGGCGTCGACGCCGGAAAATTGCGGCGGCCGGTCCAGCGCCAGATGGAGCTTCGCCGCATCGCCCTTCATGCGGATGTTCTTCACTTTGCGCACAAAGCCGGTGTCGATCTCGCGCGGCCCGACGAGGTCTAGCATGGTGGTGGCCGGATTGATGGCGGAGACGATCGACTTGGCGCTCAGCACCTCACCGCTGTCCAGGGCGACGCCGACGGCGCGGCCTTTCTCGACGATGATGTTCGCCACCGGTGCGGCCGTGCGGACGGTGACGCCAGCTTGTTCCGCAACTGCCCGAATAGCGCTGACGACGGCGCCCATGCCGCCTTTCGGCAGCATCTGCGCGCCGGCCGCACCAGCAGTCTCGCCGGCCAGCCGGTAGTAGAGGCCGAGCAGCGAGGTCGGCGATCGTGGACCGAGATGGCTGCCCAGCGTCGCATCGAAGGCAAGCAGGCCCTTCAGCCTGACATCCGAGAGCTGCTCGTCGAGCAGATCGGCGACGTTCATCAGGAGAACACGCAGGAAGTCGCGCATGTCTTCCTTTCCGAGTTTCTTCAGCGCCAGCGCCGTCTGGCCGAGCGCCGCTGTCTCCTTGATCGACATGCCGGCGAGATCGGGTGGACGTCGCGACAAGAACGGTTTCAATATGCCGGCATAGCGCATGAGTTGCGCGCGCAATTCCTTCCAGGCGGACTGTTCGGGCGGGGTGGAGCCGGTCAGCACTCCGCCATAGGCGCCGTGCAGGACAAGCGGCGGGCCGTCCTTCGACAAGGCAACCGACGGCATGAAATCGCCGCGCGCGAATTGCAGCCCGTGCTTTTCCAGCTCGAGCGTCTTCACCACATCGGGATGCAGGCGGTTGAGCACATGGGCGATCGAGGAGACGCGAAAGCCCGGCGCGAAATCTTCCGTGCGCGCGGCGCCGCCGACGTCGCCGGCGGCTTCCAGCACCAGCACATTGCGGCCGGCCTTGGCCAGCGTGGCGGCAGCGACAAGGCCGTTATGGCCGCCGCCGATGACGATTGCATCAAATGACGTCATGGGCAGGGCTCATATGGGAGGTCGATCTGGCGAGGTCGTGCAGGATCTCGGCTGCCGCATTGCGGCCAGGAGCCCCCATGACGCCGCCGCCGGGATGGGTCGAGGAGCCGCACATATAGAGGTTCCCCACCGGCGAGCGGTATTGCGCGTAGCCGGGCACCGGGCGGTTGAACAGCAACTGGTCGAAGGTCAGTTCGCCCTGGAAAATATTGCCTTCGGTGAGGCCGACCTCGGCCTCGATCTCGCGTGGCGTACGTACCTCCATGTGGATGATGCGGTCGCGGAAGCCTGGCGAGTACTCCGCGATCTGCGCAATCACGCTTTCGGCAAAGCCGTCTCTATCGGCATCGGTCCAGTCTTGGCCGTTCACCTTGGGCGGCGCGTATTGCACGAAGCAGCTCATGAAATGCTTGCCCGGCGGCGCCATGGTCGGGTCGAGCGTCGTCGGGATGACCATGTCGAGGAACGGGTCAGCCGACCAGCGCCCGGCCTTCCAGTCGTCATAGGCCCGCTCCATGCGCTCTATCGAATCGGTGAAATGCATGTCGCCGCGATAGACCGGCGAATCCTTCGGCAGCGCCGGGAATTCCGGCAGCGAATCCAGCGCGATGTTGACCTTGCCGGATGAGCCGCGAATTTTGAAGTTCTTCACCCGGCGCAGGAAAATATCGGGCAGTTCCTTTTCTTCGACCAGCTTCAGGAAGGTGCGCTTCACGTCGGCGTTGGAGACGACGAGCTTGCCGTAAATCTCCTCGCCGCCCGCCAGAACCACGCCTTTCGCCTTGCCGCGGCCGACCAGAACATGGTCGACCTCGGCGCCGGTGCGGATGGTGCCGCCGGAGGCCTTAAAGGAAGCGGCGAGCGCCCTGGTGACTGCGCCCATGCCGCCGCGCGCATAGCCCCAGGCGCCGACGGAGCCGTCGACCTCGCCCATATAATGGTGCAGCAGCACGTAAGCCGTGCCGGGTGACATCGGTCCGAGCGCGGTGCCGATGATGCCGGACAGAGCGAAGTTCGCCTTGATGACATCGGTCTCGAAATATTCGTCGAGGAATTCCGAGATCGACATGGTCCAGAAGCGCAACGTCAGCGCCATTTCCTCGGCCGACAGGCAGGCGAATTTTTTACCCAGATACAGCAGCTCGCCGATGTCGCGTGGCCGAAAGCTGGTCGGGTCGGGCGCAGTGCGCATCAGCAGCGGCTGGATGAAGCGGCATTGCCGCGTCACGTCGCGCGAATAGCGGTCATAGGCTTCGGCGTCGCGCTTGGAGAAGCGGGCGAATTCGCGCCGGTGCGCGTCGTGGTCGCGGTAGTTGGCGAGGTAGTCGCCGTCGCGGGTGAATACGGCACCGCCCTCATAGGAGATGACCTGGAGGCCGAAGCGCGGCAGTTCGAGGTCGCGCATGATCTCGGGGCGAAACAGCGAACAGACATAGGAGCAGTTGGAGTAGAGGAAGCCCGGCGTCAGTTCGCGGCTGGTGGCGGCGCCACCGACCCCGTCGTTCTTCTCCACCACCAGCACGTCTAGGCCGGCGCGCTGCAGGTAGCAGGCGTTGACCAGGCCGTTGTGTCCGCCGCCGATGATGATCGCGTCCCAAGCTTTCATTCGCGTCCGTTTTCCCTTGGGGATCCGCGTTCATTTTTGCGTGATCTCGTTCCCGATTGCGCGGAATTTGGCATGGCGACATGCATTTTGTCCAGCCATATTGAATGAATGTTCAACAAATAGTCTTGCGTTTTCTCTGGTATGCGCTACGTTTTGCCGGCAATCGAACGTGTTGAATTCGGCTGAACGGACCGAGGTTCGATGATCGAAGCGGCAGATGCCGAGCCAGAATATGACGACACCGCCATCCGCTTCCTCGAGGCGCTGTGGGGCGAGGGTTATCTTTCGCCGGGCGGGCCTGATGAGGTTGACCGGGTGGTCGAGGGGCTGTCGCTGGGCGGTAAGACCGTCCTCGACATAGGCTGCGGCTCGGGCGGCATCGCGCTGCATCTGGTCGAGCGCCATGGCGCCGCCCATGCCACCGGCTTCGACATTGAATGCCCAGTGATCGAGGCGGCGATAAAGCGCGCCGCCGTGTGTGGGCTTTCCGATCGCGTCAGTTTTATCCAGGCACCACCGGGGCCGCTGCCTTTTGCCGACAATTCGTTCGATGTCGTCTTCTCCAAGGATGCGTTGCTGCACGTGCCCGACAAGGACGCGCTGTTTGCCGAGATCTTTCGCGTGCTGAAACCGGGCGGCGTCTTTGCTGCTTCCGACTGGCTGATCGGCCATGACGGCGAGCCGTCACCTGACATGAAGGCTTATGTTGCGGCCGAGGGCCTGTCCTTCGCCATGGCGTCGTCGGCGCGCTATGCGCATGCGATGCGCCGCGCCGGCTTTGCCGATGTCGCCGTAAAAGACCGCAATCCCTGGTATTGCGAAGTCGCGCGCGGCGAGCTGGAAAAGCTGAAAGGACCGCTCTATCAGACGGCGGCGGCCGCGGTCGGGGCGGCCTATGTCGACAAGAACATACGAACCTGGGAAGCCATGCAGAAGGTGCTTGACAGTGGCGAGCACCGTCCCACTCATCTTCGCGGGTGGAGCCGGCTATGGTGGGATAGCCGGCAATGTGGAGCATGACGGCACCGATGAAAGCTGCAGCGCGCGAAGAGCGATCCTCCGACATTTCTGGAAAAAACGAACCGGAAAAACGCGGCCGCAAGGCGTCGAAGGAGGTCAGGCAGCAGCAGCTGATCGAAGCGACGATCGATTCGCTCGCCAAGCGCGGCTATTCGGAAACGACGATGGCCGATGTCGCCGATGGCGCCGGCCTGTCGCGCGGCATCGTCAACTTCCATTTCGAGAGCAAGGAGAAGCTGCTCGTCGCCACGCTTGCCTACATGGCCGACGAATATGCCGCGCATTGGCGCGCCGCGCTGACCAAGGCCGGCGACGATCCGGCACGGCAGTTGCGGGCGCTGGTCGCCGCCGATTTCGACCGGTCGATCTGCAACAAGCGCAAGCTCGCCGCCTGGTGCGCGTTCTGGGGCGAGGCCAAGTCGCGGCCGACCTACCAGGCGCTGTGCGGCGCCCGCGACGCGGCCTACCAGAAGATATTCATCGACCTCTGCGCCACGCTGAAACAAAGCGGCGGTTATGGCTACGAGCCGCAGGTCATGGCGCTGGCGCTGAGCGCCATGCTGGAAGGGCTGTGGCTGCGGCTGATGATGGGAACCGAGGACGTTACCCGAGAGAGCGCGTTGCAGGCGGCAAACGAATTCCTGTCGGCCGCTTTTCCGAAGCATTACCCGCAAGGCACCTGACGTTGACAACAACCGGCGGATCCAAGCCGGGCTCAAATAACCAGAACAGAGGATGGAACAGAATGAAAAACATAACCCGACGCCTGACACTGACATTGGCGCTGACCGCAACTCTGGCGGCTTCCGCCGCAGCGCTTGCAGTTGCCGCCGACAAGGACCTCATCGTGTTCGACTGGTCCGGCTATGAAGACCCGAGCTTCCACCCGAAGTATGTCGAGAAGAACGGTGACTCGCCGACCTTCGCCTTCTTCGGCGATGAGGACGAAGCGTTCGAGAAGGTGCGCTCCGGGTTCAAGGCCGATCTCGGCCATCCCTGCTCGCAGAGCGTGACCAAATGGCGTGAGGCCGGACTGCTGCAGCCGCTCGACACCTCGAAGATCACCGGCTGGACGGATCTCAATCCCGGCATCATGGCGATGAAGGATCTGGCGACCACGTCGGATGGCAAGGCCTGGTTCATGCCCTGGGACTGGGGTAACACGCAGGTCACCTTCAACACCTCCAAGATCGACGAGAAGGATGTGCAGTCGCTCAAGGCCTTCGCCGATCCCAAGTTCAAGGGGCGCGTCTCGATCGGCGACAATGTCGACGACGCCTATGCGCTGGCCAGCCTTGCCATCGGGGTGAAAGACTGGACCAAGATGACGGACGACCAGTTCAAGCAGGCGTCCGATTTCCTCCGGCAGGTGCACAAGAATGTGCGCTCCTACTGGACCGACACCACCGACGTCGTGCAGTTGCTGAGCGGCGGCGAGGTCGATCTCGCCTGGGCATGGAACGATGCGACGGTACAGTCGGTCGCTGCCGGCGTGCCGATCAAGGCCAAGAAGGACACCGACGAAGGCATTTCGACCTGGGTCTGCGGCTATGTCCTGTTCAAGGACGCACCCGACAATGTCGACAAGGCCTATGACTATCTGAACGCAATCAACGATCCCGAGACCGCCAAGGTGCTGGTCAAGGACTGGGGCTATGGCCAGGCCAACGCCAAAGGCATGGCCGGCGTCGACCAGGCGATCCTGAAGGAGAAGGGCTATGACGACGTGCAGAAATTCGTCGACAAGACCCTGTTCCAATCGCCGGTCCCGTCGGCGCTCAAGCTCAAGATGATCGCCGAATTCGAGAAGATCAAGGCTGGCTACTAAAGCGCGTTCGGCTTCATCCGTCTGCCCGTCATTGCGCCGGGCAGACGGTCTCGCCAAGGTCGCCGAAATTCCGTAACGTCGCCCGGCGCTTTTAGCGACGAGGAGTTTCGCGCCATGAATTCCATGCTTCGCCGCCTTGCCCTTGCCGCTGCCGTGACTGTGGGTGCCGGCGCAGTGTTGGCTTATGCCGAGGGCGGTGGCGACCTCGTCGTGTTCGACTGGTCGGGTTATGAGGATCCGCTGCTGCATCCCGACTACGCCGCCAAATACGGCGCCGAGCCGACCTTCGCTTTCTTCGGCGACGAGGACGAAGCCTTCGAGAAGATGCGGGCCGGCTTCAAGGCCGACATCGCCCATCCCTGCTCGCAAAGCGTCGCCAAATGGCGCGAGGCCGGTATTCTGCAGCCGCTCGACACCAGCCGTATCGCCGGCTGGAAGGATCTCAACCCCGGCATCATGGCGATGAAGGATCTTGCCGTCACCGCGGACGGCAAGGCGTGGTTCATGCCGTTCGACTGGGGTAACACCTCGCTTCTCTATCGCACCGACAAGGTGACGGCTGAAGAGGCGGAGTCGCTGAGGGTCTTTGCCGATCCGAAATTCAAGGGCCGCGTCACCATCGGCGACAATGTCGACGATGCCTATGCGCTGGCAAGCCTGGTCATCGGCCTCAAGGACTGGACCAAGATGACCGACGCGCAATTCCAGGAGGCCTCTGCCTTCCTGCGCGACGTCCACAAGAACGTCCGCTTCTACTGGACCGACGACACCGATCTCAACCAGGCCTTTACCGGCAATGAGGTCGACCTCGTCTGGGGCTGGAACGAGACCTTCGTGACGCTCAAGGGGCAAGGCATGCCGATTGCCATGAACCGCGACACCAAGGAAGGCATTTCGACCTGGGTGTGCGGCTATGTGTTGATGAAAGACGCGCCGGGCAAGCTTGACCAGGCCTATGATTTCCTCAGCGCGGTCAACGCGCATGCCGTGTCCGACTATCTGGTCAAGACCTTCGGCTACGGCCACGGCAACAGCGCCGGCATGGCGGCGATCGACCACCAGGTGCTGACCGACCGCGGCTTCGACAATCTCGACAAGTTCCTCGACAAGACGCTGTTCCAGCAACCGGTCCCGCCCGAGCTCAAGCAGCGCATGGTCACCGAATTCGAGAAGATCAAGGCCGGCTATTGAGCGACAAGACCGAAAGAACCGACGTCGTCATCGTCGGCGCCGGTTTCACCGGCCTGTCGGCTGCGCTTGTGCTGAAGCAGGCCGGCATCGATGTCTTGCTGCTTGAAGCGCGCGACCGCGTCGGCGGCAGAGTGGAAGCGGTTCGCAACGGGCTTGGCGAACGGATCGACAGCGGCGGCCAGTTTTTTTGCGAAGACATGCCGGAGGTAACGGCGCTGGCCGCGGCCCGCGGCAAGGCCTTTGTCGAGACTTATGTGAATGGCGATTTCATCACCCATCCGTCGATGACCCCGGCGCGGGCCGAGCGCACCTACCACGCCTCAATGGCGATCCGTGAGCGCATGAACAGGATCGAGCCGGACGATCCCTCGATCGCCGGGCTGACCGTCGCGACCTGGCTGGAACAACAGCATGATGCGGCTGACGCCAAGGCTGCTTTTCGCTCGCTGGTCGAAGGACTGTGGTGCCTGGCAGCGGACAAGGTGCCACTGTGGTACCTGATCGACAATGACCGTCGCATCACCAACGAAGTCTTCGAGCTGCAGTATTTTTTGCGCGAGACCATGCAATCGCTGGCCGAGGACCTCGCCGGCGACCTCGGCGACCGGATGCGGTTGGACGACGCGGTCGTGCGCATCGAGCACGGTCCACATGGAGTTCGTGTCGTCTCGACCAAAGGCGCCATTGAAGCGCGAAAAGTGCTGCTCGCGCTGCCGCCGGCAACCGCCGCGACGCTCGATTTCGCGCCCGCCTTGCCGCCAGCTCTCGGCAAGGCGCTTAGCGTCTGGGAAAGCGGCGCGGTGATCAAGATCCTGGTGCGCTATGCCAGGCCGTTCTGGCGCAAGCGCGATCTGTGCGGCATGGTGATGTGGCGCGACTTGCCGGGTCTGTTCGCCTGCGACGCCAGCAAGGATGCGCAACATGCGGCGCTGGTCGTCTTCGTCGGCGGACCGCTGGCACTGCGCTGGCGCCCACTCGACGATGCTGCGCTGCGCGCGGAAGTAGCGGCGCAGCTGGTGGCGGCTCTTGGTCCGGACGCGGCGGACATTCTCGATTTCAGCCAGCGCGACTGGACACAAGACCACTGGAGCGGGGGCGCCTATAGCGACCTGATTGTCGATGTGACGGCACGGGATGCCGAGCGCACGATCCGTGCCGGCACGGCTCCTGTTCATTTCGCATCATCGGAACTGTCGCCGTCCTTTCCGGGCTATGTCGAAGGCGCGATCGTGATGGGGCGCATCGCCGCCAAAGAAATTTTGACCGCACTTCAGACTCTTAGCGGAGCATGACCTTTTCCGAAAACCGGTTCCCACCTCTCGGGGGCATGCTCAGTCCGCCATAGCCACCAGCGCCTCAGGATCATAAGCAAGGCGGATCGAGGTACCGACGGGGATATCGTCGGCGCCGAAGTCGTTGGTCTCGGTGACTGATAGCGGCTTTTCCAATCCGGGTATCTCGACGATCAGGTGGGTGATCTCGCCGAAATAATGGCGTTCGACCACCTTGCCGGCGACCTCGAATTTCGCCGTCGCATTGTCCCACAGAACCCGCAGGCGCTCCGGCCTGATGCCCAGCGTGGCAGCGCCGCCATTGCGCACGAACGCCTTCGGCCTGTCCGTCCTGACACGGCCGAAGCCCAGCGTGTCGACGACCAGCGAGGCGGCATTCTCCTCAACGATCTCGGCCTTGACGAAATTCATGCCGCCGAGGAAGTCGGCAACCTGGCGGTTGACCGGCCGCTGGTAGATTTCCTTGGGCGAGGCGACCTGGGCGATCTTGCCGCCGAACATCACCGCGATGCGATCAGACATCGCTAGCGCCTCGTACTGGTCGTGGGTGACCAGCACGAAGGTGATGCCGACCGCCTGCTGCAGCCGGCGCAGTTCGACCTGCATCTGCTCGCGCAGCTTCTTGTCGAGTGCCGACAGCGGCTCGTCGAGCAGCAGCACCTTGGGCCGCATCACCAAAGCGCGGGCGAGCGCCACGCGCTGGCGCTGGCCGCCGGAAAGCTCGGTGGCGAGGCGTTTGCCCAGCCCGGTCAGCGACACCTGGGCCAGCGCCTCCTCGACGCGGCGCTTTTCTTCCACCGCGCCCAGCTTCAGCCGCTTCAGCCCATAGGCGACATTCTGCTCAACATTGAGATGCGGGAAGATGGCGTAGCTCTGGAACACCATGTTGGTCGGCCGGCGGTTGGCCGGTATGCCCTCCATCGACTGGCCGCCGACCGAGATCGATCCGCTGGTCGGATTGTCGAAGCCGGCGATCATGCGCAGCAGCGTGGTCTTGCCGCAGCCGGAGGGGCCGAGCAGCGAGAAGAACTCGCCTTCCCTGATGGTCAGCGTCGCGTCGTCGAGCGCCTTGAAGGTGCCGTAGCTGCGGGTGACGTCGCGGATTTCGATCATGGATCGATCGGATTGGGTCCGCTCGGACTGGGGCCGTTCGGCCTGGGTTGGCTCAGGCATAGAGGCCTCCCTCGTTCTGGGTGCGCCTGGCCACACGGCGGCGCAGGATCTCGGCAACGGTCATCAAAACGAAAGAGGCAACCAGCAGCAGCGTGCCCAGCGCCAGCACGCCCGGCAGCTTGGCGGCAAAGCGCAACTGGCCCCAGATGTAGATCGGCAGCGTCGTCTCGGTTCCGGTCAGGAAGAAGGCGATGACGAATTCGTCGAGCGAGATGGTGAAGCAGACCAGCAGGCTGGAAATGATCGCCGGCGCCACCATCGGCAGCGTCACCCGCCGGAAGGTGCCGAAGGCGCTTTCGCCGAGATCGGCCGAGGCTTCCTCAAGGCTGCGGTCGAAGCCCTCGAAGCCGGCGGTCAGCACCGTCATCGAATAGGGAATGCAGATCAGGACATGACCGAGCACGACGGTAAACAGCGACAGGCTGAGGCCAAGCTGCAGCATGACCAGCAGCATGGAGATGGCGAGGATGATTTCCGGCAGCACCAGCGGCGCCATGATCAGGCCGTTGATGGTGCGGCGGCCGGGATAGCGGTAGCGGGTGATCGAGCGGGCGGCGAGGATGCCGAGCAGCGTCGCCAGCACGGATGCCGAGACACCGACGATCAGGCTGTTCCAGGCGGCGTCCAGCAGTGCCGGCGTCTTGGGCAGGTCCTCGTACCATTTCAGCGTATAGCCGGTGAGGGGAAACTTCGGCGTCGGCGCGGTGTTGATCGAGAAGATCGGCAGGAAGATCACGGGCAGATAGAGAAAGACGATGTAGAGGAAGGCGTAGGCGGTCAGCCAGCCGCCGGCAAGGAAGCGCCGCATCGCCGTCATCGCGCCAGCCTCTGCAATGCGCGGATGATCAGCACCGTGGCGCCCGCCATCAGCGAGACGACCAGCATGGTGGTGACGGAGAGAGCCGCACCCAGCGGCCAGTTCGATGCCTTGCCGAACTGCGCCTGGATGGCGTTGGCGATCATGACACCGTCCTTGCCGCCGACAAGCTTCGGCGTGACGTAGTCGCCGACGGTTGGAATCATGACGATCAACGCGGCCGAGATGACGCCCGGCGCTGACAGCGGCAGCGTCACGCGCAGGAAGGAGCGCAGTGGACCATCACCGAGATCCGTCGCCGCCTCGACCAGGGTGCGGTCGACCTTTTCCAAGGAGACAAAGATCGGCAGGATGGCGAAGGCCGCCCAGGCATGGGTCAAGGTGATGATGACGGCGCTGGAATTGTAGAGCAGCGCTGTCGACGGCTCGTCGATGATGCCGAGCCCCATCAGTCCGGAATTGAGCACGCCGTTGTAACCGAGGATCACCTTCCATGACATCACGCGCAGGAGATAGCTGGTCCAGAACGGGATGGTGATCAGGAACAGCCACAGGCTCTTGTGGCGGCCGCCGTGGAACGAGATGAAGTAGGCGATCGGATAGGCAAGGATGACGGTGAAAAAACTCACCGTCAGCGAGATGTAGAGCGAGCGCCACAGAAGATCGCGATAGATCGGCTCGGTCAACGCGACGCGATAATTCTCCAGCGTGAATGTGTGGTCGATGGTGAGGTAGTCCTGCGTCCAGAAAGAGTGGGCGAAGACCACCAGGATCGGCAGCACCAGAAGGATGAGGGCGTAGAGGAAAGTCGGGCTGATCAGGGCAAAGCCCTGGGCGGGTTCGGACTGCAGAAGGGCGTTCCGCCTTGCTCGAGTCATGCGCCGCGCGGGCACCCCTTCGGCAGCTGCCGTCATTGCAGCGCACCGGGCATGATCTCGGTCGCTGGCTCGAACTGTCCCGCCATGATGCTCCCATTGACCGGCCGGCTGCCTGTTCCCAATTTTTTTGCGGAGCGCGATTTTCTGGTCGCGCTCCAAGCTTGCCGGCTTCCTTTCATCATGAGCGCATCCGTGGATTGAAATCAAGCGCTATTTCTGTAATATTGATTGAACGGACATTCAAAATGAAGTGAAAAGGCCCGCTTTTCAACGCATGTCGCTTCGTTTCGTGTCCAGCGAAAATTACGCTCCAGACCTGCGAGGCAATGATGGCGGCTGCAAGAGACCTAAGAGTGATGGAGATGGCTGGCGACGACGATTCGGTCGAGCTCGCCAAGCGCCATCTTGTCCAGCCCTGGCCTTATGCCGGCTCGGTCGGCGCCGAGGCACGCGCGCTGATCGGCGAAGGCGACGGGATCTACATCACCGATGTCACCGGCAAGCGGCTGATCGACGGGCCGGCCGGGATGTGGTGCATCAATGTCGGCCACCGCCGCGAGGAGCTGGCCAAGGTGATGTACGACCAGGCGATGATGTTGTCCTACAACACGCCCTGGTACACGATGAACGCGCCCTCGGCCGAACTCGCCAAGCGCATTGCCGATCATGCACCGGGCGATCTCAGCCACACCTTCTTCACCACCGGCGGTTCGTCGGCTGTCGAGACGGCGCTGCGTTTCATGCAGTTCTACAACAATGTGCGCGGACGCCCGGAAAAGAAGCTGATCCTCAGCCGCGGCGGCGCCTATCACGGCTCGACCTATCTGTCGGCGTCGCTCAACGGCCGGCCGCGCGACCGCGACTGGATGGATGGTGCCGACGATCTCGTCGTGAAGCTGTCTTCGCCCGATCCGTTCCGACGTCCGAAGGGCATGGATATTGCGGCCTTCTGCGATTTCCTCGTCGACCAATTCCGTGACACGGTCGCGCGTGTCGGTGCTGAAAAGATCGGCGCCTTCGTCGGCGAACCGGTGCAGGCGTCGGGCGGCGTCGTCGTGCCGCCGGATGGCTATCTCAAGCGCGTCCGCGAAATCTGTCGCGAGAACGACATCCTTTATGTCTCCGACGAAGTGGTGACCGGCTTCGGCCGGCTCGACCATGTCTTTGCCTCTGGCGACGTGTTCGGCATCGACCCCGACATGATCACCTTCGCCAAGGGCGTCACCTCAGGCTATTTCCCGCTCGGCGGCGTCATCATCTCGGAGCGGCTGCTCCAGGAAATGCGCCGCTCCAACCATCCCGATGCGATGTTCGGCCACGGTTTGACCTATACCAGCCATCCGATCGGCTGCGCGGTGGCGCTGAAGAACCTCGACATCCTCGAAGACGGCGTGCTTGCCCATACGCGCGATGTCGCGCCCTACTTCCAGGCGCAGCTGAAGACGCTGGAAGAGCTGCCGCTGGTCGGCGAAGTCCGCGGCATGGGTCTGATGGGCTGCGTCGAATGCGTCGCCGACCGCGAAAGCAAGGATCCGCTGCAGCTCGACAAGGATGTCGGCAAACGCATCGACGCGCATTGCCATGAACTCGGCCTGCTGGTCAGGCCGCTGATCAACATGTGCGTGATGTCGCCGCCGCTGATCATTACGCGCGAGCAGATCGACGACATGGTGGCCATCCTGCGCGAAGGCATTTCGCGGACGATGGATGATTTGAGGAAGGAAGGGGTGTGGCAGGGCTAGCTTCCCTCGCCCCGTTTACGGGGAGAGGATGCCGGCAGGCGGGTGAGGGGCGGCGCCGGCTTGTGAGATTTGCGTCAGGCGGTAGCTTCTGAGATTTGATGGCCAAGTCAATCATGAGGCGTTGGCGCTGCCCCTCATCCGCCCTTCGGGCACCTTCTCCCCGTAGAACGGGGAGAAGGAAGAGCCTTACCCGCGCGAGCGCAGCGCGTCGTTCAGTCCCCACATGTCCTTCTCCTCGGGCGCCGTCCCCAGGCCCAGAACCGGGATCTGCTTGCGCAGATGGTCGTGGTGGGTGCGCACGCCATATTCGAGGTCGGAGAGGTAAAAGCCCTCGAAGGCGTCCGAGATCATCGACTCGTTCGACCACACGGAAAGCTGCACGTCCTCACTCATGGTGTCGCGGTCGATGCGGTAGGCGAGGTAGCGGGCCGCCGCCTGTTCCCTGGTTTCGTCGGGGTAGCGGTAGATGGCGCCGCGCAACAGCGTCTCGCCGGTCGACAGCGGGAACTCCTGATAGAACTGCACCGATTCCGGCATGATCGACAGCGCGTTGTTGGGGAAGATGCCGTAATAGATCCAGGCCCGGCGCAGATGCTCAGGCAGGTGCGACGCGTCGGGCGTGAGCTTGATGTATTCGCGCACGCTCCAGCGCCGTCCGGCATGTGAATTGTAGGTGGCGAAGGAGCGCGACACGCCGTTGATGAACGGCTCGTCGAAATAGGTCGCGCCATAGAGATCCTGCAGCGCCGGATGCGCCATGGCGACGTGATAGCCTTCATTGTCGACGTCGCGCACCGACTTCCAGTTAACCGGCGTCTTCTGTGTCCAGATGCCCCAGGACGGCACCATTTCGGCCACGTTGTAGTGAGCCATCTCTGCTTCGATCGGTTTCAGCAACTCCGCCACAGAAGGTTGCGGGCCGCCCTTGCGGAAGCGGATGAAGATGAAGCCCATCCAGATTTCGAGGTCGAGCGGCATCAGGCCGAACTCGGTCTTGTCGAGTTCCGGGAAGGAGCGCGGCCGGGCTGCACCGCGCAGCGTGCCGTCGAGATTGTAGACCCAGCCGTGGAACGGGCAGACCAACGCGTTCTTGCAGGTGCCCTGGCTGTCGGCGACGACGCGGCTGCCGCGATGCCGGCACATGTTGTTGAAGGCGCGCACGACGCCGTCCTTGCCGCGCACGATCAGGGCCCGCTCGCCGACCACGTCCATGGTCAGATAGTCGCCGGCGTTCGGCACGTCGGAGACATGGCCGGCGATCTGCCAATGGTTGCGGAAGACGTATTCCTTCTCGAGTTCGAGAAGCGCGTTGGAGTGATAAGCCCAGCCCGGCAGGCCCCGCCGGTCCCAATCGTTGGGGATCGCCACGTCACGGAGGTGCGGGTTCATAAAAAGGCTCTTCTTTTGTTGAATACTCATTCAATAAAATCATATTTTGTATTGAAATGCAATGGCTTGTGGAAATCGGAACTTATCTTGATGACGGGACCGAGCCCGCTCGGAGCCGCTTCGATCGAAGAAAATCCCGGAAAATCCGGGCGTTAACCGGGGTCCTGACAAGGCAGTCCAGCATGTGAATTTAGCCCCCGGTGGGCGTGCAAAGCGGCTCTGGCCGGAGACGAAAAATGCCTGCCGCCCGTAAATTCAACCAGCAGTGTGAGCTTGTTCATAGTTCGACCGGCCGCATCAGGCTTTGCTGCGTTCACGGCCCGCCTGTCGTCAACGTTTGATTGCGCGCATGAAACAGCTCCGCAAACGAATCCTGCCGCCGGCACATGATCGGATCTGCCCGGACATGCCCGAATTTCTTGTTTCAAACCTGTTACGCGGGCAAGCCAGTCACATCATTCGCCCGTTACCGGGCGCATTTATGTTCGTTTCATAAGAATATGAAGGGGAGCAGAATGTATACGAAAGCTGAGACAGCCAGCAACGAACGGCGCGCCAAACTGGCGTTGCGCCAGCGCGCCAGTGACCATCCGGTCGTGATGTTCTCGATGCTGGGCGCCTGCGCCCTTGCCGTCCTGTTCCTGACGCCGGCATCCGGTCCGGCCTTTGCTTCGCTCAACCCGCCGGCCAATGTCGTCGAGGGTGCGCCGACCACCATCAAAACCGCCCGACTGCCTGAGCCGGAGATCGATTTTGCCTGCCAGGGCCAGGCTTGGGGCGCCGAGAGCGCGGACTGCCTGCGCGTCATCGCCGCCCAGTCCGGCGTGCACAGGGCGCGCGCCATCCGCATGATCGCCAACGCCGCGCCGCTGACCACGACACCCAACGTTTTCTAGAACCTCCCGAGCGCTTCCTCCCGCGCTCCTTCCTGGCTCCCGCCGTCCTGCCGGTCGGGAGCCTCTTTTTTCCGGGTTAGGCGATATTCAGGTGAGGCCGGCCTGCGGATGGCGGCCTTCTGCGCTTCCGGTGCTCACGTACTTAAGTACGCTCCGCTCCGGTTCTCGAAAGCCACCATCCTCGACTCTGCCTGACCTGAATCTCGCCTAACCCTCGGACCAGCTTCGGGAAGAGTTCAGCCGGCGGCAGCAACCTGGTCGGCGATGGCCGAGAGCACGCCGCGGACGTCGAGCGTCGAGAACGGCTTTTCCAGGATCTGCGGCCGCTGCTGCGCCGGCAAGGCTTCGATCTCGGCCTTGGCGCCGATCAGGTCGCCGGTGACCAGCACGAAGCGTTTGGCGAGCGCCAATTGCTCGGCCAACAACTCGCGGTAGATGGCTATGCCGCTGATGCCGGGCATGCGCAGGTCGGAAAAGACGATGTCGGGTGGCATGTGGCCGGTCAGGGTTGCAGCCGCGGACGTCCAGGCCGGTACGATTCGCGACTTGATGCCCATCAATTCCAGAATGTCGGAGAGCGAACCGGCGACGTCGGGTTCGTCGTCGATGATCAGCGCGTGGCGCAAGCCGCTGGAGCGGGCCGGGCTGTCGCCGACCATGGCCACGCCGCTGGTGATCGCCGGCAGCTGGACGACGAAGCGTGCGCCGCGCGGCAGCACCTCTTCGAACCAGACATTGCCATTGTGCCGTTCGATGATCGACTTCGAGATCGACAGGCCGATGCCGGTGCCGACACCAACCGGCTTGGTGGTGAAATAGGATTCGAAGATGCGGCCGCGGATCGCCTCCGGCACGCCCGGTCCATTGTCCTCGACCGAAAAGCCGGGATTGCCGTGATCGCTGCGGAACGTCCGCACCTTGATCAGGCGATCACCGCCAATGCCGGCCAGAGCGTGCTGGCTGTTAATGAGAAAATTGGCGGCCACCTGCGTCACGTGGTCGGCATCGGCCAGCGCCAGCAGCGGGCCGGGCGCGAAATCGGTGTCGATGATGATGCCGCTTGAGCGCGCGCCATAGGCGGTCACCTCGAGCGCGGCGCGGATGACCTGGTTGAGATCGGTCTCGGCTTGGGTCGCGGGGTGCAGGCGCACCATCGACAGGAAGCTCTTGACGATGCGGCCGCAGCGCTCGGCAGCGGCGCGCACTTTCTCGGCGCGCACCTTGGTCTGCGGGTCGGTGGCGAATTCATGCAGCAGCGTCGACTGCGCGACGACCACGGCGAGCGGGTTGTTGAGCTCGTGCGAAACGCCGGCCAGCAGCGAACCCATCGCCGCCATCTTCTCGTTCTGGTGCAGTTTCTCGCGCTGGCGGTTGATCTCTTCCTCGGCGCGCAGCTTGTCACGCAGATCACGGATCCAACCGAAGATGAGGCGGCGGTCGGCGACCTGCATCTCGGTCGCCGTCAGTTCGATGGGGAACACCTCGCCGGCCGCATTCTGGGTCACGGTCTCCAGCCGCTGGCCGACCATCGGCGCGCCGCGCCCCGACATGTACTCGGCGCCCGAGGCATAGCCCTTGCGATAGTAATCCGGCACCACCGTATCGAGCAGGTCCTTGCCAAGGATGTCGCTGCGCTGGAAGCCGAACATCTTTTCGGCGGCCGGATTGAATTCGATGATCGACCCGGTCTCGTCGATGACGATGATGGCGTCGAGGGAGGCTTGCAGCATGGTGCGGCGGATGACCTCGCTGGCATGGGCCTCGGATGGCGAGTGTTCGATGGCATCGCCGATGGCGAGCGCGATGATGTGCAGCGCCGCTTCTTCCTCCTCGGTCCATTCGCGCTCATTGACGCAGTCATTGACCGCAAGCGTGCCCCACAGATGGCCGTGGGCGAACACCGACACCGACAGGAACGATTTGATGTGTTGCTTTTCGAAATCGGTTCTGAGGAAGCCGTCGAGGTTGCGCGTGTGGCCGGCGAAGATCTTGCCTTGCCGTTCGTCCTCCGCAACCCGCTCCAGCAGCGGGTCGTTATCGACGATCGATTGCATGATCACCGTCGGTGAGGCCAGCTCGCCGCCGAAGCGCGGGTCGATCCAGTAGGCAGCGACCGACTGGGCAAAACCCTGGCCGGGCAATTCGCGCAGCCTGAACAGAATGCCGCGCTGGCAGCGCATGGCGACGCACAGCGTCTCCAGGATGGTGTCCATCTCGCGCTGCCAGTCGCCGGCTTCGCGCAGCCGGCGCACGACACGCACGGCCGCCATCGCGGCGCCCTGGCGAACGCCCTTCAGGTCCATGCGTGCTGGGTCAGCGGTCATGTCAGCCATCTATACAGGGCCGTGGGTGATGGTGCTCAGTGCCCATCGCCGGTCGGCAGCGAGAAGATATAGCCTTCGCCGCGCACCGTGCGCAAAAATTTCGGATTGGCCGGGTCGGCCTCGATCTTCTTGCGCAGCCGCATGATACGGATGTCGACCGCGCGCGACGATTCAGGATCCTCGACGAAGCCGATGGCCTCGGAGATCGCCGCCCGCGTCAACAGCCGGTTGGCGCGGGTCAGGAAAACCTCCAGCACGTCGAACTCGCTCTTGGCCATGTCGATGACGGCGCCATTGGCGCCGGTGACAAGCCTGCCGTCGAGATCGGCCTGGAACTGACCGAAGCTCAGCCGGCGGCCGCCATCGGCTTGCGCCTTCGCGGCCTGCGGCGCGCTCGGCTGCGGAACCCGGCGCAGCACGGAGCGGACCCTTGCCAGCACCTCACGCAACTCATAGGGCTTGACGATGTAATCGTCGGCGCCAAGCTCCAGCCCAACAATGCGGTCAAGCGCGGTGCCGGCTGCCGTGGCATAGATGATGCCGATCGGCATTTTCGAGCGCAGCCAGCGGCCGAGCGACAGGCCGTCCTCACCGGGCATGGCGATGTCGAGGATGGCCAGGTTGAATGATTCGGTCTCTAGCAAGGTGCGCGCCTCGGCGGCGCTTCCGGCCTGGGTCACATCGTAGCCATTGGCGCCGAGATACTCGGCGACCGCGTCCCTGAGATCGGGCTCGTCCTCGACGATGACAATTCGTGCCCGCACTATGGCCTCGCTCCCGCTTTCAGCAGAAAGTAGATTGGGTATAAACATGATGTCCAGCACTCATATCCGGTTGCGGGGGCAGGGGAAGAAAATATGGCTGCACGATCCGTCATCGCGCTGGTTTCCGTCGCCGATGTGGTGGCCGGCGATCTCGCCGACCATCTCGACCGGCGTGGCCATGACGTGCGCGAGGCGCGGCAGCCCTGGGAAGCTGAATCCCTGCTCTCGGCCGGAGGAATAGATGTCGTCATCGTCGGCGACAGCGTCAGCCAGGCGGACGGGCGGGATCTGCTCAGGCGTTATGGCGGCGGCCAGAGCGTGGACGGGAAGGCCGGGCCGGATTTCATCCTGATCTGCCGGCCGGCCGATCTGGTCGACAAGGTGCTGGCGCTCGAGCTTGGCGCCGCCGACGTCATCGAAAGTCCGCTCAATGTCCGGGAGCTTGCAGCGCGCATTGGCGGCCTGCTGACGCGGCGCGGCAGGTCTGCCCAGGAACTTATCGTGCTGGAAAATGCCACCGTCGATTTGCGGTCGGCCATCGTCATGCATCGCTCGGGTGCGGAAGAGCAACTGTCGCCAGGCCAGGTGGCGCTGCTCAGGCTGTTTCTGGCCAGCCCGCGCAAGGTGCTGACGCGCGACGACATCATTGCCGCGGCACCGGCCGAAAATGCCGATGCCTTCGATCGCTCGATCGATTCGCGCATCGTGCGGCTGCGCCGCAAGCTCGACACCGAAACCATTATCACCATACGCGGCGCCGGCTACCGATTCGACCCGCCGACGCAGCGCGCCGACTGAGAGCAATGAGGCTGGATTGTTTCGCGGATCGCCCAAAACCGCTGCGCAATTCTGGGCGGCATGCATAGGCTTTAGCGTACCACCAGAAGCGAGGGTCCCCGCGGCAATTCGCTGGCGACTACCATTTCGCTGGAGGCATGCGCGCGGCTCTTCAGGAGAACCGTGGCGAGACCGGCAAAGCCCAACAGGCCTTGTGCGAAGAGCAGTGCCGAAAGCACCGAGGCAGCAGATTTCGTCTTCATCGGTAATCCCTCAAAATCAGAACCGCGGGTGCTTCAGGATAAACCCGAAGTGCCCGCGCCGCCCACGGAGCCCCCCGCTGCGGCGCGGGCCTTCGGTCCTCTCGGCAGCAAGTTGCCGGAGGGGCCGCGCATCCACTTCAAACCAAGGCCGACCCGCCAGAAGGCCTTGAGACGGTTGATGCGCAGACTGGAGACAATCCAGACCAAGGCTATGAACAGCGCGGCATGCAGCGTCGAAACCTCACCCGAATTCATGACCGCCAGTTTCGTCGTCGGGGTGCCGGCTACTGTGCCGATGCCGCCGATGACAAGTGCGGCGATGCTTATCCTGAAGAGCCAGGACAGGGTGGTCGATCTGATGCTCATTTTCGTTTGGCGCCGGCTGTTCTCGTTGGGGATGACTGTGCCGTTGGCCTGTAACCAGATCATGCCGCCCGGTCCGCGCTTTGTTGCAAGTCGGTTTCGAGGGTAGCTAACCTCTTTTCATATAAGGATATTCGCACTTTCGTTTGGTGGCGGGGGTCATGATCGAGAGTGAGCCGGGCAGACAGGAACGCACCCCTCGGCTCCTCCCTTGGCCGACCTTGCTTGTTAACCAGAGGAAACAGATTCGAAACACAAACGAGCATCAATCGAAGTCAGCCTGAAACATGACGTTGGGATAAGGCGGCCATCGAATTGACGCCGGCCGGGCCGGCAAAGGGGAGCCATCATGTACAAAGCCATTTCCGCCAAACTCATCAACGTCACTGCCGCCGCTGCCGGCGCCACGCTCCTGCTTGGCGCCGCCAACAGCACGACCCACGCCGCGGCAAACCAGATCGTGGCGCGTGTCTCGCTGTCGCAACAGACCATGGAAGTGCTGGTCGACGGCCGGCCGACCTTCACCTGGAAGGTCTCGACCGGCGACAGGGCGCATGTCACGCCGACCGGCTCGTTCAAGCCTACCCGCATGCACGAGATGTGGTACTCGAAGAAATACGACAACGCGCCGATGCCGCATTCGGTGTTCTTCAGCGGTGGCTACGCGGTGCATGCGACCAACGCCATCAAGCGGCTGGGACAGCCGGCCTCGCATGGCTGCGTGCGGCTGCATCCCGACAATGCCGCCGACTTCTACCAGCTGGTCGAAACCTTCGGGCCGACCAACACCAGCATCGTCATCGTCAAGTAGCAGACTGCGGTTGGAGCGGTCGTGCAGCTCGGCCAGGCAGGTCGTCCCGCACCGCAAGCTCCCGCCTGAGGCTCCATCAGGGCCTCGCGGTAAATCAATCCAGTCAAAAAAGAGGCCGGAAGTTTCCGGCCTCTTTTTCTTTGCACTTTGCAGTTCTGCGGAGCGCTCAGTCGGCGTGCACCGGCATCAGCTTCGGGTCGGGCTTTTCGGCGTGGTGCGGCAGGTCCTTGCTGGCGATGAAAGTGTAGAACATCGGCACCACGAACAGGGTGAACATGGTTCCGACCAGGATGCCGGTGAAGATCACCAGGCCCATCGAATAGCGCGCCGCCGCACCCGCGCCGCTGGACACGATCAGCGGTACGACGCCGAGCGCCATCGCCGCGGTGGTCATCAGGATCGGCCGCAACCGCACCTTGGCCGAGGCGACGATCGCATCGCGTCGCCGCATGTCGTGCACCTCGCGCTGCTGGTTGGCGAACTCGACCAAAAGAATACCGTGCTTGGTGATCAGGCCGATCAGTGTGATCAGCCCGACCTGCGTGTAGATGTTGAGCGTTCCAAGCCCCAGATTGAGCGGCACTATGGCGCCGAAGATCGATAGCGGCACAGCCATCATGATGATCAGCGGGTCGCGGAAGCTCTCGAACTGCGCCGCCAGCACCAGGTAGATGACGATGACGGCGGCCGCAAAAGCGATCAGGATCGTGTTGCCCTGTTCCTTCTCCTGCCGGGACTGGCCGGAATAGTCGATGAAGAAGGTGTCGGGCAGGCTCTCCTTGGCAAGGTTCTCCAGGGTCTGCAGCCCGTCGCCCGTGGTGACGCCGGGAAGCGGCAGTGCTGATATCGTCGCCGAGTTCAGCTGGTTGAACTGCTCGATCGCTGCCGGCGAGGCGTTGGTCGAGATCTTCACCACCGCCGAAAGCGGCACCATCTCACCGGTCACGCTGCGCACGAAATACTCGCCGAGCTTCTCGGGGTTGTCGCGGAATTCCTGCGGCACCTGCGGGATGATGTCGTAGCTGTTGGAGTCGCGGTCGAACTGCGCCACTTCGGCGCCGCCGACCAGCAGCGTCAGCGTCTGACCGATGTCGGCGATCGGCAGGTTTAGGGCCGCGGCGCGGTCGCGATCGATGGTCACCGTCACCTGCGGCGCGTCGTAGGACATCGAATTCTGCACGACGATGAAGCGGCCCGAAGCCTGCGCCTTGTTCTTGATCTGCTCGGCCGCCTCGTAGACCTCGGCAGAACCGCCGGTCGAGCGCACCACCATGGAGATCGGCAGGCCCCCGCCGGAGCCGGGCAGCGTCGGCGGCGCGAAGACGAAGGCCTCGACGCCGGCGACCTTGCCGAGGCGTCCCTGGATGTCGGCCTGAAGCTCCTTCGAACCGCGCTGGCGCTCGGCCCAATCCTTGAAGGCGAAGCCGACAAAAGCGCCGTTGGTCGCGCCGCCAAAGGCAACGGCGGAGAATTGCGCCCTGGTTTCGGGAATGTCCTTCACCAGGCCGAGGATCTGGTTGACGTAGGTCTCGGTGTAGTCCGAGGTCGCATAGCGCGGTGCGGTTACGATCGACAGCAGGAAGCCCTGATCCTCTTCCGGCGCCAGTTCGCTCGAGGTCTTGGTGAACATGAAGCCGGTGAGGGCAACCAGCGCCACGACCATCAGCAGTGTCACCGGCCGATTTCTCAAGGAGGCGGTGACCGCACGCTCATAGACATGCTCGACACGGCTGAAGGTGCCGTCGACGATGCGCTGGAAGCGGCTGTGCGTTCCCGCTTTGAGGAGACGCGCCGCCATCATCGGCGTGATGGTGACGGCTATGAGGCCGGACAACACCACCGAGCCGGCGAGTGTCACCGCGAACTCGCGGAAGAGCGCGCCGGTCAGGCCGCCGGTGAAGGCCAGCGGCGCGAACACGGCGGCGAGCGTGATGGTCATGGCCACGATGGCGGAGAAAATCTCGCGCATGCCGTTGAAGGCCGCCTGCATCGGCGACATGTGGTCTTCCTCCATGTGGCGATGGATATTCTCCACCACCACGATGGCGTCGTCGACGACAAGGCCGATCGCCAGCACCATGGCCAGCAACGACAGAAGGTTGATCGAATATCCCACAGCAAACAAAAGGAAGCAGACGCCGATCAGCGACAGCGGGATGGTCACGATCGGCATCATCACCGAGCGAAACGAGCCGAGGAACAACAGGATGACCACGATGACGATGGCGACCGCCTCGCCGATGGTCTTGAACACTTCATAGATCGAGGCGCTGATCTGTTCGGTGGAATCGTAGACGATCTCGATCGTCATGCCTTTCGGCAGCGTGTCCTGGATCAGCGGCACGATCTTGTGGATCGCCGCCGCGGTGGTCAGCGGGTTTGCCGCCGGCGTCGGGAAGATGGCGAGAAAGGTGCCGGGTTTGCCGTTGAAGCTCACCCTGGTGTCGGTGCTCGCAGCGCCGAGCTCAACGCGCGCCACGTCGCGCAACCGCACCACCTGGCCGTCGGTCGATCGCAGTGGAAGCTCGGCGAAGGCCTCCGGCGTCTGCAGCGTCGAACGAACGGTGATCGAGGAAACGACATATTCGTTCTCGGTGTTGCCGGGCGCCGACAGGAAGTTGGAGTTGTTGATCGCGGTCAGCACTTCGGCCGCAGTCACGCCGCGCGCGGCAAGCTTGACCGGGTCGATCCAGACGCGCATCGAATACTCTTCGGCGCCGAAGATCTGTACGTCGGCGACGCCTTCCACCGTCGACATGCGCGGCCGTACGACCCGCTCGATATATTCGGTGAGCTGCTCCTTCGTCATGTTCGGATTCTGCATTGAGATGTACATCATCGCGAACTCTTGACCGGTGCCCTTGACGATGACCGGGTCCTTCGAGGCGTCAGGCAAGGTGCCGCGCACGCCCTGCACCTTCGACAGCACCTCGGTCAGCGCGACATCGGGGTTCGATCCGAGCTTCATCTGGACGACCACGGTGCTCGAAGACGGCCGGCTGGACGAGGTGACGTAGTCGATGTTCTCGGTCGATGCGACGGCACGCGCGATCGGGGCGGAGATGAAGCCCTGGATGAGGTCGGCGCTGGCGCCGGGGTAGGCGGTCGTGATGGTGATCGCCGTCTCGTCGACCTTAGGATATTGCCGGATCGACAGGTTGAAGATGCCCTGGAAACCCAGGAGCAAGATCATGCACGCGAGGACGGTGGAGAGAACCGGCCGGCGAATGAAGATGTCGGAAAAGTTCATTGCTGAGCCTGCTGGTTCGCCGACTTGCTGGGGTCAATGGTGTTGTCGACAGCAACGGACATGCCGTTGAAGAGACGGTTCTGACCGGCCGTGACGACCTCGTCACCAGCCTTGATGCCTTCCACGATCTCGACCATGCCATCGTTGCGGCGGCCGGGCTTCACGAACACCTGCGACAGGACAAGCGCCGGCTTCTCCTCTTCAGAGGCGGGTTTGCCGGCGTCGGAAGTGTTCTTGTCGGCTGCCTTGTCCGTGGGCTTCGCCGCGTCGGCGGCGGGCTTGGCGGCATCGGCCTGCGGCTTTGCGGTATCGTCGGCCGGCTTCTCGGCGGCCGGCTTCTGGTCCTCGACCTTGGCCGGCGCAGCAGCGCCGGCATCTTCGGGCTTTGCCGGAACGACCACGAAGACGAAGTCGCCATAGAGGCTCGACGTCAGTGCGGTCTGCGGCAAGGACAGGACATTTTTCTCCTGTGGCAGCTCGACGCGAACCTGGACGAACTGGCCGGGTGTCAGCTTGCCGTCAGGGTTGGCAACCTCACCCCGGACCGACACCAGCCGGCTTGAAGCATCGATCTTGGGGTCGATGCCGCGAATGGTACCGGCAAACGGCATGTCGGCGCCGCCGCTGCTGCCGCCGAGGCCGAGCCGCACCGTCTGGCCGATCTTGAGCAGCGGCAGTTGCTGTTCGGGCACCGAGAAATCGACCCGCATGGTGTCGAGATCCTGCAAGGTCACCACCGCGTTGCCGGGCGAGAGATATTGGCCGAGGTCGATCTTGGGGATGCCGACGGTGCCGGCGAACGGCGCCGTCAACTGCTTCTGGTCGAGCACGGCCTGCAGCTTGTTGACCTGCGCGGCGGAGGCCGATGCAGCGGCCTGCGCGGTGTCGAGCGTGGCATCCGTGCCGACGCCGCGCCGCTGCAGTTCCAGCGCGCGCTCAAGCGCCGTCTTGTCGGACACCGACTGCGCCTTGGCCGCCACGAGATCGGCACGTTCGACGGCGTCGTCGAGCTGCAGCAGGACAGAATCGAGGGGCACCTTCTGGTTGGCATGGAAAAGGATGTCCTTGACGATGCCGCTGGTCTCGACGGTAAGGTCGACGCCGCGCACGGCGCGCACCGTGCCGATCGCCTCGACGCCCGGTGTCCAGTCGGAAGGCTTGACCACAACCGTCGACACCGTCGCCGCCGGCGGCTTCATGGTGGCGAAATACTGTTTGATAGCGCTGTCGCGGAACAGGTTGAAGCCGACAATGCCGACACACACCAGAGCGAGCAGCAGCAGAATTACGATGATGGAGATGATGCGCTTCACGAACTGACCCTCGGCCGGTGTCCGGCAAAATAGCCGAATAGCGGGACGCTTATCGACGGCAGTCCCGATTACAAATGACGGCGAACTTACTGTACCGTCTGGACGGTCTTGTCAATTCCGCCTAGGCTAATGTAGGGGTGGAGTGATGGCAGTTCGCAGGGCAAATTCGCGCGACAAGATTCTTGCCGCCGCCGCAGATGTAGCACGAGAAGCCGGCCCGGGCAGCCTGTCGCTGGAGGCTGTCGCCAGCCGCGCCGGTGTGTCGAAAGGCGGGCTGCTCTACAATTTTCCGACCAAGGCCAAATTGATGCAGGGTCTGGTGGAGAATTATCTGCGAGCCTTCGAGCTGGCGCTGGAATCCGGCCGTGTCGCTGGCGCCAATAGCGAGAGCCTGCTTGCCACCTATATCAAGCTTTCGGCCGACGATTGTGAAGAGCCGAAGCCGTCGGCCCAGTGGATGTTTTCGGCGATTGCCGAGGATCCGAATTTCCTGACGCCGATAAAGGCCTTCAAGTCGCAGCTTCTGCAGCGGCTGAAGAGCGAGACGCCGGACCTCAAGGCGCTTCTGGTCTGCTTTCTGGCCATCGAAGGGCTGCGCAGCATGAACCTCTTCGATTCCGACGTGCTTTCCGCCGACGAACGCCGCTTGCTTGTATCGGCACTGCTCGAGATTGCGGGATAAATCAGGGCGCCGTGGCCGCTGGCGGCGTCGAAAGAGAGCCGGCACTGCTGGCCTGCTTGCGCAATCAAAAAGACCATAGCCGTCACACCAGCTTCATCGACCAGCCATAGCGTCATGGCCAGTTCTTTGCTGCAGTGCAAAACGGAGTGGGACGATGGTGGACGTTGTTTCTGGCGAGGCAGGTATTCCGAGACCGGACCATCCGCTCAATCAAACGGGCGGTGCGAAGTGGTTCCTGCCGGCCTTTGGCGTGCTGGTGCTCGTAGGTGTCATCTATGTCGGCTACGCGCTCAGCCAGGATCTGGCGGTGGCCAAGACTGTGCCGTGGATCCTGCTTGGAATTGCCTTGCTGATTGCGTTGGGCTTCGAGTTCGTCAATGGCTTCCACGACACCGCCAATGCAGTGGCAACCGTCATCTACACGCGTTCCATGCCGGCCGAATTTGCCGTCATGTGGTCGGGTGTCTTCAACTTCCTTGGCGTTTTGACCTCGAGCGGCGCGGTTGCCTTCGGCATCCTGTCGCTGCTGCCGGTCGAGCTCATCCTTCAGGTTGGTTCTTCCTCGGGTTTCGCCATGGTGTTCGCGCTGCTCGTCGCGGCGATCCTGTGGAACCTCGGCACCTGGTTCCTCGGCCTGCCGGCCTCGAGCTCGCACACCATGGTCGGCTCGATCATCGGCGTCGGGCTCGCCAACCAGTTCATGGCCCCGGCCGGCAGTGCCACCAGCGGCGTCGACTGGGGGCAGGCGACCAATGTCGGCATCACCTTGCTGGTCTCGCCGATCATCGGCTTCTTCGCCGCCGCCATCCTGCTCTATGTGATGAAGCTCCTGGTGCGCAATCCGGCTCTCTATGAGGCGCCGAAGGGCAACACGCCGCCGCCATGGTGGATCCGCGGACTGCTGATCTTCACCTGCACCGGCGTCAGCTTCGCGCACGGTTCCAATGACGGCCAGAAGGGCATGGGCCTTATCATGCTGATCCTCATCGGCGTCGTGCCGACGGCCTACGCGCTCAACCGCACGCCCGACATCAACTATCTCGAGGCCTACAAGTCGGCCTCGGTCGGCGTCGAGACGGCCTTGGGCAATTACATCAAGCCAGGGGTCACTGTCCCCGACGCCAAGGCGGCGGTGCAGGATGCGGTGCGCACCAAGACGTGGAGCGACCAGACGACGGCAGCGCTGCAGAAGTATATCCATGACACGACGGCCTCGCTGCAGCCCTATGCGTCTGTCGACAATGTTCCGACCGATCTGGTCAGCAACGCGCGCAACGACATCTATCTGATCGGCGAGGCACTGAAACTGATCGACAAGAAGAAGCTTTTGCCGATGCAGGACGCCGACCTGAAGGCGGTGACCGACTATCACAAGGCCGTCGACAACGCGACGAAGTTCATCCCGCTGTGGGTGAAGATCGCGGTAGCACTTGCGCTTGGCCTCGGCACCATGGTCGGCTGGAAACGCATCGTCGTCACGGTCGGCGAGAAGATCGGCAAAAGCCACCTGACCTATGGCCAGGGTGCGGCCGCCGAACTGGTGGCGATGGTCACCATCGGCATGGCCGACCGTTTTGGCCTGCCGGTATCGACTACCCATGTGCTGTCATCTGGCGTCGCCGGAACGATGGCCGCCAACGGGTCTGGCCTGCAATGGTCCACGGTGCGCAACCTCCTGCTTGCCTGGGTGCTCACACTGCCGTGCTCGATCACGCTCGCCTTCGTGCTGTTCATCATCTTCCGCCAGGTGTTCTGAGCCGCAGCGCAAGCTCCAACGAGGCAGCGCCGGGTGACCGGCGCTGCCTTTTTCGTTATGGCCGCGGGACAGAGGGGGGTGTGAAGGAACTCGACAGATTAGTCCACGGGTCCGCGTGTCGCTGTCAGGTCGGATCCTCGCGGTGCAGGTCGTGGATGGTGACGCCGTCGGCATTGGCCGGTAGCATCAGCCACTTCTTGTGGCGCAACGTGCGTTCCGTATCCTCCAGGCCCATCTCCCAGTGCTCGCGCATCGACGTGCCGGAGAACTCGTAATCCTTGGCGTGCCCCTCATAGCCTTTGTGCTGGTAGATGAGGTGGACGATGTTGACCACGCCGGCGTCCGAATAGTCCTCGATCAGTTCCCTTTCGCCGTCCTTCAGTCGCTCCGGCGGCACGCGCTTCAGCGCATCGAGCAACTTCATCTTCAGCGCATGGATGCGCTGGAAATTGTCGGTGTTCTGGCGTGTACGGCTGGAATACATGATGTCCTTGTGGCGCGACAGCACGTCGGCCAAGCCGCGCGGCAGCACGCCGCGGGCGCTGAACAGGTCGACCTGGAACACCAGCGAGGAACGGTCCTCTTCCTGGTCGAGCAGATATTGCAGCGGTGTGTTGGAGACGATGCCGCCGTCCCAATAATATTCGCCCTCGATGCGGATCGACGGGAAGGCCGGCGGCAGCGCGCCGCTGGCCATGATGTGCTCAGGCTCGATGCGCACCTTCTCGGTGTCGAAATAGACGAAATTGCCGGTCCTGACGTTGACGGCGCCGACGCTCAGCCGCTTCTTGCCGTCATTCAGCACATCGAAATCGATCAGGCTCTCCAGCGTGTCCTTGAGCTCGGCAGTGTCATAGAAGCTGGTAGCGCCTTCCGCGCCCGACAGTTGGAGCCAGGGGTTGGGCGAGCGCGGCTTGAAGAAGCCGGGCTGGCCCATCGCCATCGTCATGAATGACGATGCCTGGTTGCGGATATCGCGGTAGATGTCGCCTTCGGGCGTATAGGGCCAGATCTTGCGGCCCGAGACCGTCTGCCAGAACTGTTCCAGCCGCTGCAGCCGGCGGCTCGGCTCGTTGCCGGCAATGATCGCGGCATTGATGGCGCCGATCGAGACGCCGGACAGCCAGGTCGGCTCGCAACCGGCATCGGCCAGCGCCTGATAGACGCCGGCCTGATAGGCGCCGAGCGCGCCGCCGCCCTGGAACACCAGAGCGATGCGATCGTATTGCGCGGTGATTTCCGCGATCGTGGCGGCAGCCGCCTTGCTGCGGTTACGCTCAAGCACTGACGTTCTCCAGTCTGGTCGCGCCGGCAGCACCCTGGCTGTGGTCGGCGAGGTAATCATGAACGACTTCGCCGAGGCCAAGCGTCAGATCGGCTTTGAAATGCACGGCCGAGACGATGTCGAGCACCGGCAATTTCGCCACATCGGCCATGACGTGCGGGCGAAGATCGAGCGCGGCCGGCGCCGTCCAGGCTTCCTTCAGCGTAATGTCGGTGAGGTAATAGCGCACCAGCTCGCAGATGCGCGGGGTTCCGTCGACATGCGGGATGATCTTGATCAGGAAGTTGGGCGCGGCAAGCGCGGCAAGCACCTGGTCGTGATCGGCTTCCCTGTGCTTGTAGCCCATCGTGCCGGTGGCGCAAAGAACGCTGCCATAGTGCAAGGTGCCGACGACGACTTCGCCCTCATGCACGATCTTGGGGTTGGCGAGCTTCTTGGGAAAACCCCACAGCTCGCGGCCGCCGGCGATCGGCGCATCGTCGTCGAGATACATGGAATGGACGTACCCGCCATGCTGGCCCTTGTACTTCACCGGGATGACCTGGCCGGTCTCGGTGTAGTCGCCGAAGCCGGTGGAGTCAGGCATGCGGATGAATTCGTATTTGACCAGCGGATCGTCGATCTCCAGCGGCGCCGGCACCACGGCCTCGAGCGCCTCGCGCGTCGTGCGGTAGGTGATGATGACGTATTCGCGATCGAAGAAACGGTACGGGCCGGGCGGGAAAGAAGGGTTGGTCAGCGGCATGGCATAGGCGCGCTTCACAACGTCGGCGATTTCCATGGTGTTGCCCCGGTTGGTTCAGAAAGACCCGCGCGAACGCGCAACCGACTATGTTGCACGGCACCATGACACTGCCGTGTCGGCCCCGCGACGGCGCTCCGCTGAGTGGGCGAAGCCCGTCGAGGTGCTGTAACAGGGCCGACATATGGCTATGGCATTGTCATGTTGCGGCGCACAAACTATGTGCCTTTGTAGTCCCTCCCAACAGTCGCGAGATCTCCCATGGGTTCCCTGTCTTCGAAGAATGCGCTCGTCACCGGCTCGACCAGCGGCATCGGCCTGGCCATCGCCCGCGCCTTTGCCGCCGAAGGCGCCAACGTCACCATCAACGGCCTCGGCGACGCCGCTGATATCGAACAGGAGCGCGCCGGCATCGAGAAGGATTTCGGCGTCAAGTGCCGCTATTCCGCTGCCAACATGATGGACGGCGCGGCGGTGACCGCCATGGTCCACGAGGCTGAAGCTGCCTTCGGCAGCCTCGACATTCTGGTCAACAATGCCGGGATACAGCATGTCGCGCCGATCGAGGAGTTTCCCGACGACAAATGGGAAGCCATCATCCGCATCAATCTGTTGGCCGCCTTCTATGCGATCAAGGCGGTGGTGCCGGGCATGAAAGCGCGCAAATGGGGGCGCATCATCAACACCGCGTCGGCGCATGCGCTGGTCGCCTCGCCGTTCAAATCGGCTTATGTCTCGGCCAAACACGGCATTGCCGGCCTCACCAAGACGGTGGCGCTCGAAGTCGCGCAGGACGGCATCACCGTCAATGCCATCGCGCCTGGCTATGTCTGGACGCCGCTGGTCGAAAAACAGATCCCCGACACGATGAAGGCGCGCGGCATGACCGAGGAGCAGGTCAAGCACGACGTGCTCCTGGCAGCGCAGCCGACCAAGGAATTTGTCACCGTCGAGGAGCTTGCCGCGTTGACGCTGTTCCTGTGTTCGGATTCGGCCAGGCAGATCACCGGCACGACCTTGCCGATGGACGGCGGCTGGACGGCGCAGTAGGCAACTTGACAGTATCCCCCAGGGGAGGATACCGGATTGGGCATGTCCAGCACGATCCATGCCTCTCACCCCGCCATCGTAAAGCGTCTGAAGCGCGCGCAAGGCCACCTTGCCGCAGTGCTTTCCATGTTCGAGGCTCATCGTTCCTGCGTTGACCTCGCACAGCAACTCCATGCCGTGGAAAGCGCCATAAGCAGCGCCAAGCGGGAACTGATCCACGATCATATCGGACATTGCCTGGCCGACACCGCCGAGGGCGGAGCGCACGACTCGCTGGCGGAACTCAAGCAGTTGGCCAAGTATCTATGAGCGATCTCGGCAGGCGTACCCTCGACTGGTTCGGCTTCGGTTCGCACGGCCATGCTGGCCACGATCACGACCACCACGGCCCGCATGGCCATACACACGGCGTCATCGATGCGACCATCGCGACGACCGATCGGGGCATCCGGGCCATAAAATGGTCCTTTGTCATCCTGGCGGTCACGGCGGCAATGCAGATGGCCGTAGTGGTTCTCTCGGGCAGCGTAGCCCTTCTTGCCGACACCATTCACAATATTGGAGACGCAACCACTGCTATCCCCTTGTGGGTCGCCTTCATGCTGGCGAGGCGCAAGCCGTCGTCAACCTTCACCTACGGGCTCGGTCGGGTTGAAGACCTCGCCGGTATCGTCATCGTCCTGGTCATTCTGTTCAGCGCCATCGTCGCCGGGTACCAGGCTATCGAGCGCCTTATCCATCCGCAGGCAGTGACGCATCTCGGTTGGCTGGCGGCGGCGGGCATCGTCGGCTTCCTCGGCAATGAGGCCGTCGCGGTGTTTCGCATCCGCGTCGGCAGGGAAATCAACAGTGCGGCGCTCGTCGCTGACGGCTATCATGCCCGGACCGACGGGCTCACCAGCCTTGCCGTGGTCATTGGCGCTATCGGCGTCTGGCTAGGATTTCCGCTTGCCGACCCGGTCATCGGACTCCTCATCACCGCCGCCATTTTTGGTATCGTCTGGCAATCGGCGCGCTCGGTGCTCACCCGTATGCTCGACGGCGTCGAGCCGGGTGTGGTGGCTGAAATCCATCATGCCGGCCAGCATGTGCCGGGTGCCCACATCGTCGATGCCAAGGCTCGCTGGATTGGCCACAAGTTGCATGCCGACATCGCCATCGCTGCAGACGACACGTTGCCGCTCGCAGAAGCAAACAAGATCGCGGCAGCACTGGAGAATGAACTGTTCGAACACATGCCCGCGCTCGCGACTGTCAACATCCGGTTTTCGAGCGAACATGGCGTGCACGAGCATCCACACCCTCACGACCACAATCATGGCGAACACCACGACCACCAACACTGACGTAGGCAGAAAACCACCCGCTTCTGCTAGTCTAGGCTGATGCTCCAGACGCTCGTTGAATTCCAGCGCACCATCTACCTGGCGCTCGCCGATCAGATAAAGCTGCTCTCAGCCGGCGGTGGCTGGCTTGCGTTCCTTGCCTTCCTGCCGATGGGCGTGCTTTTTGGTGCGGCGCATGCCCTGACGCCGGGACATAGCAAAGCCGTCCTGGCCACGTATCTGGCCGGTTCGGACGCCAAGGTTTCGCGCGGCCTTCTAGTGTCGCTGACGCTCTCCTTCACGCATGTGACGATCGCGGTGCTGATTGCGGCGTTCTCGTTACCGCTGGTATCCATTGCCTTGGGAAGCGTTGGCCGAGCGCCTTTGCTGGAAGACGTCAGCCGTGGTTTGCTTGGCCTGATTGGCGTCTGGATGCTGTGGCGCGCATTGAGCCACGGCCACCATCACAAGCATGAGGGCGAAGCCGTTGGCATCATGGCCGGTTTGATTCCATGCCCGCTGACCCTTTTCGTGATGACCTTCGCGATATCCAGAGGCGTTCCACTTGCCGGCATTCTGTTTGCGGTCACCATGATGGCCGGTGTGGCGCTGACCTTGTCCTGCGTGGCGGTGTTGTCGATCCTGTTTCGAGAACGGCTGGTGCATTTTTTCGACAGCCGGCCACGCTTGTTCGACATAATATCCAGAAGCATCGAAGGTATCGCCGGCCTCATTCTTGCTGGCGCCGCTGTTTGGCAAATTTCTGCGCGCTGAGGACGGTGAAACGAACAGCCGGGGGTAGTGCATCAGTTTGAAATTGGCGGGTCTTGAACACGAACGATGGGGTGTAGCGGAATTTACGCTAGCGCAGCACGGTTACTGTTTCTTGAGGTTGCGCGCTTCGCGGAGAAGCGAGTTTGTATTGTTGCCGATCAAGTCGATCAGTTCGCGGGCTTGCGCCTCCGTTATGCCAGTTTCCCGAACCAGGAACCGGACCCGGAATTCCTTTTCCGTCTGCGCTCGCCCAGCGCCTTCTTTCTCACTTTCGGCCACAGGAATCACTCCCTGAGGCCACAACTTGGCCGGGTGGGCTTTGTTCCAAACGAAAAGCCCGGCGCAGCTAATAAGCTTAAGCGACGGGCTTTCTGTTGTCTGGCTACACCCCCCAAGGGATCTTGCGCGCCGACGTTAGGTTGCAAACAATCTTACATGTCGTAGACCGGAATTTCAAACTGATGCATTACCCAGCCGGGCTATGGATTGACAAGCACGAAGGATCAATCCAGCATAGTGACAAGGGGTTCCTTCGCGACGACCCCGTGAGGCGACAGCCCAACGATCGCGTCCAAACTCTCACTCTGGAGGTGGACGCCATGCCGTCAACAACCGCAATCACCGTAGCGCAGCTTTCCCGTCTCGTTGGCCTGCCCGATGCGCCCGAACTCATCGATGTTCGCGTCGACGACGATTACGATGCCGACCCGCGCCTACTGCCGGCCTCGCGCCGGCGCGATTTCAAGACTGTTTCGACCTGGGCGGGCGAATTCACCGGGGCCCGGGTCGTGGTCATCTGTCAAAGGGGGCAGAAACTCTCGCAAGGCGTTGTCGCCTGGCTGCGCCATGAGGGCATCGCAGCGGAATCGCTGGAAGGCGGCTTCGAGGCCTGGGTCGCGGCCGGCGGCCCGTTGGTCAAGGCAAGCGCCATACCGGCCCGCGATGGCGAGGGCCGCACGGTCTGGATCACGCGTTCGCGCCCCAAGGTCGACCGCATCGCTTGCCCCTGGCTGATCCGCCGCTTCGTCGATCCCACGGCGGTGTTCCTGTTCGTCGAGCCAGCCGAGGTGCTGGCGGCCGCCGATCGGTTCGCGGCGGTTGCCTTCGACATTGACGATGTGTTCTGGAGCCATCGCGGCGATCGATGCACCTTCGACACGATGATCGAGGAGTTCGGGCTGGGCTCCGAAGCGTTGGATCGCCTGGCCTTGATCGTGCGCGCTGCCGACACCGCGCGCCTTGACCTTGTGCCGCAGGCGGCGGGGTTCCTCGCGGCGTCGCTCGGCCTGTCACGCATGTTCCGCGACGATCTCGAACAGCTTGAGGCCGGCATGCTGCTCTACGATGCGTTTTTCAGGTGGTGCCGCGACGCCACGGACGAAACCCACAACTGGCCAAGCGGGGGCAAAACGACATGAATGCTCTTGCCGCCGGCGACAAGGCTCCCGCCGTCGAGGTGCCCGCCGCTCCAACCTTCAGGGAGGCGACAAAACTCTGGGCGAAGATCGGCCTGCTTTCCTTCGGTGGGCCCGCCGGGCAGATCGCGCTGATGCACAAGGAGTTGGTCGAGGAACGGCGCTGGATCGGCGAGCAGCGTTTTCTGCATGCGCTGAACTATTGCATGCTGCTGCCAGGCCCCGAGGCCCAGCAGTTGGCGATCTATATAGGCTGGCTGCTGCACCGGACCGCCGGCGGCCTCGTCGCCGGGATCCTGTTCGTGCTGCCTGGCGCCCTGGTCATGTTGGGCCTCAGCACCTTCTACGTGCTCTACAACGACGCGCCGGTCGTCGAGGCGCTGTTCTTCGGCGTCAAGGCGGCGGTGCTGGCCGTTGTCGTCGAGGCGGTGATCCGCATCGGCAAACGGGCGCTCAAGAACCAAGCGATGGTGGCGATCGCGGTGGCGGCGTTCCTCGCCATCTATGTCGTCAAGCTGCCGTTTCCACTGATCGTGCTTGCGGCAGGGGTCATCGGCTGGATCGGCAGCCGCTTTGCGCCGGGCCTGTTTTCTGGCTCGGCGCATGGCAAGGGCAGCGCCGACGCCGACCGCCGCGGCGTGGTCGACCTGATGTTCGAACGCGGTGAACTCGGCCACACCTTGCCGACAAGATGGCATGCGGTTCGCACCCTCGCCATCTGGCTTCCGATCTGGCTCGGCCCGGTGGCAGTGATCGCGCTGCTTGCCGGCCCGACCAGCGTGTGGGCGCAGCTGGGCGGCTTCTTCAGCCTGATGGCCGTCGTCACCTTCGGCGGCGCCTATGCGGTCCTCGCCTATGTCGCGCAGGCGGCGGTCACCTCGTTCGGCTGGCTTTCGCCGGGAGAAATGGTCGACGGGCTCGGGCTAGCCGAGACGACGCCCGGGCCGCTGATCCTGGTGCTGCAATTCGTAGGTTTCACGGCTGCCTATCGCCATGCGGGCTTTGCCAGCCCGCTATTGGCCGGAGCGCTGGCGTCGCTGCTGACGCTCTGGGTCACCTTCGCGCCCTGCTTCTTCTGGATATTCCTCGGCGCGCCCTACATCGAGCAGTTGCGGCAGAACAGGGCGCTGTCGGCCGCGCTGAGCGCGATCACGGCGGCAGTCGTCGGCGTGGTGATGAACCTTGCGCTGTGGTTCGCGCTGCATGTCGTTTTCAGCGCGGTGCACCGTGTTGGCCTCGGGATGGAGGTGCCGGTGCTGTCGTCGCTGGACTGGCGCGCCGCGCTGCTGGCGGCCGCCGCCATGGTCGCCATGCTAAGACTGAAGATCGGCATGCTGCCGACATTAGCCGGCTCGGCGCTGGCCGGCTTGGCGCTGCTGGCCTTGCCTGCGTAGCGCTTGAGGTCGCGGGCGCCGGTGTGCGGATAGCGCAATGACGCGGCGATGAGACAAGGCATGAGCGCAATCAGGGTCGAAGGCCTCAGCTTCGGCGCAGCCGAGGGAAAGCAGGTGCGCTATGGCTTTTCGACATCTCAGCATCTGCCTCCGGCAAGGGCATTGCCGCATCGGCCGACGTGGTCGAGCCGACGGGCTCCGAAACGGAGGTCCATCTGACGATCGCCGGCGGCGCGGAGAGCGGGCGTGCGCTGGTGAACTGATTTGACGAGGTTGGCCGAGCTGTTTCAAAGTCGGTCCCGGATCGCGGAACGGGATGTGGTATGGTGGATTCTGAGCGGATCGACAGGCTGATCGCAGGGGTGCCCCCCGCCCTGGCGCTTCGTGCCGGGCTGGACCTTGGCATCTTCACCCGGCTCGGCGCCAGCGCGATGACTGCCGAGAGCCTTGGGGCGGCGCTCAAAGTCGAGCCCGATCGTCTGTCGCGGCTCCTCTACGCGCTTGCCAGCATCGCTCTCCTCGAAGTCGAGGATGGTCAATTTCGCAACGGAGCCGAAGCGTCGGAGTTCCTCGACGCGTCCAAGCCGACCTATCGCGGCGGCGATCATGCGCTGCTGCGCGAGCTGTGGGGAGCCGATCTTTTGACCGCAGACTCGTTGCGGCAGAACCGGCCGGCTGCGCTGCACGACTTCTCCGAAGCCGGTCCTGAGTCCGCGGCGGCCTTCAGCCGCATGCTCGCACCGGGCGGGGTGACTTTTGGCCGAAATCTGGCCCTCGAGCTGGACCTCTCGACGGTCGGTTCGGTGATCGACATCGGCGGTGGCGCCGGGACCATTCTGGTCGGACTTCGTGAGCGGTGGCCGCACATTGCGGCGACGCTGATGGAACTCCCGACGGTCGCAGCGGTCGCGCCAGCCATCTTGTCGGAATACGGTGCCGACGATGTGGTTGTCGAAGAAGGCGACATAACCGTCGCGCCGTCGATCGGCCGGCACGACCTGGCGATCCTGAAGGCTGTCGTCCAGGTTCTTCCGCCGGACCAGGCGCGCAATTCGATCCTGAACGCCGCGCGTTGCCTGACGCCGGGGGGCGAGATCGCGATTGCGGGGTGGGGTGTCGTCGATGACGACCGCCTCGGCCCGGCCGAGGGTGTCTTTCTCAATCTCACCTTCCTGAATCTCTACCGCGCAGGCGAATCCTACACTGAAGGTCAGTATCGGGCGTGGATGACCGAGGCTGGATTGCGGGATATCTCCAGGTCGCGCTTGGCGGACGGCTGTTCGCTGTTTCGTGCGCGCCTCACCGACTGATCGTGGCTAAAGGTTGGTTTCGGACGCAAGGCTCTCAGAGCCAGCCCTGGATGGATTGCACAAAGTTCTTGAGGCGGCGTGAGCCGATCTTTCCCCTTACGGGGCAGCGCGGGGTATCGGCAGTCTTCTTTACTACCAGCTGTTTGGTGCGCGAAATCTCTTCAAACTCTTGCGCGTAGGCGACCAGGAAGCCATCGACGGCGGAAGTGGGACGCTCCCAATTTGCCTTGTCGTCCTTGTAGTCGGTGTAGTCGTCCCAGATGAGCATGCCGCCAAGCTTGAGCATGCCCCATGCCAGGACGCTATCCATCATGACGCTTTCACGCTCGTGACAGCCATCGATATAGACCAGGTCAAATTCCGCCCCTGCCTGGCGCAGCCTGATCAGCGCGGGCAGCGAGAAGTTTCGAATCTTCGTAACCCGATCGGCGTGGCGCCGCAGATTGTTGTCGAACCTTTTCTCCCGTTTGTGGAAGGGATCGACACAGGTGATGACGACCTTTCGCAAATAGCTGGCAAAGAAGAGGGCGGAACGGCCTTCCATGGAGCCAATTTCCAAAATCGAAAGCGGCGTGCTCCGTAGCGGTTCAAGAATGGGCATCCACGGTGGGAGCTTGTTCGTCACGTAGTCACGCTCGGCGAACGAACCTGAAGCGTTGATGCTCTGCCAATCGAAATCCATTCCTGTCGGACACCCCTTGAGTGCAGCTGTGATTGTCGTTCCGGCCTCGCCGCACATCTGAACAGTTTGCGCCTTGAAACCATCCCCTGTCTTCTCGATAGCTTCTTCGCAGAGGGGGCAGTTAAATGTCATTTGGTCGACAACAAGGTTCGCGATGGCGGCCTATGACCTCTCCATGAAAACGATGTTTCGCATTCATCGATTCTGGGGGCAATACCTCCGACAGCATGAGGCGCGGTCGCAGCAATTGCGCCTAGCCCGTCGGACTACGTCGAATCGGAATGGAGTTTTTAGACATTCGTTTATCTATTCGTGGTTTCTAATAACATATGGCATTCAATGCTTTCATCCGGATCTGGTTTTTTTGGGGCCGCCTGAGGCGCGCCACGAACGGTAACGTTGCCGTCATCTTCGCCTTCACTTTGCCGGTCGTGGTCGGCGGCGCCGGCCTCGGTATCGAGACGTCCTTCTGGTACTACAACAGCCTCAAGCTTCAGGCCGTCGCCGATGCCGCGGCCTATGCCGGTGCGCTCGAGAAAGTCGCGGGTTCCGACAAGCCGACCATCATCGCCGCCGCCACGCAGTCGGCGACCTCGAACAATTTTGCCGCGCCGGGCACGATCCAGGTCAACACGCCGCCATTGTCCGGCCCGAACACCGCGAAGAAGGCGGTGGAGGTCATCGTCAAGCAGAACCTCGATCGCTACTTCACGGCGATTTTCAACCAGGCGCCCGTTGCCGAACAGGCAAGGGCGGTGGCGCTGATCAACGATGCCTCGAAGGCCTGCGTGCTGGCGCTCAGCAAGACCGCCGCCCAGGCTGCGCTCTTTTCCGGCAACACCAGCGTCAACCTCACCGGCTGCTCGGTCATGTCGGACTCGACTGCCTCGGACGCCATCAAGACGCAGGGATCGGCCACGCTCAAGGCCGACTGCCTGATCACGGTCGGCGGCATGGTGCTGAGCAATCCGGTGACCACGGTCTGCAAGTCCAACATCACCCAGGCCTTGCCGGCATCCGATCCTTACTCCAGCCTGCCGACGCCCGCCGCCACCAACCCGTGCAAGAATGTCAACGGCAACAAAACCACGCAAACACTCCAGGCCGGCACCTACTGCAGCGGCATGGACCTGAAGGGCAATGTTGCGCTTTCGTCCGGCACCTATGTCGTGCAGGGCAATTTGAAGATCAACGCCGGCGCGGTCGTCACCTGCGCCGCACCTTGCACCGGCGTGACCATCTTCATGGCAGGCAGCAACACCGTCAGCATGAACGGCAACGCCAAGGTGACGCTGAGCGCGCCGACATCCGGAACCTATTCCGGAGTGCTGTTCTACGGCGACAGGACCGGGACTGCGGCGCAGAGCACCTTCAATGGCACCGCGGACTCGCTTTTGACCGGCGCCATCTATTTTCCCAAGCAGCAGGTCAACTACCTTGGCAATTTCTCGGGGAACGGCGGCTGCACTCAGGTCGTCGCCGACACCATCCAGTGGTCAGGCAGTACGACCATCAAGCAGGACTGCACCAGCCTCGGGGTGAAGGACATTCCGGCGACGCAGTCCGTTCAGCTCGTCGAGTAGCGGGATGGGTGGGCGAACCTTGCGCATTGTCCGGGACAAATCCGGGATAGCTGCCGTGGAATTCGCCATGTTGCTGCCCGTCCTGTGCCTGGTGTGCTTCGGCATCGCCGACGGCTGGTCCTACGTGACGAGTTACCTGCAGATGCGCGCTGGCGTCAAAACCGCGGCCAATCTCGTGATGGCCGGCGCGTCCAATGACACGGGAACGCAGGCGGTCGCGCTTTCGAGCTGGAACGACAAGCCCGGGGACGCCGCGGTCGTGCTGGTCCGCTCCTATTTGTGCGGCACCACGGTCGTGAATGCGACCACCATATGCGCCGGAGCGAAGCTGCCGACCGTCTTCGTCCAGATAACGGCGACTGGCACCTGGGTGCCCCCGTTCAACTTCGGTGTCTTCCCGGACCCGCGTGCGCTCAGTCATCAGGAGGTGATCCGTGTGCGCTGAAAGGATCGGGTCCAGATGGCGCCGTGACTGCTCCGGCGCAGCAGGGCTGGAATTCGCCTTGGTCGCGCCTGTCCTGGTGATGCTCCTGTTCGGTATCTTCGCCTTCGGCTGGGCCATGAATGCCGTGTCGACCGTCCGCTATACGCTGGAGACCTCTTCTCGGGCACTGCAGCTGAACAACACGCTGTCGCAGAGCGACATACAGGCCATCGCCACGCAGAAATTGGTGAAGCTGGGTCTGAAGAACGTCGTTGTGACGATCGCGACCGACCCTGCCAGCGGCGGCTTCAAGATGGCGCATCTGACCGCGAGCTATGCCTTCGTCATCGCGTTCCCGTATTTCGACCAATTCCCCATCAATTACTCGACAACCGTCACCGTGCCGCTGGTTGCCAGCTAAGGGTATGGCCGGCTTTCGTTGAGTTGGCGGCTCCGAACTCAGACCGCAGCGGATCCACCAGGACCATAGCCGCCCATCTGGCGTTGTTCCGCGAGGCGGTCGATTCCCTTTATGGATGTAGTCGCTTATAAGCCCGCTGCTGAGACCTCAGTGGTGGGCTTTATTCTATCGGACTAAAATCTTGCTGCTTGCCTAGCCGCATGTCAGTGAAAATCACCGAAAACCAGCGCAACATGATGCAACATGCCGACCGGCTGTTTCAGTCACCAAGCATTTGATTTCGTTGGTGATCCCGACAGGAATCGAACCTGTGACCTACAGATTAGGAATCTGCCGCTCTATCCTACTGAGCTACGGGACCACGCGGCCAGACACATAGCCGCTTCGGATCGTTTCGCCAAGAGGGTCGCCGAAGGCAATCAACAGGCCGGCCGAAGGCAATTCGGCCGGCCTTTCGGCCGCCTATGTCAGGCCGCCAGCGCCGTTTCGGCCAGTTTCACCCAATAGCTCATGCCGTGCGGGATGACTTCGTCGTTGAAGTCGTAGGCCGGGTGGTGGAGGCCGGCGGTCTCGCCATTGCCGATGAAGATGAAGGCGCCGGGGCGGGCTTCCAGCATGTAGGAGAAATCCTCGCCGCCCATCACGGGCTGAATGGCGCGGTGGACCTGGGTGTCGCCGGCGACGCTTGCCGCGACATCGCTGGCAAAGACCGTTTCTTCCGGATTGTTGAAGGTTACGGGGTAATTGGCGTCGTAGTCGACAGTGATGGTCGCGCCGAAAGCGGTGGCAATACCGTCGCAGATGGCGCGGATGCGCTCCTCCGACTTCTTGGCGATCTCCTTTTTCAGCGTGCGCACCGTGCCGGCGATCTCGGCGGTCTCGGGAATGACGTTGTAGGCGTCGCCGGCGTGGAATTTGGTCACTGACACCACCACGGCCTCGACCGGATCGGTGCTGCGCGAGGCAACCGTCTGCAGGGCGCCGACGAGCTGGCTGGCGATGACGATCGGGTCGATCGTACCGTGCGGCATCGCCGCATGGCCGCCGCGGCCCTTGACTGTGATGGTGAACTCGGCGGTCGCCGCCATGATCGGACCCGGCCGGATGGCAAACTGGCCGACGGGCAGGCCAGGCATGTTGTGCATGCCGAACACCCTGGAAATGTCGAACCGCTCCATCATCCCATCCTTGACCATCTCGTTGCCGCCGCCGCCGCCTTCTTCGGCCGGCTGGAAGATCACCGCCACCGAGCCGGCGAAATTGCGCGTTTCGGTCAGGTATTTGGCGGCGCCCAGCAGCATGGCCGTGTGCCCGTCATGGCCGCAGGCGTGCATCTTGCCGGAAACGGTCGAGGCGTAGGGCTTGCCGGTGATCTCGTTGATCGGCAGCGCGTCCATGTCGGCGCGCAAGCCAATGGTCGCGCCTTCGCCCTTGCGGCCATGGATGATGCCGACGACGCCGGTCTTGCCCAGGCCCGTCACCACGTCGTCGCAGCCGAACTCCTTCAGCTTCTCGGTGACGAAGGCGGCGGTCTTGAAGACGTCGAAATTCAATTCTGGCGTCTGGTGCAAATGGCGGCGCCAGCCGGCAACTTCATCCTGCATCTCGGCAGCGCGGTTGAGAATCGGCATTATGGTTCCATCTCGCTGTTGGAGCAGACGGTCTTGGCCTGCTGCATTGCAATTGTGATTGCCAGGCACTTTGCCATCTTGGCGTCACATAGGGTAAATAGCACCGCAAACAACGTGATCCGGAAATTGAGGGCCGGATCTCATCATGCTGGCCATCTCGTAACGAAATCTTACGGAGCCAGGGGCGACTACGGCAAGAGGCGATTTCGGATTCCATGATGCGGCACAGCCATATCCTCAAATTACTGCTAACGGGCGCCTTGGCGCTGCCGATGCTGGCCGGGCCGGCTTCGGCCAATCCGATTGTGCTGTTCGACCTGAACAGCGGCAAGGTCCTGCAGCATCAGGACGCCTTCAGCCGCTGGTATCCGGCTTCGCTGAGCAAGCTGATGACCGCCTATGTCACCTTCCGGGCGATTGCCGCCGGCGAGGTCCAGCTCGATTCGCCGATCAAGGTGACCAAGCATTCCGCCGGCGAACCGCCGAGCAAGATGGGCTTCAAGCCGGGTTCGGTGATGCGGCTCGACAATGCGCTGAAGATGATGCTGGTCAGATCGGCCAACGACATCGCCATGGCCATCGGCGAGAACATCGGCGGCTCGCAGGCCGGCTTCGCCATCCGCATGAACGCCGAAGCCGCGCGGCTCGGTATGACCGGGACGCATTTCGTCAACCCGAACGGGCTGTTTTCGCCGGAGCAGTATACGACGGCGCGTGACCTTGCCTTGCTGGTGATTGCGATCCGCAAGGAATTCCCGCAATACGCGCCCTGGTTCTCGATCGAAGGCCTTGCCGTCGGCAAGAAGGCGATCTCCAACTACAATCTCCTGATCGGCCGCTATCCCGGCGCCGACGGCATGAAAACCGGGTTCGTCTGTCCCTCGGGCTTCAACATGATCGGCTCGGCGACGCGCAACGGCCGTACGTTGGTCGCCGTCGTGCTTGGCGAAAAATCGGCGATCAGCCGCGCCGAGACCGCTGCCAGGCTGCTCGACCAGGGCTTTGCCATGTCGGATCCGAACTGGCTCACCGTCGCGGCCATGCCCTCCTACGGCGATACCATGTCGCCCAACGACATGCATGACGAGATCTGCAAGAAGAAGGCACCTGAAGAGCAGTCCGAGGCAGCGCCGCCGGTCGCCGCGAAGGATGCCGCGGCCGCACCAAAATCGCCCTATCGGGAGAAGCTTGACCATGTGCCGACGCTGGTTGCCGTCGGCCTTGGCGGCGCCACCGGGCCGGCGCCGAAGGCGATGCTAGACCAGGGCGGCCAGGACTATGCTGATGTACCGTTGCCGAACTGGCGGCCCGACATCCCGGCGCCAAAGGGTTCGGAACCGGTCGTGGTAGGCTCGGCAACCGCGCTGCAAGGCGACCAGCCGGTCAAGGCCGCGAACTAGGGAGATGGCGGGCTTTCCGATACCCGTCACGGTGCTTACCGGCTTCCTCGGCGCCGGCAAGACGACTTTGCTCAACCGGCTGCTCAAAGACCCGGCTCTTGTCGATACCGCCGTCATCATCAACGAGTTCGGCGAGGTGGCGATTGACCATCTCCTGGTCGAACAGGCCTCCGATGGCATCATCCAGCTGTCCGATGGCTGCCTCTGCTGCACGGTGCGTGGCGAGCTGGTCGATACGCTGGCCGACCTGGTCGACCGGCTGCAGACCGGCCGCATCGCAAAGCTGGCCCGTGTCGTCGTCGAGACCACGGGGCTCGCCGATCCGGCGCCGGTGCTGCAGTCCATCATGGCGCATCCCGCCCTTGTCCAGGCGTTCAGGCTCGACGGCGTCATCACACTGGTCGACGCCGTCAACGGCAATGCAACGCTCGATGGCCATGTCGAAGCGGTCAAGCAGGTGGCGGTCGCCGACCGCATCGTGCTGACCAAGGCCGATCTGGCCGGCGATCCCGCCGATCTCAAGGCTTTGCGGGCGCGGCTCCATCAGCTCAACCCAGGCGCCAAGGTGCTGGAAGTCGGCGACAGCCGAACCGGCGTCGCGGCGCTGTTCGATTGCGGCCTTTACAATCCGGCGACCAAATCCGCCGACGTCCAGCGCTGGCTCGGCGAAGAAGCCGCGCATGATCACCACCATCACCATGGCGATCACGATCACGGCGACCACGAGCACGAGCACCGCCACGATTCCCGTGTCCGCTCCTATTCGCTGGTCCACAACGGGCCGGTGCCGTTTTCGGCGATCGAGATGTTCCTCGACCTGTTGCGCTCCGCGCATGGCGACAAGCTGTTGCGCATGAAGGGCGTCATCGAGCTTGCGGAAGATCCGTCGCGGCCGCTGGTCGTCCACGGCGTGCAGAGGATCCTGCATCCACCGGTGCGGCTGCCGTCGTGGCCGGACGGCCAGCGCGGCACCAGGCTGGTCCTGATCACGCTCGACATGCCGGAAGACTATGTGCGGCGGCTGTTTGCCGCCTTCACCAACCGTCCGTCGATCGACACGCCGGATCGCGCGGCGCTGGAGAGCAATCCGCTGGCGATTGCCGGGGGTTAAGCAGTTCCAGGAAAAGTGTGAGCGGTTTTCCGTCCGGAATTGCGTCAAGACAACGGGAAGAGCGTTTCCAAGGCGCTACGCGCCGCGCTCGACCAGAAAGCGATGGCCGCCGGAAACGGCCGCCGTTTCAACCAGCTGGTGGCCGGCGTCGGCGCAAAAGGCGGGAATGTCGATGACCGCCAACGGGTCGGTGGTCTCCAGCCACAGCCGGCTGCCCGGCTGCATCGTCGCCAGGCGTTTTTTCGCTTTAAGAACGGGCAGGGGGCAGTTCAGCCCCTTGAGATCATAGACGGAAGCGCGTTTGGCCAAGCGCTCAGCCGCCGAACATGCCGAGCAGCTTGTTCTTGATCTTTGACAGCCGGCTTTCGTCGGTTGGCGGCTCGGCGGGTGCTGCCTCGACGCTCGCGGTGGCGACCGGCTGCTGGGCAGCCTGCTTGGCTGCTTCCTTTTCGGCTATCGCCTGGGCCTTGGCCGCTTCCTTTTCAGCCAGTGCCTGGGCCTTGGCGGCTTTCGCAGCCTCGATGGCCGCAACCCGCTGTTCCTCGGCCTTGCGCTTGGCTTCCTTCTCGGCGTCGAGCGCGGCCATCTTGCGGCCGGCCGGCGAATCGATGCGGCCCATGCGCGCCGTCTCGGTCACCGTGCCGTCGGAATTGAGCGACGGCGGATCGATCGGCACGCGCTCGCCGCGGGCGCGGCGCTTCGACCAGTCGGAAACGATGCTGGCTTCCTTGATGCCGGCAATGGTCGGCTTGGGCGCCGGCACGCTGGCCTTGACCGCGCCGGTGAAGGCCGCGTCATAGCTGCTCTGATAGGCGTTGTAGGCGCTCTTCAGCGAATCCGGCTGCGTGGTCGCAGGGCAGGCGCCGGTCGGATCGAAGGTCGTGCCCTCAGGCGCCACCTGGTTGAAGACATAGCGCTTCTCGCAGACATCGACCTTCGGCGGAACCTTGGTGATCTCGAAATTGTCGTAGCCGACCTTCAGCATCTTCCAGAACTCGTAGTTCGGGTCGTTGCGATAGCGCGCCATGTTGGCGGCGGTCATGCGGAACGGAAAGGCCTGGATCTGGAACTCGGTCTGGCCGCCCTGGAAGGCATCGCGGCCGAAAGCGTAGATCTGCTCGATCTGCGGGTCGGTCATCGAATAGCAGCCCGACGACGAGCAGGCGCCGTGCACCATCAGATTGGCGCCGGTGCGGCCATTGGCACGGTCATAGGCGTTCGGGTAGCCGATGTTGAAGGACAGGTGATAGTTCGAGCGCGGGTTCATCTGCGACGGGCGAACCGTGTAGAACCCTTCCGGCGCCTGGCGGTCGCCCTCGGTGTATTTCGGGCCGAGCTTGCCCGACCATTTGCAAATGTCGTAGCTGGCGACCATCTCGTAGCGGCCGGTGGTCTTGGCCTTCCAGATCTCGAGCTTGCCTTCCTCCTTGAAGATGCGGGCCATCACCGACGAGGTGCGGACCATGCCCTTGGCCTTCATGTCGGCGAGGATCTTGTCCGGCAGCGGCTTGTTGGCCTCCGGCGCGAAATCCTTCATCGAGGAATCGTTGCAGCCGGCGACGCCAAGGGCGGCGATCAGGATTCCGGTGCGGGCGAGCTTGGCAAACATGGTTACGGCTATGTCTTTTTCCCGAGGCGTGGGGCTTCGCAGCCGCAGGCCAACACACTAAACCTTCACGGACCCTAAGCCCGTTAACCTTGAAAATTCCTTACCGCAAGCTCCGGACGGCTGCCCCCACCGCAATTCGCTCGATGTCACGGACTTTTCATTGAACCGAATGCGGCGGCATTTTTGTGGCGAAATTGCTCGCTAACGCCACATTGCGGCGCGCGGACGCCCTAAAATCAGAGGCTGCGGCCCATCGCCAGGTATTTTTCCCGGCGCTGCTCGCGGAAATCGGTGTTGGCGCCGGCAAAATCCTTCATCGTCTTGGCGATGAGGTCGCCGGTGGCGGCGATCACCGTTTCAGGCGCGCGCTGGGCGCCGCCGAGCGGCTCGGGAATGATGGCGTCGATGATCTTCATTTCCAGAAGATCCTGGGCGGTGATTTTCATATTGGTCGCCGCATCCTTCGAACGCGTGGTGTCGCGCCACAGGATCGAGGCGGCGCCCTCCGGCGAGATCACCGAATAGATGGCGTGTTCCAGCATGTAGACGCGGTTGGCGGTGGCGATCGCAATGGCGCCGCCCGAGCCGCCTTCGCCGATGACCACCGAGATCGACGGCACTTTGAGGCCGAGGCAGGCCGAGGTCGAACGGGCGATGGCTTCGGCCTGGCCGCGTTCCTCGGCACCGACGCCGGGATAGGCGCCGGCGGTGTCGACCAGCGTCAGAAGCGGGATATTGAAGCGGTCGGCAAGCTCCATCAGCCGCACTGCCTTGCGGTAGCCTTCAGGGCGCACCGAACCGAAATTGTGCCTGAGCCGGCTCGACGTATCCGAGCCCTTTTCCTGGCCGATGACGGCCACGGGTTCACCGCGGAAGCGGGCGAAGCCGCCGATGATCGCCTGGTCCTCGCCGAAATTGCGGTCGCCGGCGAGCGGCGTGAAATCGTTGAACAGGCCCTTGATGTAGTCGAGGCAATGCGGCCTGTCGGTGTGGCGCGCCACCTGCACCTTCTGCCACGGCGTCAATGCCTTGTAGATGTCGCGCAGCGCGTCGCGCACGCGCTTCTCGAGCCGGCTGATTTCGTCGCCGACATCGACCGCCTCGCCGTTCTCGGCAAGCTTCTTCAGCTCGAGGATCTTGAGTTCAAGGTCCTGCACCGGCTTTTCGAAATCGAGGTAATTGTACATTCTTGAGCGGACCGATGCGTCGGAAGGCAAAGACTTGGCGGGACCCGGGAAATGGCGGCTCCGCGCGGTGGAACGTGCCTTCACATAGCGATATGAGGCCTAGTCGGCAAGCGGGTGATGATCGTTGACCAGCCGCACCAGCCGCTCTTCCAGCACATGCGTGTAAATCTGCGTGGTCGAGATATCGGCGTGGCCGAGCAGCTGCTGCACCGCCCTGAGATCGGCGCCGTTCTGCAGGAGATGGCTGGCAAAAGCGTGGCGCAACACGTGCGGCGATATTTTCGCAGCCGATATGCCTGCCCGGGCGGCAAGACCCTTGAGGTCGCGGGCAAAGACCTGCCGGGAGAGAAAGCCGCTGTCGCCGGCCGCCGGAAACAGGAACGGGCTGTCGGCGAAAGCCGGCACCGTGGCGCGGGCCGTCAGCCACGCCCGCATCGCCGTCCGCGCCTTGGCCGACAGCGGCACCATGCGCTCCTTGTCGCCCTTGCCGCGCACCATGAAAAAGCGGTCGTCGCGCTGGGCGACGGTCACCGGCAGGCCGACCAGTTCGGAGACGCGCAGGCCGGTGGCATAGAGCACTTCGACCAGCGCGTGCAGGCGCAATGCCGTCAGCCGGTCGCCATTGACGCCATCGCCTGCTTCCAGGGCCGCGCGGTCGAGCAGCCGGCCGGTATCGGCCTCGCTCATCGTCTTGGGCAGCGGCCGGCCCTTCTTCGGGCTGTCCAGCGTGCCGGTCGGGTCGTCGCTGCGCAGGCCCTCGGCGTAGAGGAACTTGAAGAACTGGCGGATCGCCGACAGTTTGCGCGCCTGCGAGGTCGGCGCAAAGCCACGCGCGGCGACGTCGTCGAGATAGGCGCGGATGTCGGCCGCGGCAGCACCGGCAAGCCCGCCGCCAATCTGCTGCGAGGCATCTTCGAGATCGCGGCGATAGGAAGAGAGCGTGTTTTCGGCGGCACCGCGTTCGGCGCTCATCATTTCGAGGAAGGCTTCGATACGAGCCGCGCTGTTCATTTTCTGAAGTCAGCCTGCTTTGGATCAGTTTTTCTTGGGGTTCAGCTTTTCCGGCGGAATGCGCACGGTGATTTCCGCCTTTTTCGGCTCGACGAACATCGCCAGCGCCACCATCGTACCATAGGCAATGCCGGCAAGAATCATCATCGTCACGACAAAGCGGAACAGTGTCGGCATCAATTTTCGCCCGTCTTCTTGTTCTGCGATTCCAAACCCTGTGTCCTTATGGGACGCCAATCCGGGCAATTCAAGGACGAAGGGTTTTGTCCTACGCAGGTCCATGCGGGAAAACCACTGCACTTTCCGAGACCTGCTCAGGGCGCGATGCTTGACGCAAACGGGCTTTTGATGTCGATACGCCGGCAAAGACGGCTTAGAAACAGCATGGTCTCATGAACGTGTTACCACTAACTCCTCCTGGCGAGAGCCATGCCGCGCTGCTCGACAGGCTGGGCAGTCGTTCGATTGTCTTTGTCGGCCTGATGGGCGCCGGCAAGACAGCGATCGGCCGCAAGGTGGCGGCCATGCTGTCGCTGCCGTTCATCGACAGCGACCAGGAGATCGAAAGCGTGTCGCGCATGACCGTGCCGGAGTTGTTCGAACGCTATGGCGAGACCGAATTCCGGGCGCTCGAGCAGCGCGTCATCCTGCGCCTCCTGGAACACGGCCCGCAGGTGCTGTCGACCGGCGGCGGCGCCTTCATGAATGCGCAGACGCGCGACGCGATCGCGTCGCATGGCGTCTCGGTGTGGCTGAAGGCCGAGCTCGATCTGTTGATGGAGCGCGTCTCCAAGAAGCAGAACCGGCCCTTGCTCAAAAACCCCGATCCGCGCGCCGTGCTGGAGCGGTTGATGGGCGAGCGCTATCCGGTCTATGCCACGTCAAACGTCACCGTGCCGACCCGCGACGACCGCAAGGAAGTCATTGCGACCGAGGTCGTCGACGCATTGTGCGGGCATTTCGGCATTCCGGCCACCACGGCGCCGGGCGAGGTGCGACCATGAGCGAGCCTGTCATTGTCGAGGTCGGCCTTGGCGAGCGCGCCTATGACATTCTGATCGGCCCCGGCCTTTTGAGGCGTGCCGGCGCCGAGATATCGCGCCGCCTGCCCGGCACGAGGGCGGCGGTGGTCACCGATGACAATGTCGCGGCGGCACATCTCGAAGCGCTTAAGGCCGGTCTGGAAACAGGCGGCATCCAGCCTGCCGTCATCACCTTGCCGGCCGGCGAAAAGACCAAGAGCTTTTCCCATCTCGAAGAGGTGGTCGACGGCGTCCTGGCCGCGAAACTGGAGCGCGGCGACGTCGTCATCGCGCTCGGTGGCGGGGTCATCGGCGACCTCACCGGCTTTGCCTCCGGCATCGTTCGGCGCGGCATGAATTTCGTGCAGATCCCCACGTCGCTGCTGGCGCAGGTCGATTCCTCGGTCGGCGGCAAGACCGGCATCAACAGCCCGCGCGGCAAGAATCTGGTCGGCGTCTTCCACCAGCCGAAACTGGTGCTGGCCGACACCGAAGTGCTCGACACGCTGCCGATCCGCGAATTCCGCGCCGGCTATGCCGAACTCGCCAAATACGGGCTGATCGACCGGCCGGCGTTTTTCTCCTGGCTGGAAGAGAACTGGACAAAAGTATTCGCCGGCGGTGCGGAGCGGGCGGAGGCGATTGCCGAGGCCTGCCGCGCCAAGGCCGATGTCGTCGCCCGCGACGAGTTTGAAACCGGCGACCGCGCGCTGCTCAATCTCGGCCATACATTCGGCCATGCGCTGGAGGGGGCCACACAGTATGACGGCGCTCGTCTTGTCCATGGCGAAGGCGTCGCCATCGGCATGGTGCTGGCGCACCGTTTTTCCGCACGGCTCAATCTGGCGAGCCCCGATGACGCAGCGCGGGTCGAAGCGCACCTGCGCGCCGTCGGCCTGCCCTGGCGGATGTCCGACATCCCTGGCGAATTACCCGACGCGGAGGCGCTGCTTGGCTTCATCACCCAGGACAAGAAAGTGTCGCGCGGTGCGCTGACCTTCATCCTGACGCGCGGTATCGGCCAGGCCTTCATCGCCAAGGATGTGCCGGCGTCGGAAGTGCTGTCATTCCTCAGGGAAAATCATCCGGACAACAGGAAAGCCGGCTGAGATGGACATTGGCTGGATCGTGGTCGCTGTCCTCGCCATCCTCATCCTGTTTTTCATTGCCGTGCGCACGCGCCTGCTCGCGATGTTCGGCTACGAACTGTCGCGTATCGAGCCGCAGCGTTCGACCCAGGACGAGTTGCGCGGCGCGGTCGACGATTTCCGCCGCGACGGCCAGATGGTGCGCGAGGAACGCGATCGCGTCGGCGGCCTGTTCGATCTCGCCGAGCTCGAAGTCTCCGACATCATGGTCCACCGCACCAATATGCGCTCGGTCAATGCCGACAATGCGCCGGAAGCGGTGGTGCGCGAGATCCTGCAGAGCCCGCATACCCGCATGCCGCTGTGGAAGGGCTCGCTCGACAACATTGTCGGCGTGCTGCACGCCAAGGACCTGCTGCGGGCGCTGAACGAGGTCGGCAACGACTTTACCAAAATCGACGTGATGAAGATCGCGTCGAAGCCCTGGTTCGTGCCCGACACCACGACCTTGCAGGAACAGCTCAACGCCTTCCTGCGCGCCAAGGCGCATTTTGCCATCGTCGTCGACGAATATGGCGAGGTCGAAGGGCTGGTGACGCTGGAGGATATCATCGAGGAGATTGTCGGCGAGATCGCCGACGAGCACGATGTCGACATCCAGGGCGTCAAGCAGGAAGCCGACGGCTCCGTCGTCGTCGATGGCACCGTGCCGATCCGCGATCTCAACCGGGCGCTCGACTGGAACCTGCCGGACGAGGAAGCCACCACCATTGCCGGCCTGGTCATCCACGAGACGCAGTCTATCCCCGAGGAAAAGCAGGCCTTTACCTTCCACGGCAAGCGCTTCGTGGTGATGAAGCGCGACAAGAACCGGATTGCGCGGTTGAGGATCAGGCCGGCCGGCGATGGCTAGAGCGTCTCACCGTTTCACGGAAAGGCCAACCGCTCTATCTCTTTGTTTTTGCGCAATTCCGGACGGAAAACCGCTCCGCACTTTCCTGGAATTGCTCTAAGATCAGCCACCTCAAAGCTCTTTTGTCGAGCGCTCGCTGAGCATCGCGCCGGTCTCGGCATCGACTGCCGCCAGACTGACGTCGTAGCCCCAGAGGCGCCTGATGTGACGGAGCGTCGCGTCGCGGCTTTCGCCATCGAGCAGGATGCCATTCTTGACATTGTGCTGCAGTCGCAGGTGCCGATCGCCCAAGAGGTCGACGTCCACCACTTCAATGTCGGGCCTTTTCGCGCCAATCTCGTAACTGTGGGCCAGCGCGGATCGTATCTTGCGATAGCCACGCTCATTGTGGATCGAGGCGACTTGGTAATGCGGCTCGTCGGCACCATCGGCCAGCAAGAAGAGCCGCCATTTTCGGATCAGCGCCGGGCTGAGATACTGGTGGATGAAGGATTCGTCGCGATGATTGGCCCAGGCATCGAGCAGGGTGTCGCGCCAGTCGCCGCGACCGGCGATGTCAGGGAACCAGTCGCGGTCTTCGGCCGTCGGTTCGGTTGAGATGCGCTGGATATCCTGCATCATGTCGAGACCCAGCGCATAGGGATTGATGCCGGAGAAACGTGGATCGTCATAGGCCGGCTGGAAGATGACATTGGAGTGGTTGCGCAGGATTTCCAGCATGGCGCCTTCGCTGATGCGGCCCCGATCGAAGAGCGTGTTCATCAAAGTGTAGTGCACGAAAGTGGCGCAGCCTTCGTTCATCACCTGGGTCTGCCGCTGCGGGTAGAAATATTGCGCGACGACGCGCACGATCCTGACGATCTCACGCTGCCAGGGCTCGAGCACCAGACTGTTCTTCTCGAGAAAATAGAGCAGGTTCTCCTCGGGCAGGTTGAGCGACTTCTTGCGCTCCGCCAGGACCTCGTCCCTCGCTTCAGGCTTGTTCTTTCCCTGCGACGGCGGCAGCGTGCGCCAGAGATCGTTGAACGATCGCTCCTCATATTCGAGGCGCTCGCGCAGTCCTTCGCGCTGCCGCTCGGAGGACAGTTTCGGCGGCCGATGGTAGCGGAACACGCCTTGCTCCATCAGAGCGTGGGCGGCATCGAGGATCGACTCCACCGCGGCCAGCCCATGCCGCTCCTCGCACCGGGCGATGTAGCCCTTGGCGAAATTCAGGTAGCTCAGGATGCCGCCGGCATCCGTCCATTGGCGGAAGAGATGATTGTTCTTGAAGAAGTGGTTGTGGCCAAATGCTGCATGGGCAGTTACCAGCGCCTGCAGCGCCATGGTGTTTTCTTCCATGAGATAGACGATGCAGGGATTGGAGTTGATGACGATCTCGTAGGCCAGGCCGCGCGCCCCCTTGCGGTATAGAAGCTCGTCATAGATGAAATGCTTGCCGAACGACCAATGGCGATACATCAGTGGCATGCCGACGGACGAATAGGCGTCGAGCATCTGTTCGGACGAAATGACCTCCATCTGCACGGGATAGATATCGAGGTGGAGCTCTTCGACGGCAATCGCCTCGATTTCGTCATATACTCGCGACAGTTTCGCGAAATCCCAGTCCGATCCGGAAAACAGCAGTGCTGATTTGCGCGCCTGGCTGGCCATCGGCGATGTCCTCAAGCGCTCTTGCGCAGATAGGGTTGCCTGGCGAAGAGTTCGCGGAACACCGGATAGATATCGGCCGGAGCGGCGATGCGCCGCATCTGGAAGCTCGGCCATTTCTGATCGACGGCGTTGTAGGCGCGCCAGAGCGACGTTCCGTTCTCGGTCGAACCGAAAATGTGGCTTTCCCGTTCGTCGATGATCTCGACATAGGCGAAATACTGGCAAAGCCGCATGAGCCTGCGGTCGAGCAGCTCAATGCAGCGCTCGGAGTCGGTGGCAAAGTTGTCGCCGTCGGAGGCCTGGGCGGCGTAAATATTCCACTCAGAGGCCGGATAGCGCTCTTCGATAATGCGGTGCATCTCCTCGAGCGCCGTGGAAACGACGGTGCCGCCGCTCTGCGTATGATAGAAAAATGTGTGCTCGTCCACCTCCTTGGCCTCGTGCGTGTGGCGGATGAAAACGATCTCCGTGCGCTCATAGCGCCGCGTCAGGAACAGATGCAGCAAGACGAAGAAGCGCTTGGCCAAATCCTTTTCCCGCTCGCCCATCGATCCGGACACGTCCATCAGGCAGAACATGACGGCGCTGGCATTCGGTCTCGGCTGGGGGTCGAAGCGGTTGAAGCGAATGTCGACCGGATCGACATAGGCGATCCGCCGGCGCCGGCGCTCCAGCCGATCGAGCTCCGCGCGTAGGGCGACGATGCGCTCATCCGTCTTGGGATTTGTCGGCTTTGCTTCCAGTTCGGCGATCTGCCGGGCCAGGGCTTCCACCTCCGCCCGTTTCGGACGCCTCAGCGCGATGCGTCGCCCGTGGCTGTTTCGCATCGTGCGTCCGACATTGATGTTGGTCGGCGCGCCGCTGGCCGCGAAACCCGCCCGCTTCGGCTTGAAGCTGAGGATTTGCTTGAGGCTGAGCTTGACCAGATCGGGCAATTCGAGGTCTTCGAAGAATAGATCCAGCACCTCCTCGCGCGACAGCACGAAGCGGAAATCGTCTTCGGATTCCGTGGTTCCGGGAGCCGAAGCGCCTGCGCCTCCTCCGCCGCTTGGCTTTGGGACCAGGTCACCGGTATTGAACGACTTGTTGCCCGGCAGGATGTGCTGGCGCCGGCCGCTATCCTTGGCGTCGCTGAAGGTCGGCTCGCCAGTGCCTTTGCGTGGGATCGGCACGGCATGGTCGCGATCCAGATCGGCGATGCCACCGGCGCGGACGCGGTCGCGGATGCTGCGCTTGAGTTCTTCGCGCGCACGCTTCAGGAAGCGTTGGCGATTGCCAAGGCTCTTGTCCTTCGGGTTCAGACGGCGGTCGATGAAGATCGGCATGGAACCGTCCAGGCTTGCTCAACCCGCCTTGTTCACGCGCATGTACCAGTCGACCAGCCGGCGCACCTGCCGTTCGGTGTAGCCGCGCTCCACCATGCGTTGCACGAACTCATTGTGCCGCTTTTCGGTGACGTTGTCCTGCTTGGAGCCGAAGCTGATCACCGGCAGCAGGTCTTCGACCTGGCCGAACATGCGCTTCTCGATGACCTCGCGCAGCTTTTCATAACTCGTCCAGGAGGGATTGCGACCGTCGTTGCGAGCCCGGGCTCGCAAGGTGAATTTGACGACTTCGTTGCGGAAGTCCTTGGGATTGGCGATGCCAGCCGGCTTTTCGACCTGGGACAATTCCTTCTCCAGGACCTCGCGGTTGAGGATCTGCCCCGTATCGGGGTCCTTGTAGTCCTGATCCTCGATCCAGGCATCGGCGTAAGCGATGTAGCGGTCGAAGAGGTTCTGGCCGTACTCGCTATAGGATTCCAGATAGGCCTTCTGGATCTCGTGACCAATGAACTCGGCATAGCGGGCTGCGAGTTCCGACTTGATGAATTCGAGATAGGCGGCTTCCGTTGCCTTCGGGAACTGCTCGCGTTTGATCGCCTCCTCGAGGATGTACATCAGATGCACCGGATCAGCCGCCACCTCCTTGGTGTCGTAGTTGAACGTCTGCGACAGGATCTTGAAGGCGAAACGTGTGCTAACTCCGGTCATGCCCTCGTCGACGCCGGCGGCGTCGCGATATTCCTGGACCGATTTGGCCTTGGGGTCGACTTCCTTGAGATTCTCGCCGTCATAGGCGCGCATCTTGGTGTAGAGCGGTGAGTTCTCGTGCTCGGCCAGGCGGGTCGAAACGGTGAAGCGGCTGAGAATGTCCAGCACCTCGGGCGCGCAGGGACTGCTCGCCAGCTCGCTCTCGCGCAGCAGCTTCTCGTAGATCTGCCTTTCCTCGGTGATGCGCAGGCAATAGGGAACCTTGACCACCAGGATGCGGTCGAGGAAGGCCTCATTGTTTTTGTTGTTCTTGAACTGCTGCCATTCCGATTCATTGGAATGGGCGACGACGATGCCCTGGTAAGGGAAGGCACCGAAATTCTCGGTGCCGTTGTAACTGCCTTCCTGGGTTGCCGTCAGCAACGGATGCAGGACCTTGATGGGCGCCTTGAACATCTCGACGAACTCAAGCAGCCCCTGCGTGGTCCGGTTCAAGCCGCCGCTGTAGGAATAGGCATCCGGGTCGGACTGGCTGAAGTTCTCCAATTGCCTGATGTCGACCTTGCCGACCAGTGCCGAGACGTCCTGATTGTTCTCGTCGCCGGGCTCGGTCTTGGCGATGGAGATCTGGCGCAGCCGCGACGGCAACAGCTTGACGACACTGAATTTGGAGATGTCGCCGGCCAATTCGTCGAGGCGCTTGGCCGCCCAGGGCGAAATAAGTCCGTTCAGGCGGCGTCGGGCTATGCCGTATTTGTCTTCCAGCAGATCGCCCATGCGGTCGGGGTTGAAAAGGCCGAGCGGAGATTCGAAGACCGGGCTGATCTGGTTGCCGACCTTCAGCGTGTAGATTGGCCGCTGCTCCATCAGCTTCTTCAGCCGCTCCGCGAGCGAGGATTTGCCGCCGCCGACAGGGCCAAGCAGATAGAGGATCTGTTTGCGTTCCTCCAACCCCTGCGAGGCATAGCGGAAATATCCGGCGATGCGTTCGATCGTATCCTCCATTCCGTAGAAGTCGGAGAAGGAGGGGTAGATCTTGATCGTGCGGTTGGAGAAAATGCGGCCCAGCCGCTCATCCTTGCTGGTATCGACCAGGTTCGGCTCGCCTATCGCCTCGACCATTCGCTCGGGGGCCGAGGCATACATGGATTTGTCCTCACGGCAGGCTAGCAGATATTGCTGAAGGCTTATCTCTTCCTGAGCCGCGTTCCCATAGATTTCCGAAAACAGATCGAAGACGTCTGATTGGTTCTCGCGCATGATGCCTTGCCTCGGAGCCGATAGGCTGCCAATCGGCTCATCGCTCCTTCAACTGCCGGCAAGCGTTGTTTGTTCCCGGCAAACTCAATTAACCGGCTGGGATCACATAGCTTTGAGAGCGCCACTCTTCGTGGCCGCAAAGAAGCGGCGCGTCGCGCATCTCGTTGTGAACCAGTGTGCCCACCCGAATCAACAGCCAAGATCAGTGTGCGCGCGGTCGGCTTGTTTGCCAATCGATAACTGGACGTGCCCGCTACTGCGATGCACTGTAGCGGCAGACCAGGAGAGGGCGATGATGGACCGGCGAAGTCTGATATTCGCGTCGCTGGCAGCGATGCTGCCGGTCGGCGCGTCGGCTGCCTTGCGGCTACGCCAGCCAGAACCGCAAACGTTCGACTATGGACCGGCCAAGCTCGACATCTACGCTCCCGCCGGTGCGAACAACCTGCCGGTGGTGCTTTTCGTTCATGGCGGTACCTGGCGGTTCGGCAAACGCAGCCAGGTCGGCGCCAAGCCGGCCTTCCTGCTCGCCAACGGGTTCGTGTTCGTCTCGATCGACTACCGCATGCTGCCGGAAGCCGATGTCGCCACCCAGGCCAGCGATGTCGAAAAGGCCTATGCCTATGTGCGCGCCAACATCGCCCGATATGGCGGCGATCCGAACCGCATTGTCGGCATGGGCCATTCGGCCGGCTGCCATCTGATCGCGCTGACCGGCATGCGCGGCGGGCTGCCCGGCGTTGCCGGGTTGATCCTCGACGATACCAGGGCCTATGATCTTGTGGCACTCGAAAAAAGCGGCGGCATGGTCCGCGCTTATGCCCGCGTCTTTTCCGATCCTTCGCAATGGGCGGCTCTGTCGCCGGCGAGCTATGTCGACGGGCGCAAGCATCCACCGACCTTCATCGCCTATTCACGCGCCGATGGCCGCGACGAGCAATCGACGGCCTTTGCCGAGCGCCTGCGCGCCACCGGCACTGCGGTGACACTGTTCGACGGCAGCGCCTACACGCATATGTCGATCAACCATGACTTTGGCGAGGACGGCGATGCGTTGACGGCCGCCACGCTGGCGTTCCTCAAATCCGCGGTCAGCTGATTGCGCTGCGAGACAGCTGGATCAGACCAAAAGCGCTGGCGGGATATTGCCGTGCCGGCGCTTGCAGGTGCTATTGCACTTTTCGACCGTCTGCTTTGTGACGCCAACCGGAGAGAATTTCATGAATGGCGCCGACCTGCTGTGTGACGTGCTCCTGGCCAATGACGTCACGGTCTGTTTCGCCAATCCAGGCACGTCCGAAATGCATTTCGTTGCCGCACTGGATCGCAAGCCTGAGATGCGGTGCGTGCTCGGCCTGTTCGAGGGCGTGGTGACGGGTGCCGCCGACGGCTATGCGCGCATGACCGACCGTCCCGCGGCGACTCTGCTGCATACCGGGCCGGGCTTGGCCAATGGCCTTGCCAACATGCACAATGCAAGGCGTGCGCGCAGCCCGATGATCAACATTGTCGGCGACCACGCCTCCTACCATCTGCCGCTCGACGCGCCGCTGACCAGCGACATAGAGGGCCTGGCAGCGCCAATGTCGAACTGGGTTGGCCGCGTCAAAGGTCCGGCCGATATCGCCCCGGCAGCGGAGGCCGCCTATCGCGCCTCGCTGACGCCGCCTGGTGTCACGACCCTGATCCTGCCAGCAGATGCTGCCTGGGGCGAGGTTGACGCGGTTTCCCCTGGCAAGGTGAAACTGGCGCCGCCCCCAGCCGTCGACATGGAAGCCGTGCGCGCAGTCGCCGAAGCGATCCGCGCCCGTCCGGGCCGCATTGGCATGGTGGTGCGCGGGCGGGCGGCGCGGGCCGATGCGCTTGAGATCGCAGGCCGAATCTCGGCGGCCGGCGATGTCCGCCTGTTCAGCGAGGTTCTGATCGCCCGGATGCAGCGCGGGCGCGGACGGTTCGCGCCGACGCGCATCCCCTATCCGGTCGATGCGGCGACAGCCACGCTCCGGGATATCGACGTGCTGGTGCTGGTCGGCGCGAAGGAGCCGGTGGCCTTCTTCGCCTATCCGGGCAAGCCGGGACGGCTGGTCCGAGACGATTGCCAGGTGCTCTCGCTGGCGGCCCATGGCGACGATTTGAAAGCGGGGCTGGAGGCGTTGGCCGACGAGCTCGGCATCAAGTCGACGAAGCAATTCACCGTCGCAACCGCCTTTCCCGACGAGCCGATGCCAAGCGGCAGATTGACGGACGACGCGATCGCTCTTTCGGTGGCGCGCAAGCTGCCCGCGAATGCGATCGTCTGCGACGAAGCGGTCACCTCGGCACGGCGGTTCTTCGCGCTGTCGGCCTTTGCTGCCCCGCACGATTATATGATGGGCACGGGCGGATCGATCGGCGGCGGCATTCCGATGGCAACAGGCGCGGCGATCGCCTGCCCGGATCGCAAGGTGATCAATCTCGAAGCCGATGGCAGCGGCATGTACACGGTGCAGGGCCTGTGGACGCAGGCCCGGGAAAAGCTCGACGTGGTCACGATCGTCTTTTCCAACCGGACCTACGCCATCCTGCATGGCGAGATGAAGAATCTCGGCGTGAATTCGATCGGCGAGAACGCCAGGCGCATGCTCGATCTCGACCACCCGGTGCTGGACTGGGTTGCCCTGGCCAAGGGGATGGGCGTGGAAGCGGCCCGCGCCGATACGTGCGAGCGCTTCGACGCGCTGCTCGACAGCGCATTGTCGCGCCCTGGGCCGTTTCTAATCGAAGCGGTGATCTGAGTGGCTTACCAGCGGGTCTTTTCGCCGGGTGCGGCCGGTTCGATGGCGAGCGCATGGACGCCGGCCTTCAACTCCGCCGCCAGCAATTCGTTGACGGCGCGGTGGCGGTCGATACGGCTCATGCCGGCAAAGACCGGCGAGACGATGCGGACGCGAAAATGCGTCTCGCCGGTGCCGTCATAAGCGCCGTGATGGTCTGAGCCGTGGTGGTGGTGACCGGCGTGGAGGTGGCTTTCATTGACGATCACCAGCCGCTCCGGCGAAAACGCCTTGTTCAGCTTGTCTTCCATGGTCGCCTGTATGGACATCGCCACTTCCCTTCACCATATCTGCAAGGCGTGATCGGGAAATCGGGATCGATCTCGCCGGGCCGCCTCAAAAATCGCCATTCGCCCTGCTTTATGCCGCGATTCAGCGGTTAGGGCGATCATCGCGAAAATGTCAATTCTTGTTTCGCGAGTGCGAACAGCCCATAAATGGGTGAGATGAAACCGTACCCCAAATATTTCGAGAAGATTCGGATCCGTCCCGAAAAGGATGCGGAGCTGAAGTCACGCTCGCCGATCTGCCAGTGGGACGGCTGCAAGGAGGCCGGCACCCATCGTGCGCCGGTCGGTCGCATGAAGGAAGGCGAGTATTTCCAGTTCTGCTTCGACCATGTGCGTGAATACAACAAGGGTTTCAATTACTTCTCCGGCGTCCCGGACACCGAGATCGCCCGCTTCCAGAAGGAGGCGATGACGGGCCACCGGCCGACATGGAAGATGGGCCTCGCCGGCGCCTCGACCCGCTCTTCGCCAGATATGGCGCAGATGCGCTCCGGCCGCGCCGGTTATTACAACCGCATGCGCGACCCTTTCGATCTGTTCAAAGGGCCGAAAGACCCGCGCGAGGCGCGCGAACGAAAGGCCAAGCCGCTTGAGGCCAAGGCGCTGGAAACGCTTGGCCTTGATACAAAGGCGACTGGCAAGGACATCAAGGCGCGCTATAAGGAACTTGTGAAGCGCCACCATCCGGATGCGAATGGCGGCGACAGAGGTTCGGAAGACCGGTTCCGCGATGTGCTGCAGGCCTATCGCGTGCTCAAGCAGGCGGGTTTGTGCTGAGCGACCCAACGGTTCGTGTCGTTTTCCAACTTTCATAAGGGTGGAAAAGGCTCTAAGACCGCCCCCGGACAAAATCGATTGCCGGCGAAATCAGGCATTTCGCCCGTGGAGACGTGGATAGAGATGAACAAGGTCGATCGCGACATCGCCAATTTGCCCGACACGACGGTCTCTGTGAAGGACAAATTCGGCTTCGACTCCAAGATGGTGGTGCCGGCATATTCGGTGACCAGCGAACATGTGCCGGACATCGATCCGGACTATCTTTTCGACAAGGCGACGACGCTGGCGATCCTCGCCGGCTTCGCCTACAACCGCCGCGTCATGGTGTCGGGCTATCACGGCACCGGCAAGTCGACGCATATCGAGCAGGTCGCCGCCCGCCTCAACTGGCCCTGCGTGCGCGTCAACCTCGACAGCCATGTCAGCCGTATCGACCTCGTCGGCAAGGACGCCATCGTCGTCAAGGACGGGCTGCAGATCACCGAATTCCGCGACGGCATCCTGCCCTGGGCCTACCAGCACAATGTCGCGCTGTGCTTCGACGAATATGACGCCGGCCGTCCGGACGTGATGTTCGTCATCCAGCGCGTGCTGGAATCGTCTGGCCGCCTGACGCTGCTCGACCAGAGCCGGGTCATCCGCCCGCACCCGGCGTTCCGGCTGTTTTCGACCGCCAACACGGTCGGCCTCGGCGACACGACCGGCCTCTATCACGGCACCCAGCAGATCAACCAGGCGCAGATGGACCGCTGGTCGATCGTCACCACGCTGAACTACCTGCCGCACGACAATGAGGTCAACATCGTGCTGGCCAAGGCCAAGCACTATCGCGACGGCAAGGGCAAAGAGATCGTCAACAAGATGGTGCGCGTCGCCGACATGACGCGCTCGGCCTTCATCAATGGCGATCTGTCGACCGTGATGAGCCCGCGTACCGTCATCACCTGGGCCGAGAACGCCGAGATCTTCGGCAATATCGGCATGGCGTTCCGTCTGACCTTCCTCAACAAGTGCGACGAGCTCGAGCGCTCGGTGGTGGCCGAGTTCTACCAGCGCGCCTTCGGTGAGGATCTGCCCGAGAGCGCCGCCAACGTGGTGCTGGGCTAAGCAGAGCCTCGATGGCGGGTCCGGGCGACAACACGCGCAACAAGTCGAAGACGGGGTCTGAAGCCGACAGCTTCAAGCGCGCCGTCACCGTCTGCATGCGCGCCCTTGCCGGCGACAAGGAGCTTGAGGTCGGTTTCGCCAAGGACAGGCCCGCCCTTGCCGGCAGTCGTGCGCGCCTGCCGGAACTGCCGAAGAAAGCGTCGAAAGAGGATATCGCGATTACCCGCGGGCTCGGCGATTCCATGGCGCTGAAGCGCGCCTGCCACGATCAGCGCATCCACACCAAACTGGCGCCGGAAGGCAAGCTGGCGCGCTCGATCTACGACGCCGTCGAGCAGGCGCGTGTCGAGGCGATCGGCAGCCGCGCTATGCAGGGCGTCGCCGACAATATCGGCTCGATGCTGGAGGACAAATACGCCAAGGCCAACCTCGTCGACGTCAAGGACAAGGCCGACGCGCCGATCGAGGAAGCGCTGGCGCTGATGGTGCGCGAGAAGCTGACCGGCCGCCCGATCCCGAGGAGCGGCGAGCGGCTGGTCGACCTCTGGCGACCCTGGGTCGAGGAGAAGGCCAAGGCCGATCTCGACGGGCTGTCGGCCAAGCTCGGCGACCAGCAGGCCTTCGCCCGCGTCGTGCGCGACATGCTGGCGTCCATGGAGATGGCCGAGGAACTCGGCGACGACCAGGAGACCGAAGACTCCGAGGACAATGACGACAACCAGCCGCAAGGCGAGGAACAGAGCGAGGAGGGCGGCGAAGACGATTCCGGCTCCGAACAGTCGCAGTCCGAGGATGCCGAGGCGTCGGCCGACGACGAACAGTCGTCCGAGACGGAAGCCTCCGACGCCACCGCCGACGATTTGTCCGACGACGACGATGCGGATGCCGAGACGCCCGGTGAGGCGCGCCGCAACGACAATCCCTTCACCAATCTGCCCAAGGAGATCGACTACAAGGTCTTCACCACCGCCTTCGACGAGACCGTTGGCGCCGAGGAACTGTGCGAGGAAGAAGAGCTCGACAGGCTGCGCGCCTTCCTCGACAAGCAGTTGGCCAATCTCTCCGGCGTCGTCGGGCGTCTCGCCAATCGGCTGCAGCGCCGCCTGATGGCGCAGCAGAACCGCTCCTGGGATTTCGACCTCGAAGAGGGCTATCTCGATCCGGCCCGGCTGGTGCGCGTCGTCATCGACCCGATGCAGCCGCTGTCGTTCAAGCAGGAGCGCGACACCAAGTTCCGCGACACGGTGGTGACGCTGGTGCTCGACAATTCGGGCTCGATGCGCGGCCGGCCGATCACGGTCGCAGCCACCTGCGCCGATATATTGGCGCGCACGCTGGAGCGCTGCGGCGTCTCGGTCGAGATCCTCGGCTTCACCACGCGGGCGTGGAAGGGCGGCCAGGCGCGCGAGAAATGGCTGAAGGATGGCAAGCCGCCGAACCCGGGCCGGCTGAACGACCTGCGCCACATCATCTACAAATCCGCCGACCATCCGTGGCGCCGCGCCCGCCGCAATCTCGGCCTGATGATGCGCGAAGGCCTGCTCAAGGAAAACATCGACGGCGAGGCGCTGCTGTGGGCACACAACCGGCTGATCGCCCGGCCTGAACAGCGCAAGATCCTGATGATGATCTCGGACGGCGCGCCGGTCGACGATTCGACGCTGTCGGTCAATCCGGGCAACTATCTCGAGCGTCATCTGCGCGCCGTCATAGAACTGATCGAGACGCGCTCGCCGGTCGAGTTGCTGGCCATCGGCATCGGCCACGATGTCACCCGCTACTACCGACGCGCCGTCACCATCGTCGACGCCGAGGAACTGGCCGGTGCCATGACCGAGCAACTGGCCTCGCTGTTTGCCGAGGAAAACGCGCGCGACACACGCCGTGGCGGCTATCGGCGCGCAGGATGATCTCTTTGCGCGGTGGCTTCAGGCAGACGCTCTTCGCCGCCACTGCCTTGTCCGGCATGGCTCTGGCCCCGGCCATCGCCGCCGGGCCAAGCTCGGTCGAGCCGGTTGAAGTCTCGGCAAGGCCGATCACCACCTTCCATATAGGCAGCGCCGACAAACAGTTCGGTCCGCTGGAGTTCGTCGGCGGGCTGGAGATGACCTCGCCGACGCGCGATTTCGGAGCGCTGTCGGCGTTTCGCTTCCTCAAGCCCGGCGGCGATTTCATCGGCGTCGCCGATACCGGCTTCTGGTTTTTCGGCTCGATCACCCACGATGCCGACAAGCGGCCGTCCGGCATCCAGAATTTCCGCATGCAGCAGATGGTCGATGTATCGGGCCGGCCGATCGACAAGAAATGGCAGGTCGACGCCGAAGGCCTGGCGGTCAAGGACGGCATCGCCACCGTCGGCTTCGAGCGCGATCAACGCGTCGCCCAGTTCAAGATCGACGCCAGCAACATGAAGGCGCCATTCAAGCAGCTGAATTTCCTGGTTCCAGCCCAGGAATTGCGGCAGAACCGCGGCTTCGAGACGGTCACCCACGCCAATCCCTACGGCCAGCACGAGGGCGGCTTGGTCGTGGTCTCGGAGAAGAGCCTCGATAAGGCCGGCAACATCTTTGCCGCCATCATCGAAGGGCCGCACAAGGGCGTCTTCACGGTCAAGCGAAATGGCGATTTCGACATCACCGACGGCGCCTTCCTGCCGGATGGCGACCTGCTGCTGCTCGAGCGCAGTTTCTCCATGGCTGGCGGCGTCAGGATGCGGCTCAGGCGCATCTATGGCGAAAGCGTCGAGAAAGGCGCTGTCGCCGACGGGCCGGTGCTGATGGAAGCCGACATGGGCTATCAGATTGACAATATGGAAGGGCTCGACGTCTGGACCCGTGACGACGGCGCGCTGATGGTGTCGCTGATCTCGGACGACAACCATTCGATCCTGCAGCGCAACCTCTACCTGGAATTTATTCTCCATCAGGATTGAGCCGGCGGCCTATGCCGGCTTCGTTGCGATCCAGATGACGTGGCGGGCGCCGCGCTTGCCATTGGCGCGCGTCTTCACTTCGTCCACGACAAAGCCCGCTTGCTTGAGCCTGCGCGTAAAGCCACTGTCCGGCCCTTGCGACCATACCGCCAGCACACCGCCGGGCTTCAGTGCGGCACGCGCAGCGCCGAGGCCAGCGGCGCCATAGAGAGAATCGTTGCCCTTGTGGACGATCGCCTCTGGGCCGTTGTCGACATCGAGCAGGATGGCATCCCAGGCGGCCTTGTCGGACCTTATGGTGTGCCCGACATCGGCTTCGCGGACGCTCACGCGGGGATCCTCAAGGCAGCCGGCAAACAGCTCTGCCATCGGGCCGCGTGCCCAGGCGATAACCGCCGGAACAAGCTCGGCGACGGTGACGCCTGCGTCGGCGCCCAACTCGGCGATGGCGGCGCGCAGGGTAAAACCCATACCGAGGCCGCCGATCAGGATTTTCGGTCGGCTCTGTCCGGCAATCCTGTCGCAGGAGAGTTTTGCCAGCGCTTGCTCGGAACCGCTTAGGCGGCTGTTCATCAGCTCGTTGGTGCCGAGCATGATCGAGAATTCAGCCCCGCGCTGCTTTAAGCGCAGTTCCTGGGCGCCGTCGGGCGTCTTTGCAGCGTCGAGCTGGACCCAGGGGATCACGGCCTAGACCGCGACCGCCGGCTGGCTCCAGCGGGCGGCGAGCAGCCGGTAGGGGATCAGCGCCACAACGGCGATGATCAGCTTCACCGAGAGATCGCCGAGCGCCCAGGAGACCCAGCGCATGGTCTCCACCGGCAGCACGCCCATCAGCGGCGCCGTTTCCAGCGCAAAGCTGTCATTCGGGCCGGCAAAGGCGAAGAGGGCGGAAAAGGCGATGCTGAAGAACACGACGGTGTCGAACACCGAGCCGACCAGCGTGCCGACGATCGGCGCGCGCCACCAGCTCTGGCGGCGCAGCCGGTTGAACACGGTGACGTCGAGCAACTGCGCGCAGAGGAACGCAGCACCCGAAGCCGCCGCAATGCGCACCAGCCGGTCGGCGGCGGTCTCGAATTCGATCAGCCCGTGGCGAAACAGGAAGGGCGGGATGAGGATCGAGCAGATCACCGCCGTCATGAAGCCGACAAAGACGATGCGGCGCGCCACGGTCGGGCCGTAGCGACGGTTGGCAAGGTCGGTGACCAGGAAGGAGAACGGGTAGGTGAAGGCGCCCCAGGTCAGGATGTCGGCCAGCGACAGGCTGCCGACCTGGCCCTGCATCGGAAACTGCACAAGGATGTTCGATGCCACGACGACAAGCGCCATGGCGGCCACAAAGGGCAGATATCGCGAGAAGGAAGTCATTTTTTTATCCTGGGTAATGGAACCAGCCAGGCGCTATCCGAAGTTCGGATGGCGCTGCCTTATGATTTTGAGCATCGGATCCTCCGATGCTCAAGGCGGTCGTCCCCCGCCTTAAAGTCTTAAGCGGCGGGCTGATCGGCCTGTTTCTTGGCGATCTGCTTCTTCAAGAGGCGCGCACGCTGCGACAGTTCCTTGGCGTCGGCCTTGGCCAGGAAGGCGTCTAGGCCACCGCGATGCTCGACCGAACGCAGCGCGTTGGCCGAAATGCGCAGGCGCACATTCTGGTTCAGCGCTTCCGAAATCAGCGTCACATTGACGAGGTTCGGCAGGAAGCGACGCTTGGTCTTGTTGTTGGCGTGGCTCACATTGTTGCCGGTCTGGACTGCCTTGGCAGTGAGTTCGCAGGTGCGGGACATGGTTCTAACCTTCAGTTCTGTCTAAGCCTGCCAAACCATTTTCGCCCGCGCCGGGCGGCGCGCGGTTTCAGTCAGGCGGCCTTATGGAAAAAGTTGGCGTTCCATAGTTGCATTTCGCCGGGGCGTCAAGCTCCGGCGTACCCAAGGCTGTGACGGGCATTTCACATAAAGGCCGGAATTCAGCCTATAAGCGGTCGCATAGGGACATTGCAAGCCGGAGTCGCCCACCTCCGGCTTTGAGAATCGAGGACCGATCCCCGCCATGCTTCGTCCGTCACATGCCCTTGTCGCCATGCTTGTCGCTGCCTTGCCCACCTCAACCCTTGCCGCCACCCCAGCGGCCGCTCCGCAGTCCTTCAAGGGCGAATACACGGTATCCTTCCTCGGCCTTTCGGTGGCCAAGGCGACATTTTCCAGCCGCTACCAGGGCGACAGCTATGCCATAGACGGCACCGTCGCGGCAGCCGGTCTCGCCACCTTGTTCGACGACACGAGCGGCACGATCTCGTCAAAGGGCAAGATCCTGGGCAAGCAGATGCAGCCGCAGGCGTTTCGCGCCGATTACAAGTCCGGCAAGAAGGCTTCCGTGGTCGACATCCGCTTTGCCAATGGCGCTGTCACCGCCACCCGGGTCATTCCCGAGCCGAAAAAGCGCAACCCCAAGACCTGGATACCGCTGGGCAGCAACGATCTGGCAGCGGTGCTCGACCCGATGGCCGCCACCGTCATCCATGCCGACAGCCTCGACAAGGTCTGCGGGCGCAAGGTGAAGTTCTATGATGGCGAGATGCGCGCCGACCTGACGCTGACCTATGCCTCGAAGGGCTCGATCTCGGTCAAGGGCTACAAGGGCGACACCGTCACCTGCAAGATGGGATTCGAACCGGTGGCGGGCTACCGAAAGGGCCGCAAGGCGCTGAATTACCTGAAGAACAAGAGCCAGATGATGGTGACGTTTGCACCGCTCGGCCAAACCGGCGTATATGCGCCGATCCACGCCACGGTCGGGACCCAGATCGGCACCTTGACCGTCAGTGCGCGGCGATTTGAAGCTGTTGAATAGACGCGTTTTGCGCGTCGCCGGAGACGGGCATGGCGCGCGCAACACTGATCGGCTTTTCGGCGGTTGCCATGTGGGCGCTGCTGGCATTGCTCACCGACGCGTCGGGCACTGTCCCGCCCTTCCTGCTGTCGGCCATCACCTTCACCATCGGCACCGCGGTAGGGCTGGTCGCCAGGCTGTTCATGCCGCCGAGCGGCAAAAGCCAGAAGATTCCACGTCAGGTATGGCTGATAGGCATTGCCGGCCTGTTCGGCTACCACTTTTTCTACTTCACCGCGCTGCGTAACGCGCCGGCGGTGGAGGCAAGTCTGATCGCCTATCTGTGGCCGCTGCTGATCGTGCTCGGTTCGGCGCTGATGCCGGGTGAGAAGCTGGCCTGGAACCATGTCGTGGGAGCGCTGCTCGGGCTCGCCGGCACCGTCCTCATCGTGACCAAGGGGGGTGGTCTGGCCTTCGATGCGCGCTACACCTTCGGCTATGCCATGGCGGCCGTTTGCGCGCTGCTGTGGTCGTCCTATTCGCTGCTGTCGCGGCGTTTTCCGGCGGTGCCGACCTCGATCGTCACCTGGTTCTGCGCCGCCACGGCAGCGCTTTCGCTCGTCTGCCATCTCCTTTTGGAACAGACGGTGCTGCCCAACGGCGCCGGCCAATGGCTGGCTGTGCTCGGTCTTGGGCTGATGCCGGTGGGTGCGGCCTTCTACGCCTGGGATATCGGCGTCAAGCGCGGCAACATCCAGGTGCTGGGCGCGGCGAGCTACGCCGCGCCGCTTCTGTCGACTCTGGTGCTGATCGCGGCCGGCGTCGCCGAGCCGTCGCTGCGCATCCTCGCCGCCTGCGTGCTGATCACCGGCGGCGCGGCATTGGCGGCCAAATCGCTGTTTCTGCGCAAACCTGCGGTGGCTGAGCGTGGAGCCGGGGCATCCGAAAGTGAAGCCGGGGCATCCGAAGGCGGAGCCAGGGCATGACGATGCCGTTTGCCGGCGGCATCGACGCCAACGCCAATGCGACATTGATTTTTTCGCTGGTGGCGGGGGTGATCTACGCCTTCACCCTGGACATGCGGCCCACACTTGCCCGCTCGGCGGCAAAGACGCTGGCCGTGGCCATGCTTGCCGTGCTCGCCTTCATGCAAGGAGGGCCGCTGCTGCTCGTCGCGGCGCTGGCGCTCAGCGCCGTCGGCGACGCCTTCCTGTCGCGTGACGGCGACAAGGCCTTCCTCGGTGGACTGGCCAGTTTCCTGGCGGCGCATATCCTCTATGTGCCGCTCTTCCTGCGCAGCGGCGGCGGGCTGGACGTGCTGGGCACCGAGACCTGGCGCGGCGCCATCGCGCTCGCCATGGCGGCTTTCGTGGTCGTCATGCTGGCGGCGCTCTGGCGCCGTGTTGGTCCCGGCCTGCGGGTGCCGATCGCCGTCTATATCGCGGCCATCCTGGCGATGGGTGTTTCGGCGTTGACGCTCGACAATCCGTGGGTCATCGGCGGCGCCGTGCTGTTCATGGCATCGGACGGGCTGCTCGCCGCCGAGAAATTCCTCGTGCCGGCAATAGCGCCCTATCGTGCCGGCATGCGCTATGCCGTCTGGGTGCTCTATTACGCAGCCCAGCTGGCAATTACGCTCGGCTTTTTGCCCAGCTAGGCTCCCAGCCGGGTTCGGCCATCTCGAAGGCGGCGAAGTCGAATCCCGGCGCCACGGTGCAGCCGACCAATGTCCATTCGCCGAGGCTGCGCGCCGATTGCCACCAGCCGGCCGGCACGACGATCTGCGGCCGCTCGCCCGCCGCAAGTTCAATGCCGAGCACCTGCTCGATCATTGCACTGCCTTCCTCGCACATCGACAGCGCCAGCGGCGCCCCGGCATAAAAATGCCAGACCTCGGCCGCGTCCTTGACCCGGTGCCATGCGGAAATCCGGTCCTGTTCAAGGAGGAAATAGATCGCCGTCGAATGGCCACGCGCGCCGCTGGCGCCGTCGCGAAAGGTCTCCGCATACCAGCCGCCTTCCGGATGCGGCTTAAGGCCGAGCGTGGCGATGATTTCAGCGGCGCTGGTCATGGCTTTCCCGCAGACGTCACGATGCTCAGAAATTATCTTTGCGCTTGCGGATTTCGGCGAACACGTCGGCATCGCTGGCCTTTTCCATGCCGAGATGCTTGCGGATCGCCGGATCATGCCAGCGCAGGAACGGATTGGTCGACAGTTCCTCGCCGATCGTGGTCGGCAGCGTCGCCTTGTTGTCGGCGCGCAGCGTCTCGATCTTCGCCGCCCGCTCCTTCAGCGCAGAATTGGTCGGGTCGACGGTCAACGCGAAGCGAGCATTGGAGAGCGTGTATTCATGGCCGCAATAGATGACCGTGTCGGCCGGCAGCGCCGCCAGCTTCTTCAGTGAGTCGTACATCACCGGCGGCTTGCATTCGAACAGCCGGCCGCAGCCGAGCGCGAACAGGGTGTCAGCGGTGAACGCCACTTTCGAGGCCGGCAGATGATAGGAGACGTGGCCCGCCGTGTGGCCGGGCGTGGCGATGACATCGATCCGCTCGCCGCCGAGATGGACGACCGAGCCTTGGCCGACGGTCTCGTCGATGCCGGGGATCTTGTCCTTTTCCGCCTCCGGTCCGACGATGCGCAGCTTGAAGCGCTCCTTCAGCGCCAGATTGGCCTCGACATGGTCGACATGGTGGTGGGTGGTCAGGATCATCGTCGGCTTCCAGCCGGTACGCTCGATCGCGGCCAGGATCGGCGCCTCCTCGGGCGCGTCGATGATGGCGGTCTCACCGCTTTTGGGGTCATGCACAAGGACGCCGAAATTGTCGCTGCGGCACATGAACTGTTCGATTTCGACCGGCATTTTCATCTCTCCATCTGTCGCCGCAGACATAGGGCGCTTGGCCCTCGATGTCATCCGGCTTTGTTGAACTTCAGCGGCATCACAGCTACCGTCGCGCGCATGCATTCCGACATCGTCGATCTCCGTTCCTTCTATTCGACCACGCTTGGCCGCCTGGCCGAACGCTCGATCACCATGGCGCTTTCCTCGATCTGGGCTGCCGTGCCCAATGAGCGGCTGGTTGGGCTCGGCTATACCTTGCCGTGGCTGGAGCGGTTCGGCGCCGATGCCGAGCGGGTCTTTGCCTTCATGCCGGCCACCCAAGGTGCGGTCGTCTGGCCGGCGAATGGACCGACCTCGACGGCGCTGGTCTTCGACGAGGAGTTGCCGCTGGTCGATTCCTGCATCGACCGCATGCTGCTGGTGCATTCGCTCGAACATGTCGAAAACCCGCGCGAGACGCTGAACGAAATCTGGCGGGTGTTGTCGCCGGCGGGCCGCGTCGTCATCGTCGTTCCTAACAGGCGCGGCGTCTGGGCCAGGTTCGAGCACACACCGTTCGGCAATGGCCGGCCATTCTCGCGCGGCCAGCTCACCGAATTGCTGCGCGAGGCGAATTTCACACCGGCGTCCTGGTCAGACGCGCTGTTCTTCCCGCCATCGCCGCGGCGCTTCATGATGCGGTTCCACAATGTGCTGGAGCGCGCCGGCCGGCGGTTCTGGCCGATCTTTTCCGGCGTCATCGTGGTCGAGGCGCAGAAGCGGCTCTATCAGGGTGTGCCGGTCGCGCAGCGCGCCTCGCGCCGCGTCTTCGTCCCGGTGCTGTCGCCGCACGGCGCGACAAGGCTTGGCCGCCGCGCCGATGGGGTGACGTCGACCAAGCGTCAGGTGACACCTTCGTGATCACGATGAAAACTGGTGTTGCGTGGGGTTTTCCCACCTATCTGTCGCAGATGCATTCGCAGCCCGTTTGAGCGGCGGATGCCTTCTAGTCCCTCCATCCGGTTTCAGCACCGCTGTTGAACGTAAGGACCCCAGGCCATGGCTGATCAACTGGACATCAACACCACACCCCAGCCGGTAACCGTCGAAGCCAGCAGCCTGCGCGACCAGGTGGCAACGATCAAACGGGCGCTGGTGGGCTCGCCGGTACGCAAATGGCTGCTATGGACGTCGGTCGGCATCATGGTGGTCATCGTCGCGACGTCGATCGGCCAGGTTCTGCTCAACCGCTGGAACCAGCCTTTCTACGATGCGCTGGCGCGTCGTGACATGGCAGCCTTCCTGCATCAGCTGATGATCTTTGCAATGATCGCCGGTACGCTGCTGGTGCTCAACATCGCTCAGACCTGGCTCAACCAGATGATCCGGTTGAGGCTGCGCGAGGCGCTGACGCTCGACCTGATCGACCAGTGGATGCGGCCGGCGCGGGCCTTCCGGCTTGCCAATGCCGGGGCCATCGGCGTCAATCCCGACCAGCGCATGCAGCAGGATGCCGCGCATCTCAGCGATCTGACGACGGATCTCGGGGTTGGACTGCTGCAATCCTTCATCCTGCTTGTGTCCTTCGTCGGCGTGCTGTGGCAATTGTCGTCGGGCTTCGTCTTCCACATCAACGGCTGGTCGCTGGCGATACCGGGCTACATGGTCTGGGCCGCGTTCCTCTATGCCGGCATCGCCTCCTGGCTGAGCTGGCTGGTCGGCCGGCCGCTGATCCGCCTCAACAGCGATCGCTACACGCGCGAAGCCGAGCTGCGCTCCTCGATGGTGCGGGTCAACGAGAATGTCGACGCCATTGCGCTCTATCACGGCGAAGCCGATGCGAGGCGCCGGCTCGAAATCGACCTCGGCACGGTGCTGGGCGCGATGCGCAATATCTACAAGGCGCAGATCAATCTGGCGTGGGTGACAGACACTTATGGCTGGATCACCGTCGTGGCGCCGATCCTGGTGGCGTCGCCGGTCTATTTCTCGGGCGATATCAGCTTTGGCGGGCTGATGATGGCGGTCGGTGCCTTCAACCAGGTGCATTCGTCGCTGCGCTGGTTCATCAACAACATCGGCGGCATCGCCGACTGGCGCGCGACACTGATGCGTGTCGCCGACTTTCGCATTGCACTCGATGAAACCGACGTGCTGCATGACAAGGAAAGGCGCATCGAGGTCAGCGACAATGCCAATGGCAGCATGACCTTCGAGAGGCTTGAAGTGGCCTCACCGGAAGGCTGCACCAAACTTGCCGAAAGCCATGTCGAAATCCATCCCGGCGAGCACGTCATGATCACCGGCGAGCCAGGCGCCGGCAAGACGCTGTTCTTCCGCGCCATTGCCGGCCTGTGGCCGTGGGGGAGCGGACGGATCGGCCTGCCGGCGGGAGAGGCCCCGATCTTCGTGCCGCGCGTACCGTATTTCCCGGCCGGCACGCTACGCGAGGTGCTTGACCATCCGAACGGCCTCGCGCCAGCCAGCGATGCCGAAATTTCGGCAGTGCTTGCCGAGGTCGGCCTCGAGCGCCTGTCATCCTCGCTCGACCGTTCCGCACGCTGGGGGCGTGAACTCGGCGATGACGAACAACGCTCGCTCGCCTTCGCCAGGCTCGCCTTGCGAAAGCCAAAATGGGTGATCATCGACGAGGCGATGGATGCGTTCGACGGGCCGTCGCTGCGGCGGGTTCTGTCGATGCTGGAAAAACGCCTGCCCAGGACCGCGATCCTCAACATCGGGCGAGGCCTGCACAGCAATCAGTTCTTCCCCCGCGCGCTGAGCATCGTGAAGGATTCCGGTGCGCCGGCGCTGAAACCCGCCCGCGTCAGGGCCGGCGCTATCGACCCGCCGCCGAAGGCGACTGTACGGCGAAAGACCTAGCCGGGGCTTTATTTCGCCGCGATCGCGGCGAAGATTCGCGGATCGAAACATCCGTGGTGCGGCCATGCTCGATGCGCTCAGCCTGCTAGCCTGCCTTGCTTGCACTCCGGTCACGCCCGTGGCGGCCCCGGCAAACAGCGTTGCTGTCGATGTCGAACTGGTACTGGCCGTGGACATCTCGCAGTCGATGGACGAGAGGGAGTTCGCGCTGCAGCGCGCCGGCTATGTCGAGGCGCTCAGGCATCCCGATTTCATCAAGGCTGTGCGCTCGGGCACGACCGGCCGCATCGCGCTTGCCTATTTCGAATGGGCGGGCGTCGTGCGCGAGGATGGCGTCATCGCCTGGCAGGTCATCGACAGCGCAGAGAACGCCAACGCCTTCGCCGACAGAATAGCCGCGCGGCCCTTCCGCAGCTTTCGCGGCACCTCGATTTCCGGCGCGCTTGCCTTCGGTGCCGGGCTGTTCGACGGCACCGGGTTTGATGCGCCACGCAGCGTCATCGACATTTCCGGCGACGGTCCCAACAACACCGGACTGCCGGTCGCCACCACACGCGATGCCGCGGTGGCCAAGGGCATCGTCATCAATGGCCTGCCGATCCTGATCAGCCCGTCGCCGACCTTCAGCCATCTCGACCAGTACTATGACGACTGTGTCACCGGCGGGCCCGGCTCCTTCGTGCTGCCGATCTACGCCGCCTCCGAATTCGCTACCGCCATACGCCGCAAGCTTATCATGGAGGTGAGCGGTATTGCCGATGCGACCGTGGTCACGATCGACGCGGCCGCACCGATGGATTGCCTGCAGGGCGAACGCGACCGGCGGTTTTATTCCGATCCGTATTTCCCGGAACTCGATAAATGAGGTTTTGAGGCAGTTCCGGAGGGAAGGCCGCTGCGCGGCTTCCAGGGGGCTTCAGGCCGGCCGCGCACCGTATTTGTCGCGAAATTCGGTGTAGAGATCGCGGCGCCAGCGCCGGCCGCCGACATAGCCGCGCAACAGTTGCGGCACCGAATAGCCGAGTGCCTTCGACGACCGGTTGGCCAGATAGCCGGAGAATGCCTGCGAAACCCTGCCCTTGAGCGCGTCGGCGATGAGCTGCCGGGCAATCATGTAGGGCGGAATGTGGGGGTAGCGGTCGGCGATATAGGGGTGCTTGTCGATCAAACTGGCATAGGCTTCGACATAGCCATCGCGCTGTCCGGAGATGGAATTCTCGGAATTGTACTTTTTCCAGTCGATCACTTCGGAGAGTTGCGCGCCGCTGCGGCGGGCAAAGCGCAGCAACAATTCGCGATCCTGCATGCGCGTGACGTCGCTATCGTAGCCGCCGATGGCCAGCAGCGACTCGCGCCGGGCGGTGATTGCCGACCCGGCAATGAAGATCGTCTGCGCGACAAGGGCCCGTTCCAGCGAGTCGCGGCTCAGCAGCGCCTCGCGGTTGACGCAATTGGTGCGGCGATTGCCCTTCAGCGAGACGAAGGAGCTGATCAGCACTTCCAGCGAGGGATTGGCCTCGAACCACTCAAGTGTCCGCTCCAGCCGGTCCGGAAGATAGACATCATCGGAATCGAGAAAGGTCACCACGGGCGCCTGCGCCCGTTCGATGCCGGCATTACGGGCAGCATTGGCGCCGCGCCATTTCGACCCGACATAGACCAGCCGCGGGTCGCGGATTTCGGCAAGGGCTGCGGCCGTGCCGTCGGTCGAGCCGTCATCGACGACAATGTGCTCAAAACGAGTGACGTTCTGCGCCAGAACGCTCTCGACGGCGCGCAGAACCTTGCTCCGCCGGTTGTGAGTCGGTGTGATCACCGTGATTAGCGGAGCGAGGTCGGCAGTCTTCGACATATTGCTTTGGTTCTGCCCTGGATTCCGTGATGATCGGACGAACGGTCGGTTCCGCCTCAGGATTGCGTTCGATTCGACGCTACAAAAATGCAGCAGCAATGTCATCACAAACTGTTGAGCCAGGATTCCCTCAACGATCCGATTACGTCTGACGTAATCGACCAGCTGACGTCATCGCGGCAGATTGCGCCCACGAAGGCCGGTTGGTCGGCTTCGACTACATAGGGAGTTCAGCCATGACCGCCTACGCCGTCGCCCATATGCGCCAAGTCACGATGGGCCCGCAGATTGTCGAGTATCTGCAGAAGATCGATGCAACACTTGCACCGTTTGGTGGCCGCTATCTTGTTCATGGCGGCGAGCTGGACGTGATTGAGAACGATTGGCCCGGGCACCTGATCATCATTGAGTTTCCAGACAAGGAACATGCGCGCGGCTGGTACGATTCATCAGCCTATCGGGAGATTCTGGCGTTGCGTACCGACAACTCCCACGCCGATGTGGTCCTGGCTGACGGTGTCAGGCACCCGCACAAGGCCACGGACGTGCTGGGATAGGTGGGGATCAATCGGCAGCTATCGAGAATTCGATTGCCGCGTAAACCGCAGTTTTGCGATGGTCAGACAGGCGCACGCGGAAACTGCCGCTCCAACTGGGGGCAAACGCCGTCACTGGGAGGCCAGATTTCCATGTCGATACAGACGATTCGCGGCGATCTGCTGCAACTTGCACTCGATGGGCAATTCGATGTCATCGTGCATGGCTGCAATTGCCAGTGCGCGATGGGCAAAGGCATTGCGCTGTCCATTAAGCAGCGCTTTCTCGAGGCCTATGCGGCCGACCGCGCGACCGTGAAAGGGGATCCCGCCAAGCTCGGACGCATATCGGTCGCCGAGATCAGGCGCGGGGACCGAACCTTTCATATCGTCAACGGCTACACGCAATTCCACTGGCAAGGGCAGGGTGTGAAAGCCGACTATGAGGCGATCCGAAAGGTCATGCGGGCAGTCAAGGTCCAATTCACCGGCAAACGCATCGGGTATCCGAAAATCGGCGCTGGCCTGGCCGGTGGCGACTGGGAAAAGATCGCCTCCATCATCGCGGGCGAGCTTGCTGGCGAAGATCACACCTTTGTCGAGTACGCCGGGTAGCGTCTCCGGCGAAATCAGCGCTTCAGCAAGAACACCGCCTGCTGGCCGAAGAAATTCCAGAACCACCATGGCATCGACAGGCCGATCTTCTGGCCGTTGCCGTCGAGCGCGGTCGCCCTTTCCACCGAGGCACCGAGCTCCTCGACCAGGTTGACGAAGTCGCGGATGGTGCAGAAGTGGATGTTGGGCGTGTCGTACCAGGAATAGGGCAGATCCTCGGTCACCGGCATCCGTCCCTTGAAGAACAGCGACAGCCGCACCCGCCAATGGCCGAAATTGGGGAAGGAGACGATGGCGCGGTTGCCGATCCTCAAGAGTTCGTCCAGCACCAGCTTCGGGTTGCGGGTCGCCTGCAGCGTCTGCGACAGGACGACGAAGTCAAACCCCTTGTCGGGATAGAATTCGAGGTCGGTGTCGGCGTCGCCCTGGATGACCGAGAGGCCGCGCGCCACGCACTCGTTGACGCCGCGCTGCGACAGTTCCAGCCCGCGACCGTCGACCTGCTTGGTCTCCTGCAGGAGTTCGAGCAGCAGGCCGTCGCCGGAGCCGACGTCGAGCACCCGCGAGAGCGGCGGGATGAGGCCGGCGACGACCTCGAGGTCGACGCGCTGGGCGCGGTTGACGCTCATTGCTTCGATCCCTGGCCGAAAAGTCTGCAACTTCTAGGGGTCATGCGCTGAGCCCTCTCGCCCTTGCAGCGGAGCCGATGAAGCCGTTGATGGCAGCAAACAGTTCCGGCTCGTCGAGCAGGAAGGCGTCATGGCCGCGGTCGGTGTCGATCTCGACGAAGGAGACGGAAGCGCCTGCGGCGTTCAGTGCATGCACGATCGAGCGGCTCTCCTCTGTCGGGAACAGCCAGTCCGAGGTGAAGGAGACCAGGCAAAATCGCGTCTTTGTGCCGGCGAAGGCATCGGCCAGCCGGCCGCCATGGTCGGCGGCAAGGTCGAAATAGTCCATCGAACGCGTCATGTAGAGGTAGGAGTTGGCATCGAAGCGGTCGACGAAGGTCATGCCTTGGTGGCGCAGATAGCTTTCGATCTGGAAATCGGCATCGAAACCGAAGGTCAGCGCTTCGCGATCCTGCAGATTGCGGCCGAATTTCCTGTGTAGGGCGGCCTCCGACAGATAGGTGATGTGGGCGGCCATGCGCGCCACCGCCAGGCCCTTTTCCGGGCGCGCACCATGCTCGAAATATTTGCCGCCGTGCCAGTCTGGGTCGGCCATGACAGCTTGGCGGCCGACCTCGTGGAAGGCGATGTTCTGCGAGGAATGGCGCGCGCCGGTAGCGATCGGCAGCGCCGAGAAGACGCGCTCGGAATAGCACGATGCCCATTCCAGCACCTGCATGCCGCCCATCGAGCCGCCGAGCACGCAAAACAGCTTTTCGATGCCGAAATGGTCGACCAGCATCAACTGCGCCCGCACCATGTCGCGGATGGTGATGATTGGCAGGTCGAGCCCATAGGGCTTGCCGGTGGCCGGATTGGTCGAGGCCGGACCGGTCGAGCCGAGGCAGCCGCCGATGACGTTGGAGCAGATGACGAAGAAGCGGTTGGTGTCGATGATCCTGCCGGGGCCGATCAGCACCTCCCACCAACCCGGCTTGCCGGTCACCGGATTGGTGTTGGCGACATGCTGGTCGCCGGTCAGCGCATGGCAGACCAGGATGGCGTTGGAGCGGGCGTCGTTCAGGGTGCCGTAGGTCTGGTAGGCGATCTGGAACGGCGACAAAAGCGTGCCGGCGTCGAGCTTCAGCGGCTTGTCGGCGCCGAAATGCAACACCGGGCTCGACGGGTTGTCGGCCTCGTTGTTGGTTTTTGCAGCGCGGAGCGCGGTCATGTGACTCTCCTTGCCCGCCGTCAGGCAATAAAAAACCGGCAATGCGATCGCAAAGCCGGTTACGTCACGCAAACGGCCCTTTAGCGAGTTGTTTAACGTGGCTGCAAGCCGACCGGCCAAATCACCACGGAACGTTGCGTTCTTCTAGAACTCGTGCGGCCCGGCGTCAACGGCAAGCTATTGCCGAGCCTCTCGACATTCGAAGCCACGGCTTGTATTTCCGCTGCGGCCTCCGGACGGCGGCATTTCAGACGGATTTGCGACATGGACAAGACAGCGGACAAGGCACGGCCGACGCCCCGCGCGGGCATCATGGACATAGAAGCCTATGTGCCGGGCAAGAGTACGGCGCCGGCTGGCGTCGCCAAGGTCCATAAATTGTCGTCCAACGAGAACCCGCTCGGGCCCTCACCGAAGGCAATCGAGGCCGCGCGTGAAGTTGCCGCCAGGCTCGACGTCTATCCCGACGGCACCGCAAGGCGGCTGCGCGAGGCGATCGCCGAAGTGCACGGCCTCAACCCGGCAAACATCATCTGTTCCAATGGCTCGGACGAGATTTTGGGCCTGCTGGCGCAGACCTATCTGGCGCCGGGCGACGAGGCGATTTTTACCGAACACGCCTTCATGGTCTACAAGATCTATATCCAGTCGGCGGGGGCCAGGCCGGTTGCGGTCAAAGAGACCGAGGAGCGCGCCGACGTCGACGCGATCCTGGCTGCGGTTACGCCGGCCACGAAGATCGTGTTCCTCGCCAATCCCAACAATCCGACCGGAACCTATCTGCCGTTCCAGGAGGTGCGTCGGCTGCATGCCGCGCTGCCGGGCAATGTGCTTCTGGTGCTTGACGCGGCCTATGCGGAATATGTGCGACGCAACGACTATGAGGCCGGCATCGAGCTGGCGGGCAGCGCGCAGAATGTGGTCATGACCCGCACCTTCTCCAAGCTCGGCCTTGGCGGCGCGCGCATCGGCTGGATGTATGGCCCGCTGCACATCGTCGATGCGATCAACCGCATCCGCGGGCCTTTCAACGTCAATGCAACGGCGATCGAGGCCGGCATCGCGGCGATCCGCGACCGCGCCCATGTCGAGCGCAGTTCGTTGCACAACGAGACCTGGCTTACCTGGCTGAATGAAGAGCTGACGAAGCTTGGTCTCAGGGTGACGCCGAGTGTCGGCAATTTCGTCCTCATCCACTTTCCGCAGGACAAGAAGCATTCGGCAGAGGCAGCTGACGAATATCTCACCCAGCGTGGCTATATATTGCGGCGGGTTACCGGCTATGGCTTCCCCAACGCGCTGCGCATGAGCGTCGGCACGGAAGAAGCCAATCGCGGCGTCATCGACGCGCTCACGACCTTCCTGAAAAGTTGAAGCACATGACATCACCGATGTTCGAGAAAATCGCGCTGGTCGGCATCGGCCTGATCGGCTCGTCACTGGCCCGCGTCATCCGCCGCGAAGGTTTGGCCAAGCATGTCGCCATCGCGACGCGCAGCCCGACCACGCTGGCGCGCGCGAAGGAGCTTGGTCTCGGTGAGTCCTATACTGCAGACGCAAAGGAAGCGGTTCGCGATGCCGACCTTGTCATCGTTTCGGTGCCGGTTGGCTCTTCGGGCGAGGTGGCGGAGGAAATCGCGCCGGCGCTGAAAAAGGGTGCCATCCTCACCGATGTCGGTTCCACCAAGGCCTCGGTCATTGCACAGATGCAGCCGCATGTGCCGGAAGGCGTGCATTTCATACCTGGGCATCCGCTGGCGGGTACGGAGAAGTCGGGCCCGGATGCCGGGTTTGCCGAGCTGTTCGAAAACCGCTGGTGCATCTTCACGCCGCTGCCGGGCACCGATCCGGCCGCGCTGGAAAAGCTGTCGGAGTTCTGGCGGCGCTGCGGCTCGAACATCGACACGATGGACCCGCAGCATCACGACATGACGCTGGCCATCGTTTCGCATCTGCCGCACATCATCGCCTACAACATCGTCGGCACCGCCGACGATCTGCAGTCGGTGACCAAGTCGGAAGTGATCAAATATTCGGCCTCGGGTTTCCGCGACTTCACCCGTCTTGCCGCTTCCGACCCGACCATGTGGCGCGACGTGTGCCTGCACAACAAGGACGCCATCCTCGAGATGCTGGCGCGCTTTTCGGAGGACCTCGCCTCGCTGCAGCGGGCGATACGCTGGGGCGACGGCGAAAAGCTGTTTGATCTGTTCACCCGCACCCGCGCCGTGCGCCGCTCGATCATCGAGGCCGGCCAGGATATTGACGTGCCGGATTTTGGCCGTCAGGCGGTGGAGCATCCTACAAAAGGCTAGTCTGTTTCAGGCAGGCCAGGTTGCGGCGACCATGGCCATTGTCTCGGCCCGGTCCGGCGCGCCCAGCCGGCCGCCGAAGCGCTGGCATTTAAGCGCGGCGGCGGCACTGGCAAAGCGCAAGGCCTGCTCGATCGGCATGGCTTCGGCGAGCCCGACGGCAAAGGCGCCGTGAAAGACGTCGCCGGCGGCCAGCGTATCCACCGCCTTGACCTTCGGCGCCGCGATGTGGCGAACGCAGGCGCTGGACCGGTCATGCCACCAGCTTCCCGCCGCGCCGCCGGTGACCGCGACGAAGGCATCGGTGCGGCTGGCGAGGTCGGCACAGGCGGTTTCAGGGTCCAGCGCATGGCCGCAGACAATGCGCGCCGCCGTCTCCGAAGCGACGATGTGCGAGGCCAGCGGCAACAGACGCTCCAGCACTTCAAGCGGCGCGGTGTCGGCGTCGAGGATCGCCGGGCGGCCGGCGTCGCGCGCGGCGGTCAGGGCAAGGGCGGCAGCGCCCGGCCAGCGGACGTCAACCAGAACGGCGTCGAAGCCGGAAAGATCGGCGACAGGCAGCGCCTCGGGGTCAACCTGCGCCTTCGGGTCGTAGAATGGCACTATGATGCGCTCGCCATGGGCGTCGATCAGGATCGAAGCCAGCGCAGAACGCGCGCCTTTGACGCGGCGGACAAAGCTGCAATCGACGCCCTCGGCTTCGACGCCGGCCAGCAGCTGGTCGCCAATCGCATCGTCGCCCGCACTGGCCCACAGGAACACCTCCGCGCCGAGACGGCGGGCAGCGCAGGCCGCACTTGTCGCCATGCCCGCAGCGAGCTGGGCGCCATCCGATGCGATGAACTTGCCCTGATGCGTGGGCAGGGTTTCCAGACGCAGGATGGTGTCCAACGTCAGCGCGCCAACGCTGAGCAGTTTTACTGCCCGGCTCATGTGTTGGCTTGGCATAGATCTTCCCCCAAAGCGGTTCGTGCTTTGAGATCATGGTCTAATCGACCGGCTTGAGCTTGCCCAGCGGAATGAAGCCGAGCGAGGCCTTGCCCCTCACCACCTTGAGCGGCATCGACGGTTCGTTGCCGAGCAGCGCCAGGCCGGCAAAGCCTTGCTCGATCTGGCTCTTCTGCTCGGGGATTGCGGTGGCGAGGATTGCCGCCACGGCTTTGGGATCCTTGAGCTTGATCGTCAGGTCGGCGTTGATCAGTCCGTTGGCGTCGACCGACACCGGGCCGGAGACGGTGATGCGCGCAGTTCCCGACGACAGGTCGAGCTTGTGGATGTCGGCGGCCTGGCCGCGCAGGCTCTTGGCCTCCGTCTTCATCAACGCCACGCCGTTCTTCAGAGTAGCGTCACCGCTGCCGTCGAGCGGCGGCAGTACGCGCCCGCCGATCGCGTCGGCGTCGATCTCAAGATCGGTGAAGCTTCCGACATAGCCGATGTCCTGGCCGTCGGGCTGCAGCTCTCCCGCTGCAGTGCCGGCACTGAACAGCGAGACCGGGTCGGTGTCATCGGCCGGGTCGGTCTGGCCGGATAGGCCCTCGGCCTGCAACGAAATGCTGCGGGGCAAGGGCCAGGAGAGCTTTGCGTTGGCCTGCAGATTGTCCCAGTCGATCCATAAAGGCATCATCCCCGGCACCGATGTGCGCAGCGGTCCGCGCAACTCGGCGACAGGCGACAACGGCCGGGTGATCTCGGCCATGAAGTTGAAGCTGCCGGTCGAGGCCGCGACGTTCCTGGTGTCGTCCTCGTAAGCCAGCGTGTCACAGGAGACGGCGAAGCTCAGTGGATAGCCACTGACGGTGAGATTGGCGCAGCCGGCCTCTATACCTTTGGTGTTCAGCTCCGCGACCGCCTTGTCGGCTTCGCTTCTAACGCGGCCGGCGACATAGAACCAGGCCGCGCTGTAGACGCCGAACAGCATAACGACCAAAGCGGCGATCCAGAACAGCCGGCGGCGAAACTTCGACGGACGCTCGTCAGTTGACGTCATGCTGCGGCTTTCATTAACGCGGGCGTGTTGCGGGTGGACTGTTGCTTACGCAACAAGCAAAAAGACAGAAGAGCACCGATTCCGATGCGGCGGCGTCACTCTCGTGCAATCAGGCTTGGCGATATGGGCGATTTTTGGGTTTTTGGCTACGGCTCGCTGATCTGGCGGCCGGGATTCGCGCATGTCGAGACCCGCCGCGCCCGGCTTTACGGCTACCGGCGGTCGCTCTGCGTCTATTCCTTCGTGCATCGCGGCACGCGTGAGCGGCCGGGCCTGGTCCTCGGCCTCGACCGCGGCGGGTCCTGCATCGGGCTGGCGTTTCGCGTCCCGGGCGAGTTGCGCGATGAGGTGCTGACCTATCTGCGCGAACGGGAACTCGTCACCAGTGTCTATCTCGAGCGTGTGCTCGATATCAGCCTCGACGGGAACGGCTTGGCCGAGCGTGAGACTTTGAAAGCGGTCGCCTACATCGTCGACCGCCAGCATGAACAGTATGCCGGCGGGCTCGATGCCGCGCATGCGGCAGGCGTCATCCGTGGCGCCGTCGGCCAGTCCGGAAACAATGAGGACTATGTGGTAAGCACGGTCGAGCATCTGAAGGCGCTCGGCATTCGCGATCACTGGCTGGAAGAGGTGGCTAGAGGGGTCGCGCCCAACGCTACATCGTGAAAATCTGTTTTCCCAGATCGGCGCGATCCAGGCTGTTTGCGACGGCAAGCTTGAATTGGGTCAGCGGGTGGATACCGCCGACAGGGATATGGAAGCCGGGCTGGCCGAAGATGTCGACAATCTCGCGCAGCATCGGCCGGTCGGCTTCGACGGGCGGCGAAAAGAAGTAGCGATAAATGTTTGCCCTGATTTCGGCGCCGCTCAGCAGCACGTCGAAATTATGCAGTTCGAAACGCTCCGCGCTCATGCCGCCATTGATGACCATCTGCCCCCCAAGGGCAAGGGTGCGGATCAACTCGCCGCTGACAGGCCCGCCAACATTGTCGATGATGCCGTTCAGTCCTGCGCCGCCGGTCATGTCCATGACGGCCTCCCGGATGTCGCCATTTACGTCCGACAGGTCGAGGATGGCGGTGGCGCCAAGCTCCTTCAAGTCCAGCCTTTGATGCTGACGTCGCACCACCGCGATCACGTTGATGCCGCGCCGTTGGGCGAACTGCATCACCATGGTTGAAATCGAGGAATAGCCAGCCGTGACCGCCAGCCATTGGCCAGGCTGCACCCGGGAATCCACCAGCAGGTCCCAGGCGGTGATCGGGTTCACCATTTGCCCGGCACGTTCGGCGGGATAGTCGGCGGGCAAAGGGATCAGCCATTCAGCGGGAATGGCCGCGTACTCGGCCCAGGTGTTGTAGTGGCTGAAGGCGACAAGCGTGCCGGGTTGCAGCGCGACTCCTGTCCCGACCGCCTCGACGATGCCGGCACCATGATTTCCGGCGATCTGCCGGGGAAAATGCGGCTTCTTCGGTTCGGGATAGAGGTTCTGGATGAACAGAAAGTCGCCTGGGTTGACCGAAGCCGAGACGATTCTGACCAGCACCTCGCCGTCGCCGATCCGCGGCGTGGGGACATCATCGAGATAGAGCACGTCCCGCGGCGAGCCGATCTCGTCGAATACAATTGCTTTCATGTCGGTCTCCACATGGGCCAGCGGCCGGGACGCGACCGGCCAAACACGCCGATACGTGCATCGGCGCGGCGACCTTATGGACGGTCGCCGAAAATCAGAATTGGCAGATTTGACAATCTGTGTGCTAAATTTGCCATATCTTGTTTATGCACGAGGAGGCATCTTGGCCAACCAACCCCTCCACGCCGTAATCTGGCTGCCGTCGACTTTCTATTCCGCAGTCGCCGCCACGCTCGTCGAAATGTTCGACCTGGTGAACACCATCCGCGGCGCACCGGCGATTTCCTTCGAATTCGTGGCGCGGCAGGCTGACGCCACGACGACACCGGGAATTTCGTTTCACACCAGACGCGAACCCTCGCAGCGTATGGACCTGCTGATCCTGCTTGCCATGCCCGGCATGCAGGTGCCGGAACTGGTTGCCGCGTTGGCGCAAGAGAGAGCGGGAATTCATATGGCGCCTGGCTGTGGCGCGATGGCGGCAGCACCAGCAGCTTTCGAACCAACCGCTCTTCCTTGACGAAGCCAAGTTCCTTTAGAAGCGCCTTGCCGAGTTCCAGGCCTGAAAAACCACCGCCGCAAGTATAGATCCGACCGTCCCCGACCAGGACGCGGGAAGCGTCCCAGCGCACTTTCGGAAAGCGGCGCTGGGCATCGTCCTTCAGCCACCAGGAGATAGTTGCGCGTTTTCGATCGAGAAGGCCGGCATCGGCCAGGAAATAACCGGCGCCGCAATGCGCGGCGATAATGGCGCCGTCACGCTGTGCCCTGGTGATCAACGGCGCGGCATGGCGGCTGATTTGCTGCCCTTGCATGAGCCGTTGCGCGACCGCCTCGAAACCCTGGCAAGAAACCAGCTCAGAACGCTCGACCTTGCCTTGCTTGGCGCGCAGCTCGGCCTGTCGCCACGAACACTGGCGCGCCGGTTTGCCGATGAATTGCGCACGACTCCCGGCCGATGGATTCAGGACCAACGGCTCGAGACCGCCAAGACGCTTCTCGAAAGCACCAGGCTTGGTGTTGCGGAGATATGCTATCAGGTCGGCTATCAGGATGCGGCCTCGTTCAGCCGGCTTTTCAACCGCACAGTCGGACTGCCACCCGGCGAATACCGGCGTCAAAGCCAGTAGACAATGGCGAGGTTATAGGCGGGCAGGTCGCGCCTTTGTGACGCGCTGGTCCGCTGGAAAATTGGCTGAGGCCTTTGACCTCGGCGCAGCGAGACCTAGCTTAGCTGCGGCCCGAAGCATTCGGGTTCGCCCGCCGCCGCCAGCATCACGGAGCCCCATCTTGCAGAAACGTCGTCTCGGTCAAACCGACCTTTCCATCGCGCCGCTGGTTCTGGGCGGCAATGTCTTTGGCTGGACCGCCGACGAGAAGACCTCCTTCGACCTGCTCGACCGGTTCGCCGGCGCCGGCCTCAACGCCATCGATACGGCGGATTCCTATTCGCGCTGGGTGCCCGGCAACAAGGGCGGCGAGTCCGAGACGATCATCGGCAAATGGATGAAGAACCGCGGCAACCGCGACAAGATCGTTGTCGTCACCAAGGTCGGGTCGGATATGGGACAAGGCAAGAAGGATTTGTCGGCCGCCCATATCGAAAGGGCGGTTGAGGCGTCGCTCAAGCGGCTGCAGACCGACGCTATCGACCTTTATCTGTCGCATTGGCCTGACCCGACGACGCCTTACGAGGAAACGCTCGGCGCCTATCAGAAGCTGCTTGCCTCGGGCAAGGTGCGCCATATCGGCGCCTCGAACCTCGACGCCGGCCAGTTGCGCGCCGCGCTCGATGTGGCCAGCCTGCGCGGGCTGCCGCGCTATGCCGTGCTGCAACCGGAATACAATCTCTACGACCGCTCTTCCTTCGACGGGCGGCTGCATGATCTGTGCGCGGCGGAGGATATCGGCGTCATCACCTATTTCGCCCTCGCCAAGGGGTTCCTCAGCGGCAAGTACCGCAGCGAGGCCGATCTTGGCAAAAGTGAACGCGGCGGTGGCGTGAAGGCCTATCTCAATGCGCGCGGCATGCGCATCCTGGCGGCTCTCGACAATGTCTCGGCGCGGCATTCGGCCAGCCAGGCTGAAGTGGCGCTCGCCTGGGTGATAGCGCAGCCCGGCATCACAGCGCCGATCGCCAGCGCGACGACGCTCGACCAGGTGGACAGCCTGGTGCGCGCGGCATCGCTGAAGCTCAGCGCGGAGGATCTTGCTGCGCTGGACAAGGCCAGCGCCTAGCCGCGCGAACTTAGCCTTTGTGCCGCCGCACAATCGTTCAAGACGCACTGCGTCGCCCGACATATCGTTTCTCGCATCGTAGCAAGGTGCGGGAAGCCCAGATGGCCGGACAGGTTCTCTCCCAGTCGTGGCAGCAATTGCTGGCTCTGGTGCTGGCGGCGACCGTCGTCATGGGCAGTCCGGGTCCGGCGACGATCAGCGTGACGGCAATAGGCGCGGCCTTCGGCCTGCGCAATTCGCTTCGCTATGCCTGGGGTATCGTTCTTGGCACTGTCGCTGTGCTGCTGGTGGTGGCCACCGGCATCACGGCTATCCTCACTTCGATGCCAGGGGTTGCGCCGATGCTGGCGGTCGCTTCCGCCGCCTACATCCTCTATCTCGCCTTCAGAATAGCGACGGCGCCGCCGCTGGCGGCACGCGACAGCGGCGCTGTGTTGCCAACCTTCCTCGGCGGCTTCCTGCTCGCCGTTGCAAATCCGAAGGCCTATGTGGCGATTGCCGCCGTGCTTGCCGGCTCCGCGACGGCGGCCGGCGCCGATGCGCTCGGCGTTCCGGCAAGGCTGGCGATTCTCGGCCTGATGATCGTCGCCATCCATGTGCTGTGGTTGCTCGCCGGCGCGGCTTTCGCCGTCTACCTGCGCCAGCCGCTCACGTCGCGGATCATCAATCTGGTGTTCGCGGCAACGCTGGTGGTGACCACGGCATTGGCCGCGTGGCCGTAAGCTGAATAGATCAGGCCTTCGCCTTCGCGGCGGCGAGTTCAGCCAGTCGCTTGACCGCCGTCGGCGGCATCGACGGCGAGTTAGGCGCCTGTGACGCCTCGACGAGCAGCTGGTCGCAGGCGGCTTCCGTCTCGCCGATCAGCCGGTCCATGAATTCGTCCTTGCCGAGCCCGGGCGGAATCGGCGGCAGGAAGCGGGCCTTGATGGTGCCGGGAAAGCGCAGGAATTTGCGGCGCGGCCAATAGAGGCCGGCGACATGGGCGACCGGCACCACCGGAACGCCAAGCTGCGCATAGAGTTCGACTATGCCGTATTTGTAGTTCGGCTCATCGCCCGGCGCGCGGCGCGTGCCTTCGGGATAGATGATCAGCTGGCGGGGGTTGCGCGCCATTTCCTGCTTTGTCGAGGCAACGACCTGCTTCAACGCCTTGGAGCGGCTGCCGCGATGGACCGGGATCATCCGCATCTTCAGGATGTACCAGCCGAAGAAGGGGATCCAGGTGAGCTCGCGCTTCAGGATGTAAAGCGGGTCGTGGAGGAACGGAAAGAAAGCGATCGCGTCCCAGAATGACTGGTGCTTCGGTGCCAGGATGAAGGAGCCCTCCGGCAGGTTCTCGACGCCGGTGATGTCGCTCCTGGTGCCGGCGATCTTGGCGTAGAGCCAGAGGCTGGTGCGCGACCAGAATTTCGGCACGAACCATGCGCGGTGGCGCGGCGAGAGGAAATAATACGGGGTCCAGAGGATCATCTGGACGATCAGATTGACATAGAAGACGAAGTTGAACGCCAGCGAGCGGATATAGAGCATGCGGGGAAGGGCCTGTTGAGGAGGTGTGCGTTGGTTACACCAAGCGCAGACAAAAAGGAAACGCCGCAATGGCCTGATATGGCCCGGCTTGCCATCGATCCGCAGTCCGCCTCAGCTCACCACGTCGCCTGCAGCAGCCGTTGCTTCAGCCGCGGGGCGGCGAAATCGAGGAAGGCACGCAGTTTCACCGGCAGCAGGCCCTGGCCGGCATGGACGAGGCTCACCGGCCATGGCTGCGGCTCGAAGGGCCGCAGGACCGGGACGAGCACGCCGGAGCGTACCGCGTCGGCGATCTGGTAGGACAGCACCCGCGTCACCCCGGCGCCGGCAATCGCGGCATCGATCGCCGCTTCCGCGGTGTTGACGCTCAGCCGCGAGCGGATCGGGACGATGAGCTCACTCTTGCCGCCGGCAAAGGTCCAGCTGGCGAGCGCCGGGGGCCCCTCGAAACTGATGCATTCATGTGCAGCCAGATCGTCCGGCGCCTGTGGCATGCCGTGCGCGGCGATATAGCCGGGGCTGGCGCAGACGACGCGGCGGATCGCGCCGACGCGGATGGCGACCAGGCTCGAAGGCGCAAGCTCGCCGATGCGGATGGCGAGGTCGAGATGTTCCTCCGCCAGCTGGGTAATCCGGTCGGCCAGCGTTAGACGGATGTTGACTTGGCGGTAGGCCGCCAGGAACTCGGTGACGACAGGCAGCACGTGCAGGCGGCCAAAGACGATCGGCGCGGTGATGAACAGGTCGCCGGTCGGCGTGCTGTATTCGCCGGCGGCGGTGCGTTCGGCCTCGCTGACCTCGCCGAGGATGCGCCGGCAGGCGGCAAGATAGGCCTGGCCGGCATCGGTCAGCGTCAGCTGTCTTGTCGTGCGGTTGAGCAGGCGCGTCTTCAGATGCTTTTCGAGGTCGGAAACCTTGCGGCTGACCGTCGCCAGCGGGATGCCGAATCGGCGGCCGGCGGCGGAAAGGCTGCCGGCTTCCACGGCGGCGACGAACAGCGACATGGCTTCGAGGCGATCCATAGTTTCTTCCGAATATTGGAAGGGCGGGTTACGTATATGCCATCTACATCCAAAACTTGGAAGTCTCTATCTCTGGTGTACAGCGGCCAGAGGTTCGGCCTAGCGGAGGCTTCCATGAATGCCCATACCTTCACCAGCGATGTCGCCTTCACGCCGACAGTCAAGGCGATCCAAACCCGCAAGGGATCGCGAAAAGGCTATGCAAGCGCCGAGGAGCGTGGCGGCTGGCGCGCCCATATCACGCCGGACCTCGCCGATTTCATCGCGGCGCAGACAAGCGTCTTCCTGTCGACCGCCAATGGTGAGGGCCAGCCCTATATCCAGCACCGCGGCGGGCCTGCCGGTTTCCTCAAGGTGCTGGATGAGAAGACCATCGGCTTTGCCGACTTCTCGGGGAACAGGCAGTTCATCACCCAGGGCAACCTTGCCGACAACAACCAGGCATTCCTGTTCCTGATCGACTATGCGCATCGGCAGCGCGTCAAGATCTGGGGCACGGCGCGCGTCGTCGAGAACGATGCCGAGCTTTTGGCAAAGCTGATGCCGCAGGACTACAAGGCGCGACCCGAGCAGGTCATCCTGTTCACCGTCTCGGCCTGGGATGCCAACTGTCCGCAACACATTCCGCAGCGTTTCGAGGCTGCCGACGTGGCGGCCGCACTTGCCGAACGCGACAAGCGGATTGAGCGGCTCGAACAGGAGATTGCGCGGCTGCGCGGCGCCTCGGACGGCGCGGCCGAGGGATAATCGACTCAGTCCTTCGCGGTCGAAACCTCGGCCAGCGCGACGCTGTCAGGGGTCTGGCGGATCGGGACGATGCCGCGCGCCAGCGCCAGCAGGTATTTGCTGTATTCGGTCAGAAGCACGCGGAGCGCTTCGGGTTTGGTCAGCCAGTCGCCATTGTCGAGGTTGGTGTTGACCACCGGATAGGGTTCAAGCCTGGCGCCGTGCAGCAGTCGGCCCATTTCCAGGAGGCTGCGTGGCATGTGGTAGTTGTTGGTGACGAGGATGACGCTGCCATAGGCGTGGCTCTCCACCCATTTGGCGCTTTCCTCGGCATTGCCGATCGTGTCGAGCGCGGCGCGGTCGATGTCGATGCAGCAGGAAAACAGCGCTTTGTCGCCGCCGGTCGCGGCCTGTAATTGGCGGCGGCTGGCGGAGGGATGGACGCCTGAGATCAGCAGCCGCTCGCCCTTGCCGGAGGCAAGCAGATCGAGTGCGGCGTCGAGGCGTGCCTGGCCGCCGGTCAAGACGATGATCGCATCGGCCTTGGCGGGGTTGGCGGGCGTGGTCATATGGCTGACCTTGCTGGCGAACCAGCCGAAGCCGCCGGCAAACAGCGCCACCAGCAGCAGCAGACAGAGGGAGGCGAGACGCAGTGCTGTCCGCAATCGGCTCGGGCCGGTGCGCACGTGCGAACGCGCACCCACCACTGGCATCTGTCCAGCCGTCCCGGTCGAGTTCCGCGCGTCCATCATCCTATGGTTAATCCTGAAATGCCGCTTTGATAAGGAAAAAAGCGCACATTACGTTACGTCGTTTTTCGATCCGTGATCGCCCCGGTGTTCCTGTCCCTAGGCCCCCGAACTGTTTTCGCTTCTGCTCCATGGTTCAGCCCGCGTCCGGCTGGCGGACGTCGATGTCGCTGAGATAGGCAACGACGGTGGCGTGCGATGTCGCCGCCGTCAGCCCACCGATCACCAGCACCATCAGGCCGACGCCGAGATAACCCGCCGATCCGATGGCGAAATTGCCGAACAAAGCGGTGGCCTGGTCGGCCTGCGGCGTTGCCATGTTGCGCGACGACCACCAGGAAAAGACGATGAAAACGAGGATCGCGGCGGCGCCGCCGGCGGCAGCGCCTTTCATGCCGGTGACGAGGAAATGCCAGCGGAATTCACGCGCGATGAAACGCGCCTCGGCGCCGACGAAATGCAGTACTTCGATGATATGGCCGTTGCCGGCCATGGCGCCCCGGGTGGCGAACACCACCGTCAGCACCGTCGCCGACAGCATCAGCACCAGAACGGCGATGCCGATGGTGACGGTGGTGCGGGCCATGGCGACCAGCCGGTCGACCAAGGTGCGATGATCGTCGAGCGATGCGCTGGGCAGCTTGGGCGTGATCGCCGCGCGGATGGCGGCAAAGTCGGGCGGGCTGGTCTCGTCGATGGTGACGATGATCAGACGCGGTACCGGCAGTTCGTCGATGTTCAGGCCCGAGCCCAGCCACGGCTCCAGCAGACGCGCCGTCGCATCGCGGTCGATGATCCGGGTCGCCTTCACGCCGGGGAATTCGCCGGCGATCTGCGACGCCTGGGCAAGGGCGGCCTCCATGTCGAGGCCGTCGACAGGCTTGATCTGGATGGTTGCCTCGCGCGAGATCTGGTTCTCCCACACCGAGGCGGTGTCGCGCACCAGCGTCACGGCGCCGAAGGTCAGGCAAGACAGGAAGGTCATGATGGCGATGACCAGCACCAAGGCGCGGCCGGCAATGTTCTGCGCCGGCACGATCGGCGCCATGCGGCGCTGGACGCGCTGCGTCGTCGTCGCCGGCTGGGCGGCCTCTTCATGCAGCTGTTCGGCGGACAAGTCAGTCATAGACGTCAAGCCTTCCGCCGGCCAGGATCATGCGGCGCGCGTCGACCTGCTCCATCAGGCCGAGATCGTGGGTGGCGATCACCACCGCGGTGCCGAGGCGGTTGAGCTCGATGAACAATCTGAGTAGCCGGCGCGCCAGCGGCGGGTCGACATTGCCGGTCGGCTCGTCGGCGAGCAGGATCTCGGGCTGTTCGATCAGCGCACGGGCGATGGCGGCGCGCTGCTTTTCGCCGCCCGACAGGACCGGCGGCAGAACGTGCATGCGCTCGCCAAGCCCAACCCATTTCAAAAGTTCGGTGACGTCGGTGCGATAGCTCGCTTCCTCGCGGCCGCGCACACGCAGCGGCAGGGCGACATTCTCATAGGTGGTCATGTGGTCGAGCAGTCGGAAGTCCTGGAACACGACGCCGATGCGGCGCCTCAGATGCGGCAGTTCGGCGCGCGAGATGCGCGAGCGGTCCTTGCCGAAGATGGTGATCAGCCCGCGTGTCGGCTTCAGCGACATGAACAGAAGGCGCAGAAGCGTCGTCTTGCCGGCGCCGGAGGGCCCGCTCAGGAACTGGAAGGAGCTCTCCGGAATGTGCAAGGAGATGTCGCGGAGGATTTCCGGACCCATGCCATAGCGGAGGCCGACATTTTCGAAGCGGATCACGTGCGACGACCTGAAATGTATGGCGGCGGCGTGCCAGCCCTTTCTGTCCAACGACCATCGGCCGCCATGGTTAACCGTCGGTTAATTTTCGCTGTTTTTGAATGCGTCACAAGAGTTCCGGTGGGGAAGCGTTAACCATTTCCATTTACGCAAAAGAAACGAAGAGCGAACAGCGGGGCCGTGATGGCTGACCAAAGAACCGCGCGCCCGGTTTCCGGCGAAATCATGACCGGGCTGTGGACAAATGGCGCGCCGGAATTGCGTCCTGTGGCGACCGACATCGTCGATGCCGATTATGAGGTGCTGCCCCGCCTGGTTCCAAGCGTGGAGGCCGCGTCGTCGCCGGCGCGGGGCATGGCCACGCCGTCGATCGAAGGCATGGACATGCTGCGCAAGCCGGAAGCCGCAACGGTGCGGCCGCCGGCCTCCCGTGGCGGGCCGATCTTCTGGATCGCCGGCGTTGGGGCGGCACTCGCCGCCTTCTGGGTCTCGGGCGGCCACGCTCTGGTGCGCCAGACGCCATTCCTTGCGGCTGAGCAGCCGGCCGGCGCCGCGCTTACCATTGCCGGCGTCACCTCGCGCGTCGATTCATCCGGCGCCACCCCGGTTCTGTTCGTGGATGGCGAGGCCGTAAATGACGGTGTGAAGGCGGGATCATTGCCGCCACTGGAGATACGCGTCACCGGCAATGACAGCCGCATCACGCGCTATACGTTGGGGACATCCAACCGTTCGCTGGCACCCGGCGAAAGATTCGGCTTTTCCAGCCGTCTCGACGTGCCTAGAAACGGTGTAAAGGCCGTCTCGGTCACTTTCGCCGGCTAGGCGACGATCTCTCGGAAAGGTTATTGATGCCAGTTGTGCGCGGCAAGGACATCGAAGTCCTGTTTTCGGCGTCCGCGATCGCGCGGCGCAATCTTGAACTCGCCAAGGAGATCGCCGAGCACGACTATCACGACCTGCTGGTGATTTCCGTGCTGAAGGGCTCCTTCATCTTTGCTGCAGATCTCATTCGGGCCATGCACGATGTCGGGCTGTCGCCAGAGGTCGAATTCATCTTCATTTCCAGCTATGGCGCCGGCACCACCAGCGGCGAGGTGAGGGTGCTGCGCGACATCGACAATGAGGTCGCCGGCCGCGACGTGCTGTTGATCGACGATATCCTCGAATCAGGCAAGACGCTGTCCTTCACCCGCAATCTGATGCTGTCGCGTGGCGCCAAAAGCTGCGCTATCGCGGTGCTGCTCGACAAGCGCATGCGCCGCCAGACCGAGCTCAACGCCGATTATGTCGGCTTCGATTGTCCCGATTATTTCGTCGTCGGTTACGGAATGGACGTCGCTCACGCTTTTCGCGAATTGCCGTTTGTCGGCGTCGTGAAAGGCGACGCCTGAGAAAAGACCTCCGACGTTTCAAATTTTCAGAAAAAGTCAACTTTTGCCCGCCAAATTCCGGCCCATGGCAAAGCTTCTGATCGTCGAGGACGATGAGTCCGTCCGCACCCTCGCCGCCCGCGCGCTCGAACGCGCCGGGCACACTATCGACATTGCCGCAGACGGCGCACAGGGGCTGGCGATGATCAGCGCGGCGGGCGGCGGTTACGACCTCGTCGTCTCCGACATCCGCATGCCGGAGATGGACGGCATAGAGATGGCGATCGCCGCGGTCAGGCTCTTTCCGGCGATGAAGATCCTGCTGATGACCGGCTATGCCGATCAGCGCGAGCGCGCCGAAGAGCTGAACGGCATCATTATCGATGTCGTGCAAAAGCCGTTCACGCTGGCCGAAATCCGCGCGCGGGTCGATCAGGCGCTGGCCTGCTTCGCCTGATACGCCTCACGCGGCATCCTGGCTTGCAGCAAGGACCGGGCCAGTGCTCCTGCGCCGCTCGGTGTTGAGCGCGAGCAGCCCGGCACCAATGATCAGCACCGCACCGATGGCGGTGGTCGAGCGCGGCACCTCGTCGAAGAACAGGAAGCCCCACAGCGGCGACCAGATGATGCCTGTATATTCGAAGGTGGCGACGCGGTTGGCCGGTGCCAGCCGGTAGGCCTGCGACAAAAGGATCATGCCGGCCGAAGCGACGAAGCCGCAAGTGGCCATCTTGAGGAAATCCGGTGTCGTCGGCCAGACCCATGGCCGCACCAGGAATTCGAGGCTGGGATGGACCGCGTGGGTAACGCCGGCAAGCCAGAATGAGCCGGCAACCGCGGCAGCACCCACGAGGTAGGCGCCGTTCTGGTAGAATGCCATGACGGTGGAGGATTCGGTGTCGCCGATCTTGCGTGCCATCAGCTGCGAAAAACCGTAGAGCAGCGCCGAACCCAGCGACAAGAAGGCCGCCCAGTCGAACAGGCCGGCGCCCGGGCGCAGCATCACGACCACGCCCAGCATGCCGATCAGCACGGTCGTCAGCGTCTGCCAGGAGACACGTTCGCCAAGATAGGGTCCGGCCATTGCCATGATGAACAGCGGCGCCATGAAATAGAGCGCCACCGCGTCGGCCAGCGGCAGAGCGGCGATCGCCAGATAGTAGACGGTGTAGGAGCTGAACTGGATGAAGGCGCGGATCGTCAACAGACCAAGCCGCTTCGAGGCGATGGCCCGCAGGCCGACATCGGCGTGGACGAGAACGATCAGGATCGGCAAGGCCACGATCGAGCGGATCCACATCACCTCGGTGACGGGATAGCCGCCCGACACCGCCTTGACCAGCGGGTCCTGGAGCGAGAACACCAGCACGCCAAGGCACAGGCTGATGATGCCGAGAACGATCCGGTTGCGCATGTCGTCTTGCTGGCCCCTTGCGTTGCCTGCCCGCAGCCGCCCGGCTGCGGGGTAAAAAGAACCCGCCACCGTTTCGGGCAGCGGGTATGAGTGAGGACTCTTGATTGGTCCGCAACCGATTTCGCGGCCGCATATCCAATGGGTAGGCTGACTATCATCCGGCGTTTGACATGTTGCAAACGAATTGGAATGATACCAGCGATCAAATTTTCTTATGACGGATTCGATGCGGCCAACCCTCGACAGCGATCTCCTGCGTACCTTCGTCGCCATTGCCGAAGCGGGCAATTTCACCCGGGCGGCGGAGCAGGCCGGCCGTACCCAGTCGGCTGTGTCGATGCAGATGAAGAAGCTCGAAGAGCTGGTCGGCGACAGCCTGTTCGAACGCGGCTCGCGCGGTGTTGCGCTGACGCGCCGTGGCGGCGAGCTGATCGTCAATGCCCGCCGCATCGTCTCGCTGCTCGACGAGACGGCGGCCTCGATGGCGGCGGCACCGCTCGGCGGGCCGGTGCGCATTGGCATTCCCGAGGAATATGGCCACGCCATCCTGTCGCGCGCGCTCGGCGCCTTCTCCAAGCGCCACACCAAGGTCGAGGTCACGGTGCGCTACGCGCATTCGGGCACACAGCTGGCGGCGCTGGCTGCCGGCGAGCTCGACCTCGCCGTGGTGTTCGAATGGCAGGATCCTGGCGGTGGTGAGGTGCTGATGCACGATCCGACGGTGTGGGTGACATCGAGCCTGCATCACATGCATGAGGAACGGCCGGTGCCGATCGCGCTCTACAACCGGGCCGGCTGGTGCAAGGACTTCGCCATCAAATCGTTGGAGCAGCGTGGGCTGGCCTACCGTGTCGCCTATACCAGCGACACCACCGGCGGTCTGAAGCTCGCCGTCACCTCTGGCCTGGCGATCGCGCCGATCTCGCGCAGCAACATTCCCGATGGCTGTCGCGAGCTTACCGCCGCCGATGGGTTCGGCCACATCGATTCCTCGAATGTGGTGATGCACCGCAACCCGAGCGCGTCAGGCGAGGCGATCGACGGCATGCAGGAAGCGATCCGCGACGCTTTCGTCAACAGGTCCGATTTGGAACGGCTCTTTCCTGGAACTGCCTAGCTTGCCGCATCCTCGTAGAAATGCAGGCGATTGCCGAAGGGATCACCAACCGATACCTCGCGGGTCTCCCACGGCGTGGTTTCCAACCCTGGTCGGGCATAGCGGTATTTCTTGCCGATCAGTTCGCGATGCAGCGCCGCAATGTCCTCGACGTTGATGCGCATGGCGATGCCTGGAGCGCCGTCGCCATGATGTTCGCTCAGATGCAGGACGCAGCCGTCGCGAACAACCGCCATGTAAAGCGGTGCATTGTCGTCGAAGCGATGCTCGAACTCGACCTCGAAGCCGAGGAAGTCGAGATAGAATTCGCGCGCCTTGGCGATGTCGAAGATGCGCAGGATGGGCGTGACGGCCCCGAGTTTCGGCATGGCGCTGATACCATTCAGTTCGAAGGATATTGCCCTGGAGGCTACTTGAGCTCCAGCAGCCGCTCAAGGTAGCTGCGCTCGATGTCGGGGCTGAGCGCGTTGCCGAGCCGCTTGCGGATTGCTTCGAGGATCTGCCGGGCGCGCTGCACGTCGATCTCGTCGGGCACCTTCACCGAATCGCCGAAATCGGGTCCGCGGCTGGCGCGTGGCCGACCCAACGGATCGCGGTCGGCGTCCTGTTGGCGGCCGCCTTCCTGGCTACCGCCCTGGTCGCCCTGCATCGCCTGCAGCTGCTTCATCATCTCCTTGGCGCCCTTGCGCAGCGCCTCCAGCGCGCGACCCTGGTGGCCGACTGCCTGGTCGCCTTCGCCTTCCCCAAGCGACTTTTCGGCATTGCCCATGGATTTGCCGGCATCGCCAAATCCCTCGTTGGGCTGCATGCCCATGCCTTCCAGGCCCTTCTTCAGCTTGTCGAGTTCGCTCTGCAACTGGCCCTGGCCTTCTTGCAGCTGCTTCATCGCATCGGCGAATTCCTGCGCCGTCATTGGCTTTTTGCGGGCAAGCGGATCGCGATCGTCACCGAGGCCGGGTTTGTCCTCATCCTGTCCGCCGAGCTGCTGGTCGCCATCCTGCTGCTGGTCCTGATCTCGCTGGCCCTGACCGCGCTGCATCTGGTCCATGCGGTAGGTGTCGTTCATCATCTCCTGCTGGCGGCGCATGATCTCACCCAGCTTGTCCATCTGCTGGCGCATCTCGCTGTCCTGCTCGCCGCCTTGCTGCTGACGGCCAGCCTGCAGGTTGTTCATCATGTTTTCCAGCTGCGACAGCAGCTCCTGCGCCTTGTCGCGGTCGCCCGATTTCGCCAGGTTCTCGATCTGGTCCATCATGCGGTCGATGTCGCTCTGGCGCAGCTCGCGGCCGTTCTGCTGCATCTGCGGCGCGTTCGGGTTCTGCTTGGCGCGTTCGGCGAATTCCTGCAGGAATTCGTTCGTCGCCTCGCGCAGCTCCTTCATCGCCTTTTCGATCTCTTCGTCGCTGGCGCCGCGCTTGATGGCGTCCTGCAGCGCCTGCTGCGCCTGGCGCAGGCGCTTCTCGGCGGCCGAGAGATTGCCTTCCTCAATGCCGAGCGCGATTTCCCAGAGATAGGCAACCTCGTTGCGCAGCTGGTCGTCGCTGTCGGACATCTTCAGCCGGCTGCGGGCGCTCATGATGGCGAGGTAATGCGACATGTTGGCGAAAGTATCTTCGGGCCGAAGCGTGATCGCGTCCATCAACTCGCGCACGCGCGGCTTGGCATTGGCATCGAGCGCCAGCAGACGGCGCTGCTCGATCACGGCCCGCGCCAGCGGGTTGGCGAAGGGCCGCTCGGGCATCACAATAGTCTTGGTTTCGCTGGTCGCGGTGTGTCCGGCATCGTCGGTGGCGACAAGTGACAGCTTGATTCTGGCCCCAGCCCAGACGTGTTCGGTGAGATCCTTGGTGGTCTTGGCAGCGTTCGCCTTACCGCCGCGACGCGGCAGCGTCAGTGGCATTTCAGGCGGGCCGTAGAGCGGATGCGCATCGGGCGCGGCCGGATCGGCCAGCGCGAAAACCGCCTTGGCGGTGGCCGCGCCATAGTCGTCGTCGATCTGGTAGTTGAGCTCGAAGGCGCCGTTGACGGCGCGTTTGGGCTCGCCGACGAAGCTAATGGTCGGCGGCTTGTCGGGGATCACGGCGAAGGCCCACTGACCGAGATCGGCTTCGCCCGATTTAAGCGTCAGCGTGCCGTCGGTGGTCAGCTTGCCGGTGAACTGGCGCAGCTTGGGTGTTGCCGGGTTCACTGCTGCTGCCTTGACGGCGGCGGCCTGCGGCCCGGTCGGGTCAATGGCGCGAGCGTTGCCGTTCTTGTCGGCGAAGTTGAGCGTTTCCTCGCCGGAGCCGCCGGTGACGCGCAGCGAGACGTCGCTGCCTTGCGGCACGGTAAAGGTGGCGGTTGCCTGCTTGGTGTTGCCATCGAGAACTGGCGTGGTCAGGAAAATGGGCGGCTTGCCGGTATAGGCCGGCGGCGTCACCCAGGCATCGATGCGCGGCGGCACGACGTCGCGCGCCGCATGGGCGCGGAAACCATCGGATACCCTGCCGCCGGACGGCCCAAAGGAAAAGGCAAAAGCGGTAACCAACAGCAGCGCCGCCACGGCGCGCAGCCCCCAAGGGTCGCGCTCCGGCACGCGGGTGCGAGGCAGATCGGCGCCGAGGCTGCCAAGCTTCTCGGCCATGCGCTTTTGGTGTTCGCGCCACAGCGCCTGGGAAAAGATGCTCTCCTTGCCGCTCGGACGGTCGGTCTGCACCAACACCGGGCTGTGCTGCAACTGGTTGGCCGCCTCGATGCGGCGGTCGACCTCGGTGGCGGATGGAAGCTTGAAGAAACGCAGCGGATAGAGCGCCGCGAGCGTGGCAATGCCGAACGCGGCGACCATGACAATGCGCGCAATATCAGGCAAGCGGGGAAAGAGGCCGAGCCAGGAGAGGCTGAGAAACAGACTGACGACGATGAGCAGCGGCAGAAGCAGCGGCCACCCGCGCTCGACCGTTATCGAGACCCGTGTTGCCAGCCGGCTCAAGGCAAGCCGCCCGGCCAGGCTGCGATCGCCGCTGGAAATGGGGCGTTCCGTCATCGGCCCTTCCTGCCCGGGCGGAATAGCCCGGACTCAACAAGCGGAAGTTTACCAGCAAACACGGCAAAGGCGAGGCGGTTCCGCAAAACTTGAAGAGCTTTGGCGGGTTTCCGTTCGCAACTGCGTCAAGGCGACGGTTTTAGAATTTCGCCGGATCGGTGTTGGAACCGCAGACCAGCACGGCAACCCGTTCGCCCGGCGCCGGGGTGTAGCGGCCGGACAAGAGAGCCGCGAAGGCCGCAGCGCCGCCCGGCTCAGCGATGATCCGCACACGCTCCCACAGCGCCTTCTGCGCGGCGATGATGGCGTCATCGGTGACCAGGATCGAGCGTTCGACGAAGGCCTCGGCGATTGGGAACATCATTTCGCCGACGCGCTTGGGCGCGAGCGAATCGGCGGCGACGCCTTCGGCAGGCGCATCGACGGGGTGGCCGGCCTCGAAGGCGCGATGCAGCGTTGGCGCACCCTCGGGCTCGATGGCGACGACCCGGATGCGGCCGGCAAACCAGGCGGCGATGCCGCCGATCAGGCCGCCGCCGCCGACAGCGACCAGAAGCGTGTCGATTTCGGGCAAGTCCCGCTCGATCTCGAGGCCGAGCGTGCCCTGGCCGACCAGCGTTTCTTCCTGGTTGAAGGCATGGATCTGCATCGCGCCGGTCTTCTCGGCAAAGGCCTCGCTGGCGGCCAGCGCTTCGGCATAGCGGGCGCCGCCGACGATCAGTTCGGCGCCGTAGCCGCGGATGCGTTGAAGCTTGGCCGGCGGGCTGACTTCAGGGACGAAGATCGTCGCCTTGTGGCCGAGCCGCATGGCGGCATAGGCGACAGCGGCGCCATGATTGCCGCCCGACGCCGCGACGACGCCGGCCTCGGGCACCGGCCGTTCCAGCAGATTGGTGAAGGCGCCGCGCGCCTTGAACGAGCCGGAATGCTGCAGGCATTCGAGCTTGAGGTCGACCGCCAGCGGCGGCCGGTCGAAATCGGCCATGTCGACGCGCAACACCGGTGTGTGTCTGACATAGGGGCGGATGCGTGGCTCCATCGCGGCAATGCGTTCGGGTGTGATGCTCTGTGACATTGCGTTCTCCAAGTCGCGTGCAGGTCCGGCGAGGTGCCGCCTATGTCAGCCAGTCGGGCACCGAATCCAAGCCGATGAGCTCGTCGTAGGTCTGGCGCTGGCGCACGATATGGAAACGGTCGCCATCGACCAGCACCTCTGGCACCAGAAGCCTTGTGTTGTAGGTGCCGGATTGCACCGCGCCATAAGCGCCGGCCGTCGAGACGGCAATCAGGTCACCAGACTTCAGCCGGGGCAGGTCACGGTCGAGGCCGAGATAGTCGCCGGTCTCGCAGACCGGGCCGACGACATCGACCGCCATGCGCGGGGTGTCAGCCGGCGGCTGCACCACAGGCTTGATGTCGTGGAAGGCATCGTAGAGCGTCGGCCGGATCAGATCGTTCATGGCGGCGTCGACGACGAGGAAGTTCTTGGCGTCGCCTTCCTTCACGAAGATCACTTCGGAGACCAGGATGCCGGCATTGCCGACGATCAGCCGGCCCGGCTCGAACATCACCTTCACCCCAAGCTCTGTCAGATGCTTCCTGACGATCTCGGCATAGGCATCGGGCAGAGGCGGCGGGCTGTTGTCGGTGCGGTAAGGAATGCCGAGGCCGCCGCCGAGATCGACATGCTCGACGGCGTGGCCATCGGCGCGCAGCGCGCCGACCAGTTCCGCCAGAAGCGCGAAGGCGTCGTCAAAGGGCTGCAACTCGGTGATCTGGCTGCCGATATGGGTATCGATGCCGATCGGCTTGATGCCCGGCAGTCCAGCGGCGCGGGCATAGACCTGCCGCGCCCTTTGCCAAGGAATGCCGAACTTGTTCTCGGCCTTGCCGGTGGAGATCTTCCTGTGCGTCCTGGCGTCGACATCCGGGTTGATGCGCAGCGAGACCGGCGCCACCTTGCCGAGTGCCGTGGCGCGGGCCGACAGCAACTCCAGCTCCGGTTCGGATTCGACGTTGAAGCAGAGAATGCCGGCCTCGAGCGCGAAATCCATTTCGCGCGCGGTCTTGCCGACGCCGGAAAACACGATCTTGTTGGCCGGGATGCCGGCGGCGAGCGCACGGCGCATTTCGCCTTCCGAGACGGTGTCGGCGCCGGCGCCGAGCCTTGCCAGCGTGCGCAGCACCGCTTGGTTGGAATTCGCCTTCAAGGCGTAGCAAACCAGCGTGTCGAGCCCGGCAAAGGCTCCGGCGAACACCCGGTAGTGTCTGGTCAAGGTGGCCGTCGAATAACAATAGAACGGCGTGCCGACGCCTGCGGCGATGTCTGGTATCGCCACGTCCTCGGCATGGAGCACGCCGTCGCGGTAGTCGAAATGGTTCACGGGAGCGGTTCCGAAAAGTTGGGGTACGGCGAGATCGGGCTGAGAAGACCAGCCCCGGTCTCATCGATCCTAGAGCAGCGGGTCGAGGATGAACTTCTTGTCCACAACCGGTTTTTCCGGCTCCGGCGGCACCGGCTGCTTGGCTCGCTCGGCGTCCTTGCGGGCCTGGACGGCTGCTTCATAGGGCGTGTCGAGGCCGGCCTTGCGGCCGCAGGCGGTCACGGCAGCCATCGCTGCCAGCAGGGTCAGCGTCACCAAAATCCTGCGTGCGGTCATCGATCCATCCGTCCGAAACTTTTATGTGCTGCCGCTTTTAGCCGAGTTTTCGGCGCATTGCACCCCGGCATCATGCCTTGGCGATGCGCTTTTTCCAGGCGCGGATCTGCTTACGCACTTCCGAGGGTGCGGTTCCGCCGAAGCTGGTGCGGCTCTTCACCGAGTTCTGCACGGCAAGCACCGAGAAGATGTCCTCGGTGATGCCCGGGTTGATCGACTGCAGATCCTCCAGCGACAGCTTCTCAAGGCTCACCTTCTTCTCTTCGGCCAATGCCACCGCGCGGCCGGTGACATGGTGCGCCTCGCGGAAGGGCAGGCCCAGCGTGCGCACCAGCCAGTCGGCGAGGTCGGTCGCGGTCGCATGGCCGGAGCCGGCGGCCTTTTTCATGGCGGCGGCGTTCACCGTCATGTCGCGCACCATGCCGGTGATCGCCGCCAGCATCAGGTCGAGCGTTTCGGCGGCGTCGAAGACCGATTCCTTGTCCTCCTGCATGTCCTTGCCATAGGTCAGTGGCATGCCCTTCATCACCGTCAGCAGGCCGACCAGATGGCCGGTGACGCGGCCGGTCTTGCCGCGTACCAGTTCGGCGGCGTCCGGGTTCTTCTTCTGCGGCATGATCGAGGACCCGGTGGAGAAGGAATCCGACAGTCTGACGAAGCCGAATTGCGGCGTCGACCAGATGATGATCTCTTCGGCGAGCCTAGACAGATGCGTGGCGCAGATCGCTGCCAGGCTCAAAAACTCAAGCGCAAAATCGCGGTCGGAAACGCTGTCCAGCGAGTTGCGCATCGGTTCGCGGAAGCCGAGCGCGTTTGCGGTCTGGTGCCGGTCGATCGGGAAGCTGGTGCCGGCAAGGGCAGCCGCGCCCAACGGGCTTTCATCCATTCGCTCGATGGCGTCGCGGACGCGCGACAGGTCGCGCGAGAACATCTCGACATAGGCCATGCAGTGGTGGCCGAAGGTCACCGGCTGCGCTGCCTGCATATGGGTGAAGCCCGGCATGACGGTTGCCGCGTGCTCCTCGGCCCGCTCGAGGAAGGCCGATATCAGACCCTTCAGCGCCTCGGCGACGCGGAAGCACTCGTCCTTGACCCAGAGCCTGAGGTCGACTGCAACCTGGTCGTTGCGTGAGCGGGCGGTGTGCAGGCGGCCGGCTGCCGAGCCGATCAGATCGGCGAGCCTGGCCTCGACATTCATGTGGATGTCTTCCAGCCGGGTCGAGAATTCGAACGTGCCGGTCTCGATCTCTTTCAGGATCGTGTTCAGGCCGTGAGCGATTTTTTCTTGATCGGCTGCCGAAATAATGCCCGTTTCAGCCAACATCTCGCTATGGGCGATCGAACCTCTTATGTCCTGCGCATAAAGTTTGCGGTCGAACGAGATCGACGCGTTGATCGCTTCCATGATCGCGGCCGGACCCGAGGCAAAACGTCCGCCCCACATCTGGTTGCTGGCCTTCTTGTCGCTCATCGCTATAACCCGTGCTCCGGAGCAGTTTTAAAAAAATGGCAGACGGCAATAGATACTTCCCGGCCCCGCGCCTGATCCTTGCCGCATTGGTGGCAGGCGTGCTGGCGGGCGCGGTCGCGGTATATGTCAGCGAGAGCCGTTCTGGCAACAACGCAGCCTCCGGCAGCGCGCCAGCGCAAGCTGCCGCCGGCGGCAGCAAGGACGACGTCGCCTGCGCCGCCAAGAGCGACCGTGCCAAGAAGGTCGCCGCCGCGGCCACGGGCCAGGTTGCCGCATTGTTGCCTGCCGATCCGCCGCAATCGCTGAAAGCCCTTGCCTTCAACGGCCCCGACGGCAAGCCGATGACGATCGCCGACCACGCCGGCAAAACGGTGCTGCTCAATCTGTGGGCGACATGGTGCGCGCCTTGCCGCGCTGAAATGCCGGCGCTCGACGCGCTGCAGAAGGAGAAGGGCAGCGACGCCTTCGAGGTGATCGCGGTCAATGTCGATGCCGGCGACGATGTGAAGCCGAAGAAGTTCCTTGGCGACATCGGTATCGAGAAGCTCGGTTACTACCGCGATCCAACGCTGGCGCTGTTCAACGACGTCAAGACTCGCGGCCTGGCGCTCGGCCTTCCCGTCACCATGCTGATCGACGGCGAAGGCTGCCTGGTCGCGCATATGAACGGGCCGGCCGAATGGTCGGGGCCGGATGCCAAGCGGCTGGTCGAGGCCGCGCTCGAACCTTCAAGTTGAGCGAAGAGCCGCCGCGGGTTCGAGCATCAGGATGCTGCCGCCGCTGCGCGGTTTGATCGTGGCTTCTTCCGGCACTGCCGTCGCGGTGACGCCGGTCAGTTCGCTGAAGTGCTCGATCGCGCTCGGTCGGCCGAGATAATAGCCCTGGCCGATCTCGCAGGCCTCGGCGTCGAGGAATTTCAGTTCGCCCAGCGTCTCGACGCCCTCGGCCAGAACCGGCAGGCCAAGACCGCGACCGAGCCCCAGCACGGCGCGCACGATGGCCGCCACCTGGCCGTTGCTGTCGACCGATTTGATGAACGAGCCGTCGATCTTGATCTTGTCGAAAGGGAAGGCGCGAAGGTTGGACAGCGAGGAGTAGCCGGTGCCGAAATCGTCCATCGCCACACGCACGCCCAGCGCCTTGACCTGCCGCAAGGTGGCGAGCGCGCGCGGCATGTCCTTGACCAGTGCCGTTTCGGTGATCTCGAGTTCGAGCCTGCCGGGCGCCAGGCCGGAGCCGAGCAGGACTTCGTGCACCTTGCGGCTGAAATTCGGGTTGTGGAGTTGCACAGCCGAGACATTGACCGCGACGGTGAGAGGGTTCTTCCAGCGCGCTGCATCGGCGCAAGCCGTCGCCAGCACCCATTCGCCGATCTGGATGATGACGCCGCTGTCTTCGGCCACCGGAATGAAGGTTGCCGGCGACACGTCGCCGCGCTGCGGATGACGCCAGCGGATCAGCGCTTCGAACCCGACCATCCGCCCGCTGCTGATCTCCTTCTGCGGCTGGTAGACGAGGCGAAACTCATTGCGCGCTATGGCCTGGCGCAGTTCGTGCTCCATCACGCGCCTGTCGCGCGCCTCGGCGCCCATCGAGGCCTCGAAGTAACGGTAGGTGTCCTTGCCTTCGGCCTTGGCGCGATAAAGCGCGGTGTCGGCGTGGCTGACCAGGGCTGTCGGCTCGTCGGCGTCGAGCGGATAAAGTGCAATGCCGATGCTGGCCGACACCAGGCCGCCACCGACCGACAGCCGGTTTTCCTCGCGCATGGCCGCCAGCACCGCCTCGGCGATGCGGCCGGCTGCCTGCGGATCAGAAAGGTTCGGGGCGATGATGGCGAACTCGTCGCCGCCGAGACGCGCCAGCATCTGTCCGTGGCGGAGCACGGCGGAGGCGCATAGCGCCACCTTCTGCAGCATGGCGTCGCCGGCGCCGTGCCCGAAAAGGTCGTTCACTTCCTTGAAGCGGTCGAGGTCGAGCAGCAGCAGCGCAAGATACCCGCCCTTGCCGCCGTGGCCCATTGCGGCAATTTCGGCCTCGAGCCGGCCCGAGAAACTGCGGCGGTTGGGGAGCCCCGTCAGCGGGTCGAAGTGGGCGAGGCGCACGATCTCCTGCTCGGCCTTCTTGCGTTCGCGGATGTCGCGCACGGCGATGACGTTGTGCGGCTTGCCGCAATAGTCGATGCTTCTGGCAATCAGTTCGACGGGGATGGCGGTGCCGTCATGGCCTCTGAGTTCCGCCTCCTGTGCCTGTCCGCTGCTGTCGGACATGCTGGCCGCGGTGCGTTCGCCGAAGAGGTCGCCGAGCAGCATCGCGTTCAGCGCTTCCGGCGCCATGCCAGTGAGGGCAGCGATGCTGTCATTGGCGCTGACGATGCGGGCGCCGTCGCAGACGATCAGGCCCTCGACGGCGGCGTTGGCGAGGCCGTGCATGCGCTCGGCCTCGAGCTTGTGACGACGGAAGCGCAGGTCGATCCACAATGCTGCGGCTGAAAGCACCAGGATAGCCAGGCTGACTGCAGCGGCGGCGAAGGCCTGCGACACCGGTTCGACCGTGAACCGTGATATTTCGATTGAGGAGTCCGGGAAGATCGACACTGCGGCCATAGCGATGAAGTGCAGTGTGCAGATCGCCAGCGTCAACAGGACGGCGGCGGCGATGGTCGCCTGCATGGACGGGCGCCGCAGCACGACCAGCAGCGCCATCGCGGCGAGGGTGATGCCTGCCAGCAGGGAGACGGCGACCAGAAGCGTGTTCCAGACGATGCGTCCCTCGACCTCGAAAGCGGCCATGCCGATATAGTGCATGGCGGCGATGCCGGCACCGAGGATGGCGCCGCCGACCAAGGCGTAGTCGATGCGCCGGCGCAAGGTTGCAATCCACATGCCGGCGGCCGTCAGGGCGACGGAAGCTGCGAGCGAAAGCGCCGACAGTTCCGCATTGTACGCGTTGGGGATTCCCGGAGAAAAGGCAAGCATGGCGATGAAATGTGTCGCCCAGATACCGAAGCCGGTGGAAGTGGCTGATATCATCAGCCAGGTATAGCGGTTGCGCCGGCTTGAGCGGTCGACATGGCGAAGCAGATTGACCGCCGAGAAGGAGGAAATACCGCAAATAAGGGCTGCCAGTACGACCAGTCTCAGATCGTGCTGGTGCACGATGCAATTATAGACCGTCAGCATCTCGCGCCACCTGCCCTCCCGCAGCAATCAGCCATGGACTTTGATTAGTACGGGACGGTTGAAGAATCAATTATGCGCACCACAACTATAGCGGGTTTTCCGGGTTGTACCTCGCGGCGATCTTATCTCATACTAGGCGCACGGTCACGAGCAGCGCTTCCTGATCGGAGCTCGGGCAACCATCGGCAAGCACTGCGGGCAGGACCGTAGGGGCGCTTGCCGCAAGGCCACGGGTGAAGAACCAGTCGATGCGGCCGATCGGTGCTGGATCGCCGGCCTCGCGGCGCTGTGTCGGCAAATCGAGATTGTTGACGGCCTGCCAACCATAGCCACGCGAGCCTTCGCGCATCGCCTGGCGGTTGGCGGCGGGCGCATGCGTGATTGCGGGACCAGCATTCATCTCTCCACTCAAGCCCGTCATCTGACCCGTCATCTGGAAAGACATCTTAGCCGGATAATCATTCGTGCGGCTGGGTCTTTACGCCATTCCGAGGCGCCCTAGCTACCTAGAGCGCCGATATGACGGTTTCATGCCGGCGTGGCCGTCGAGGAGGAGAGACCGGCTGTCTACAAGCCCGAAAAGGCACAACAGAACTGTCACATACCTTCTCTATGAGAGCGGCAAGGGACTTGCGCAAAGCCTTATGTCATCAGCCACTCAAGAGGGATAAAATCCATGTCGATCTTCAAGCGGGGCCTTGCGGCCCTTGCCGCCGGGGCCTTCAGCATCGCGCTGGCGCAGCCGGCTGCCGCGGAGCCGGTCAAATTCGATTTCTGGTTCGGCCTGTCGGGCGACCTCGCCCGCGTTGTCGATACGCTGTGCAAGAACTTCAACGCATCGCAAGCCGACTATGAAGTCGTCTGTACCAGCCAGGGCAATTACGACGCCACGCTGCAGAACACCATCGCCGCCTTCCGCGCCGGCAAGCAGCCCGCCGTCGTGCAGGTCTACGACGTCGGCACCGCCACCATGATGCTGTCGGGCGCCTACAAGCCCGCCGACAAGCTGATGGAAGAAAACGGCTACAAGATCGACTACGCCGATTATTTCCCCGGCATCGCCCGCTACTACGCGACGTCGAAGGGCGAGATGCTCTCCTTCCCGTTCAATTCGTCGACGCCGTTGATGTACTGGAACACAAGGACGCCTTCGCCAAGATCGGCAAGACCGAAGCGCCCAAGACCTGGGAAGATGTCGCCACCGACCTTCAGGCCTTGAAGGACGCCGGCTATGAATGCCCGATGGCGATCAACATCTCGGCCAATGAAAGCTGGCAGCTGATGGAGCAGTTCTCGGCCATCCACAACCAGCCGATCGCCACCAAGAACAACGGCTATGACGGTCTCGACGCCCGTCTTGAAGTCAACAAGACCAAGTTCGTGCAGTACGTCACCGATCTGAAGAAGTGGTATGACGCCGGCCTGATCAAGATCAAGTCCAAGGATCTCGGCCAGGATATGGTCCAGGCCTTCGCCTCCGGCACGTGCCAGGTCATCATGACCTCGGTCGGCGACCACGGCACCGTCGGCAAGACGCAGAAGGAAGGCATGAACTGGGATGTCGCCGAGCTGCCGGTCTATGCCGGCACCGAGCGCAAGAACTCGCTCGTCGGCGGCGCCTCGCTGTGGGTGCTCTCCGGCAAGTCGGACGCCGAGTACAAGGGAGCCGCCGCTTTCCTGAACTTCATCCACGACCCCAAGACCGCTTTGTTCTGGTCGACCAACACCGGCTACATCCCGGTGACCAAGTCGGGTTTCGACTACCTGAAGTCCCAGGGTTTCTACGACAAGGCTCCCTACAAAGGTCGTGAAGTCGCGATCGCCAGCCTGACCGCGTCGGAGCCGACCGAAATCACCCGCGGCATCCGTCTGGGCAACTTCACCCAGATCCGCGCCGAGTTCGGCACCCAGATGCAGGCCATCTTCGCCAACAAGGTCAGCGTCCAGGAAGGCCTCGACACGCTGGTCAAGAACGGCGATGCCATCCTCGACCGCTTCCAGCAGACCTATCCGGGCAAGACCCTGCCCTGATCGCCCGAGAACTTGAGGGCCGCCCGTCACTTCCGAGCATCTTGCTTAGGGTCGACGGGCGGCCATTTCGTTATTAACCTCACCTTGCTCTAAGCCAGCTGTCAGGCGGGCGTCGGCGGACCGATGGAAAAACGCGTTACCTTCAGCAGGTGGACTATCGGCATCCTTTTCGCGGTGCCGCAGCTCCTGCTGATCTTCACCTTCTTCTACTGGCCGGCTGGCCAGGCCGTGTACTGGTCATTGACGCTGCAGCAGCCCTGGGGCGGCGGCAACATCTGGGTCGGGCTCGACAATTTCCGCTCGATCCTGTCCAACGCCGACTACTGGAACTCGATCACCGCCAGCCTCATCTTTGCCGGCATCAGCACCGGGCTGGCGATGTTCATCGCGCTTGTGCTTGCGGCGCTCACCGACCGCCAGCTTGCCGGCTCGCGCCTCTACCGCGTGGTGCTGATCTGGCCCTACGGCATCGCAGCCCCGGCGCTGGCGATGGCGTTCCGCTTCATCCTGGCGCCGGAAGCCGGCTTCATGGCTGTCGTCAACCAGGTCTGGCCCGGCTTCTGGGACCCCGGCCTCGACGGCGCCGACGCGATGGCGTCGATCATCGTCGCCTTTTCGTGGAAGTATGTCGGCTATAACTTCATCTTCTTCCTCGCCGCGTTCCAGGCCATCCCGCGTTCGCTGATAGAGGCGGCGGCGATGGACGGCTCAGGCGTCATCAGGCGCTTCTGGGACATCCAGTTCCCGCTGATCACGCCGACCATCTTCTTCCTTTTGGTCATCAACATCACCGAAAGCTTCCAGGATTCCTTCGGCATCGTCGACATCATGACCTCGGGCGGCCCGGCCAATGCCACCAATCTGATGGTCTACAAGATCTATTCCGACGGCTTCAAAGGGCTCGATTATTCGGGCGCCGCCGCACAGAGCATCATCCTGATGCTGCTTATCGTCGTGCTGACCATTTTCCAGTTCCGCTTCATCGAGCGGCGCGTGCACTACAGGTGAGGCGGATATGGTAGAGCGCACCCCATTCCTCAATTTCTTCACGCATGTGATCTTGTTCATCGGCTTCGTGTTTTGCATCGCGCCGTTCGTGATCGTGGTCATCGCCGCGTCGCACAACCTCAAGGACGTCAACGACGTGCCGATGTCGCTGCTGCCCGGCAGCGACTTCTGGCTCAACATCAAAGCGGCGTGGACGACAGCCGACCTCGGCCCCAAACTGTTCAACAGTTTTGTCATGGCGGCCGGCGTCGCCGCCGGCAAAGTGATCATCTCGGCGCTGACCGCCTTCTCGATCGTCTATTTCCGTTATCCCGGCCGCACCTTCATCTTCTGGCTGATCTTCGTGACGCTGATGCTGCCGCTGGAAGTACGCATCGTGCCGACCTATGCGGTCGTCGCCAACGTGCTGTCGCCCTACCAGACCATCCTCGACATTACCGGCCTGACCTGGCTGATCGAGAAGGTGTCGGGCGTCCAGGTTTCGCTCAGCCTCGGCCTGCTCAATTCCTACACCGGGCTGATCTTGCCGCTGATCGCCACCGCCACCGGCACCTTCCTCTACCGGCAGTTCTTCCTGACTGTTCCGGATGAACTGACCGAAGCCGCGCGCATGGACGGCGCCGGGCCGCTGCGTTTCTTCATCGATATCCTGTTGCCGCTGTCGCGCAACAACATGGCCGCGCTCGGCACCATCATGTTCCTGTGGGCATGGAACCAGTATCTGTGGCCGCTGCTCATCACCACCGACCAGTCTCATGCGACGGCGGTGACCGAACTCAAGCAACTCATTCCCAACGTCGGCGGCATTCCGGAATGGAATATCGCCATGGCCGGAACGCTCATCGTCATGCTGCCGCCGCTGGTCGTCGTTGTCGCCATGCAGCGCTGGTTCGTACGCGGCCTGATCGCCACCGAAAAATAAGGAGCAACCAATGGCCTCCATCACCATCCGCGACCTCACGAAGAGCTACGCCAAAATGCAGGTCGTGCATGGCGTCGATCTCGACATCGCCACGGGCGAATTCGTCGTCATCCTAGGGCCGTCGGGTTGCGGCAAGTCCACGCTGCTGCGCATGATTGCCGGGCTGGAGGACATTTCGGGTGGCACGATCGCTATTGACGGCACGGTGGTCAACAAGCTGGAGCCGCGCGAGCGCGGCTGCGCCATGGTGTTCCAGAACTATGCGCTCTATCCGCATATGAGTGTTTCGCAGAACATCGGCTATTCGCTGAAAGTATCGGGCGTTCCCGCCGCCGAGCGCACCCAGCGCATCCAGGCGGTTGCGCGCACGCTGGAGCTCGAACATCTGCTTGACCGCAAGCCGATGGCGCTGTCCGGCGGCCAACGCCAGCGCGTCGCCATGGGCCGCGCCATGATCCGCGAACCGAAGGTGTTTCTGTTCGACGAACCGCTGTCCAACCTCGACGCCAAGCTGCGCGTGCAGATGCGCTCGGAAATCCGCAAGCTGCACCGCCGGCTCGCCGCCACCTCGGTGTTCGTCACCCACGACCAGGTCGAGGCGATGACTTTGGCCGACAAGCTGGTGGTGATGAATGGCGGCCGTGTCGAGCAGGTCGGCACGCCGGCCGAAGTCTACAGCCGTCCGGCGAGCCGCTTCGTCGCCACCTTCGTCGGTGCGCCGGCAATGAACATGCTCGAAGGGACAGTCACGCTTGACGGCCTGTCGCTGCTCGGCGACAGCCGCAAGCTTAGCGTTTCGCGCACGGGCCTGCCGGTTGGTAGCAAGGTCGCGGTCGGCATCCGACCGGAGGCGGTGCGCCTGGTCGCGCCCGGCACGCCGGGCGCTCTGGCAGCGACCGTCGACCTGGTCGAGGAACTGGGCGCTGGACGCGTCGTCTATGTCGATCTCGACGGCGCGCCGTTCTCGGTGGTGACATCGGAGGTCGTCCATCCGGTTCCGGGCAGCGCCGTCGGCCTGCAGTTCTCCGAGGCCGACCTGCATTTCTTCTCTTCCGAGACCGGCAGCCGGCTCGACGTGTTCAAGGCCCGGGTGCCGGAACCGGCGCTCTGACACTTGCAGCTTACAGGTCACATCATGAAAATCATCCAGGTCACGGACGTCCATCTCTGCCGCCGCGGGGAAATCCGTTTTGGCGCGGATTTGCATGAGCGGCTCGACCGCTGCATCGAGCACATCAATGCCCGCCATGGCGATGCGGCTCTTTGTGTTTTCAGCGGTGACCTGACCGAGACGGGTGCGCCCGAAAGCTATGCCGATCTCAAATCGAGCCTGAAACGGCTTTCCCTGCCGTACCGGCTGCTGCCGGGAAATCATGACCGGCGGGCCAATCTCGTGGCGGCATTCCCCGAAAATCCGACCGACGACTACGGCTTCGTGCAGTCTGTCTTCGATACACCGCAAGCATCGCTCGTATTCCTGGACAGCCTGGTCGAAGGCCGCGTCACCGGTGAGCTCTGCGACAAGCGGTTGGCCTGGCTCGACGCCCGGCTTGGCGAGGCGGCGGAAAAGCAGGCCTACATCTTCCTGCATCATCCGCCGGTCGAGCTCGGCCTGCCGCTGCTCGATCCGCTCGGGCTGGAACAGCCGCAGCGCTTCCTCGACCTTTTGACGCGCCACGGCAATGTCGGCCATATCTTCTTCGGCCATGTCCACCGCGACATTGCCGGCACGGTCGCCGGCATCCCGTTCACCGCGCAGCGCGGCCTGCATGCCCGCTTCATGCTCGATCTGGTCGGCGATGAAGTGGTCGAGGAGGCGCCGCCGACCTACGGCATCGTTCTCATCGACGCCGCCGCCCGGCGACTGGTCGTGCACAACAACGATTTCCTTGAGACATGGCCGCTCTGGTCACCGGCAACGGGCCAGAGGGTTCGCTAGCCTTGGGAACTAACTATTCGGCAGGTCCGGCCTATCGACTGGGCGATAGCATCCGCTTCAATGTGCCATCGCGAAGCCAGAACTGATGAAACAGTGCGGCTAAGGCGTGGGTGGAAATCAGCACGACAAAAGCTGGTTTGTTCATAGAGTGAATATCGCCCCACGGATCACCGACATAGAAAGCCAGAAGGCCAAGGATAGGCGTCGCCAGCAATAGCAGATAAAAAAGCCCGTGTGAGCCGCGAGCCGCGATCTTCATCCAGCCAGGGCCGCTCTCGGCCGGTTTGGGTGCACCCGAAACCAACCGCATGACGAGCCTGAGCACAACCAGAGCGAGGATCGCTATCCCTACCCAATAATGGGCTGAGCCTAGCATTTGGTCCGTTGCTGATACTGAGGCTCCGTCCTCGGCGGCATCCACCACCGTTGTCATGTTCTCGCCAAAGAAAAGCTGGAATAACACGAGCGCAGCAATGATCCAGTGCAATGCTATTTGATAAAATAAATAACCTTGTCTAATTTCTTCCACGTCGATATCCCTTTATTACGAAGTGCCAATTCCTCGCAATATTGAATTGGTTGGGGACCGTGGCTTAATTTGGGTAGAAACCTCCCGGAAATATGGCGGAAACCTTACATTTTCGTATTGAGGTCAGCCGTCCGCAGCCAATTCCTGAATGGCTTCAGGCGAAGACATGCGCCTTGCCGGAGACGGTCAGCCGCACGATCTCGCCGACTGCCGGCGCGTCGATGCCCGGCTTGCGCAGCATCAGTGGCGTGTTGCCTATTGCCGCGGCGTCTGGCGGATCGGGGTTGTTCAACAACCGAACCGCGATGGTGCACATCGAGCCGGCGAACTCGGATTCCGTCACCTCGGCGAAGATCGTGCCCGGCGGGCCCGACATGCCTTCGCGCGCGGTGCGGCTCACCTGCACCTGCTCCGGCCGCAGCATGATGCGGGCGACATCGCGCCGCTCCTTCGAGTCGACGGCGATGCGGCCGAGCGAAGAGGTGGCGAAGCCGCCTGAAATCTTTGCCGGCAAGATGATGGCGTCGCCGAGGAACTCGGCGACCATGCGGTCCTTCGGCTGCAGGTAGAGTTCGCGCGGCGTGCCGATCTGCGAGAACTTTCCGTCACGCATCACCGCGACCTGGCTGGCGAAGGACAGCGCCTCGGCCTGGTCGTGGGTGACCAGGATGGTGGTAATGCCGGCGGCTTCGAGCAATTCGGCCACTGCCTTGCGCATCGAGGCGCGCAGACCCGTGTCGAGCGCCGAGAACGGCTCGTCGAGCAGCATCAGCCTGGGTTTCATCGCCATGGCGCGGGCCAGCGCCACGCGCTGCTGCTGGCCGCCAGAGAGCTGGTGCGGTCGGCGTTTGAGGATCGCCTTGTCTAGTCCGACCGTGTAGGCCAGTTCGGCGATGCGCTCGGCGCGCAGGTCCTCGCCGCGGGTGATGCCGAAGCCGATATTGTCGGCGATGCTGAGATGCGGGAACAGGGCGCCGTCCTGCGCCACCAGGCCGATGCCGCGGCGGTGCGCCGGCACCGCATGGCCGCCATTGGCTAGTACTTCGCCGTCGAGCACGACGCGCCCTTGGTCCGGCGCCTCGAAGCCGGCGATCAGCCGAAGCAACGTCGTCTTGCCGCAGCCGGAGGGGCCGACGATCGCGGTGCGGCTGCCGCTGGCGACGCTGAGGTCGACGCCGGCAATTGCGGAGACCGGGCCGTAATGCTTGGTGAGGCCGTTGATTTCGAGAAAGCTCATCGTCCGGCCATCCGTTTCGACTGGACATAGAGCAGCCATGTCAGCGGCAGCGACATCGCCACCATGATGAAGGCGTAAGGGGCGGCCGAGGCATAGTCGATCTCGCCGCTGTAGGACCAGAATGCCATGGCCAGCGTGCGCGTGCCATTGGGCGCCAGCATCTGGGTGGCGGTCAGCTCATTCATGATGCCGAGTGCCACCAGCGCCATGCCCGCCGCGGCGCCCGGCGCCGACAGGCGGATCGTCGTCGACCACAGCGCCTTCAGCGGCGGCCGGCCAAGGCTGGCGGCGGCACGTTCAAGCTCGATCGGCGCCTGTGCGATTGATGCCCGGAGGCTGATCAGGGCGCGCGGCAGGAACATCAGCGCATAAGCGACCAGGATGGTGAACAGCGTCTGGTAGAGCGGCATGGCGATGCGCACGGTGATGGTGACCAGCGCCAGCGCGATGACGACGCCCGGCAGCGAGCCGACAATGTAGTTGCAGCCCTCGAGCAGCCGCTGCAGCGGCCCCGGTGCGCGGATCGAGATCCATGCCATCGGCATGGCGGCGATGGTCGCAAGCAGGGCGCCGGCGAGCGCCAGGAACAGCGTCTGGCCAAGCGCCAGGCCGATCTCGTCGAAACGCCAGACATCGGCGCCGCCGGCGACCAGCCAGCGGCCGATGGTGACGAAAGGCACGCCAATCGCGAGCAGTGTGGTGATGGCAGGCAGAGCCAGGCAGGGCAGCGTGGCGCGTCCGAGCCTGCTGCGCTGCCGGTGGCGCGCGGCGCCCGAGCCGACGCGAGCGTAGCGCTCTTCGCCGCGCACCAGCACCTCCAGCGCGAGCAGCACGAAGCAGCATGTCACCAGCACGCCGGCCAGCATGTTGGCGGCAGGGCCGTTGAAGGTCGACTGGAACTGGTCGACGATCGCGGTGGTGAACGTGTCGAAGCGGATGAAGACGTAGAGGCCATATTCGGCAAGCAGATGCAGCCCGACCAGCAGCGCGCCACCACAAATGGCGAGCCTGAGTTGCGGCAGCACCACGCGTGCGAATACGCGCCACGGTCCGAGGCCGAGCGCTGCGGCTGCGTCTTCCAAAGCGGGATCGAGCCGGCGCAGCGACGCCGCGATCGGCAGATAGAGGAACGGGAAATAAGCAAGGACCGACACCAGCACGCCGGCCCACAGGCCGTGCAGTCCCGGCACCAAGGTAATCCAGGCATAGGAGTGCACGAAAGCGGGGATGGCGAGCGGCGCCACCGCAAGCCAGGCCCACAGCCGAGCGCCGGGCAGGTCGCTGCGCTCGGTCAGCCAGGCCAGCGCTATCGACAACACAAGCGCGATCGGCACGGTGAGCGCCACCAGCAGCACGGTGTTGACCAGGAGCTCGCCGACGCGGGGCCGGAAGATCAGGGCCGAGACGGTGTCCCAGCCGGTCTGCACGGCGATCCAGATGATGAAGGCAAGCGGCAGCAGCGACAACAGCGAGACAACAATGGCGGCGAGCACGATCCAGGACATGGGCTGCCGGCGGGACCGCCTGGCTGCCGTGCTCGGGTCTGCGAGATCGACCGCAGATTGCATCAGCTCGGCCGCGCCACTGCCGCCGGGGCGAGGGCGTCCGTAGCGCCGGAGGCGCGGCTAGAAATGCAATGTGTCGTCATGGACGATGCCATCTCGAAAACAGAGCGCTCCTGCGGAAAGCCCCGCAGGAGCGCAATCGTTGCCCTTTTAGGACGAACACGGACTAAAGCAAGCCGGCTGCCGTCATCAGGTCCGTCACCTTCTTGGAGTTCGGTGTCGCCGGATCGACCTTCGGCGCCTGCAGATCGGCCAGCGGCACCAGCTTCGGGCTGGACTGAGCGTCCTTGCCGACTGCGTATTCGAAGGATGTGCCGGTCTTCAGCACGTCCTGGCCGCCCTTGCCGGTCACCCATTTCAGGAACGCCTGGGCTTCCTTCGGATGCTTGCTCGAGGCCAGCACGCCGCCGCCGGAAATCGAGACGAAGGCGCCGGGATCCTGGTTCTTGAAATAGAGCAGCGCGACATTCTTGCTGTTTTCGCCGGTCTTGGCCTGATCGCCGAAATAGTAATAGTGGTAGATGACACCGCCTTCGATCTCGCCGGCATTGACCGCCTTCATCACAGTGCCATTGCCTTTGTAGGGGGTGAAATTCTCCTTCATCGCCTTCAGCCAGTCGGCGGTTGCGGCTTCGCCCTTGAGCTCAAGCAGCGCGCTGACGATGGCCTGGAAATCGGCACCCGACGGCGAGGCGGCCCAGCGGCCTTTCCAGCTCGGATCGGCGAGATCGAGCATCGATTTGGGCAGCTGGTCGGCGGTGAGCTTGGTCTTGTTGTAGGCAAAGACGGTGCTGCGCGCCGCGACACCCACCCATTTGCCGCTGCTCGGCTGGAATTCAGCCGGGACCTGGGCCAGCGTGTCGGCGTCGACCGGCGCGAAAAGGCCCGCTGCCTCGACCAGGGTCATGGCCGGGGAGTTCTCGGTCAGGAACACGTCGGCCGGCGAAGAAGCGCCCTCGGCGACGATCTGGTTGGAGAAATCGCTGTCGCCGCCATTGCGCAGCGTGACCTTGATGCCGGTTTCCTTGGTGAAACCTTCGACCCACTCCTTGGCGAGGCTCTCATGCTGGGCATTGTAGACGATGATGCCGGCGTCCGCGGCCATTGCCGGGCCGCAAATCAAGCTCACGGCCAGCGCGGCAGCGCCGGTCAAAGTGGAGAGGGCATATCTCATGGGCGTCGTCCTCGATCTGTCTGGTCTGGTTACGCCTGCACCTACCAATACCTGATTAGCATAGTCAACATTGGCGGGCTGCTTCAATCGGTCGCCGCCCCCGCAAACTTTCGTGATTTTGCGGCACTTTGGCTTGGACATTATTTCGTTGGCCACGTAACAAATCAGCGCCGAGGCGCGAAGATCGGGGAGTGAACTCTTGTGAGCGGCAAGGATGAGGCCGAGCTTTCCCGGCTGATGCGGGCCGCGATCGCGGGAGATGAAAGGGCTTACGCCGACTTTCTGCACCGGATCGCCGCGCTTGTTCGCGGCTTTGTCAGGCGCAAGATCGTACAGGGCGGGGTCGATCCCGAGGATGTCGTGCAGGAAACCTTGCTGGCCATTCATGTGAAACGGCATACCTGGCGCCAGGACGCGCCGGTGCTGCCGTGGATCTATGCGATTGCTCGCTTCAAGCTGATCGATGCCTTTCGGCGGCGCGGACGGCGTATCGAGATCGAGATCGACGAGATAGCCGAAACTTTTGCCGAGCCGGAAGCCGAGACCGTCAGCGAACGTGACATCACCAGAGCGCTGGACGGTCTGCCGCCGGCGCAGCGTTCGGTTGTCTCGGCCATATCGGTCGATGGCCGCTCGATCGGCGAGACGGCGGCCAAGCTCGGCGTCAGCGAGACGGCGGTCAGGGTATCGCTGCATCGCGGGCTTGCCGCGATCGCCAAACGTTTCGGGCGGCAGTGACATGAGAACCGAAGATCTCATCAAGGCGCTTGACGCTGACGTGCGCAGCAAGGCGATGCCCCTGCGCTCGGCCTGGTGGATGGCGGCGGCTGCCGCTGCGGTGATCGCCGCGGTGGTCTTCTTCCTTACCATTGGTCCGCGCCCCGACATCATGATCGCAATGCACACGGTGCGGTTCCTGGCGAAATTCGTCTTCACGCTGGTGCTGGCCGCCACAGCCTTCGCACTGATCCGGGCACTGTCGACACCGGGCGCTTCGACGGCGAGAGCGGCAGCCTGGATGCTTGCGGCGCCGCTGCTTGTGGCCGTGGCCGTGGCTCTCGAACTGTTCATGGTGCCGGAGCCGATGTGGAGCACGCGCATGGTCGGTTCCAACATGATGATCTGCATGGGGTTCATCCCGCTGATCGGCATCGGGCCGCTTGCCGTATTCCTGTGGATGCTGCGCTATGGCGCGCCGACACGGCCGGTGCTTGCAGGCGCGGTCGCGGGCCTGCTAGCCGGGGGGCTGGCGGCGACCTTCTACGCCGCGCACTGCTTCGACGATTCGCCGCTTTTCGTCGCCACCTGGTATACGCTCGCGATCGCAGTCCTCGCCGGGCTCGGCGCGCTCGGAGGAAGGTTCTTCGTGCGCTGGTAACCGGGCCGACTGAGATCGCCGGCAATAATCACCGATCCTTAATCATGCCGGCAATTGTTTGCGGGCTAACCGTGTTGCCGATGGCTCTGGCGCAACCTTTCCTTAAAATCGATCATCCAAGATTTTCCGCAGAAATGTGTTGCGCACGGGGTGGCATGCACAGTGACGCGATGGAAACGAAAAAGCCTGCGGGCTGACAGTCACGTGGCTTTGGTGCTCGCGGCCGGCGGTTTTTGCGCCGTCGTCGTGGCGATGCTGCTGTCGCGGCTCGACGTCAGCGCCGAAGTGCTCAAGCTCTGCCTGCTGATATCGGTGCCGGTCGCCGCCGTGGCGCTGATCCTCGCCGCCCTGTTCATTTACCGGATACTGGACGACCGCCGGCAGATCGCCGAGAGCGAGCAGCGCTTTCGTCGCGCCATGGAGGATTCGGCGATCGGCATCGCCATCGTCGGCCTCGATGGCCGTATCCACGAAACCAATCCGGCCTTCGCCGCCATGCTCGGCTACAGCAAGGCAGAGATCGAGGCGCTCACCTTCTTTCAGATCACGCATCCCGATGATGTGCAGATCGGCCGCGAGACGATGGACGGCATACGGGCGGGCACCACCAACGCCTTCCAGTTCGAAAAGCGCTACCTCAAGAAGGACGGCACCCCGGTGTGGGCGCATCTTGCCGGTTCCGTCATCCGCGACGAGAAGAGCGGCCGCCCGCTCTACCTCGTCTCGCAGATCGAGAATATCGACGCGCGCAAGCAATCCGACGCGCGCATAGCCGAAGCCGAAACGCGCTGGAACTTTGCCCTGGCCAGTGCCGGACAAGGCGTCTGGGATCTCGACATGCGCAAGGGCGGCACCACCTACTCCGCCACCTGGGTGAAGATGCTGGGCTATGCCGATGGCGAACTGGACGGCGATCCCGACCGCTGGCTGGAGATGATCCACCCCGACGACCAAGAGAAGGTGGCAGAGGCCGATCGCGCCCATCTGGAGGGCAAGACGCCGTTTTTCGAAGCCGAGTTCAGGATGCGTCACAAGGATGGCCACTGGATCTGGATCCTCGATCGCGGCAAGACACTCGAGCGCGACAGCGAAGGCCGGCTGATCCGGGCCATAGGCAGCTTGACCGACATCACCCAGCGCAAGCAGACCGAGGAAAGCCTGATTGTGTCGGCAGCGGCGCTGGCGGACGAGAAGGAGCGGTTGAGGGTGACACTGCAGTCGATCGGCGACGCCGTCATCTGCACCGATGCCGCCAACCGCATTACCTTCATGAACCCGGTCGCCGAAAAGCTGACCGGCGTTGCCGGCGCCGAGGCGCTCGGCAAGACGCTTGGCCATGTCTACTGGGCAGTGGACGAGGAAACCGGGCAACGAATCGGCATGACGCGGCCGGCGCTCGGCGTCGCCAGCCCCGCCGATCAGAACAGCCGCGCCGTCCTTATCCGCCGCGACGACACGCGCTGCAGCATTCGCCAGGTGGTGTCGCCGATCATGAACGAACGCCAGGAGTTCTGCGGCCTCGTCATTGTCTTCCAGGATTTCACCGATGCGCGCGCCTTGCAGCGCCAGCTGGCCTACGCCGCCGCGCATGACGCGCTCACCGGCCTCGCCAACCGCTCAAGCTTTATCCGCACCATGGAAGAGCTGGTCGACCAGAGCCGCAAGGCCGGCGCGGCAAGACCTGCGGGCGAGCATCATTTCATGTTCATCGACCTCGATCATTTCAAGCTGGTCAACGACACTGGCGGCCATGCCGCGGGTGACGCCCTGCTGAAGCGGGTTGCCGACGCCATTCGCGGTGCGCTTGGGCCGGAGGATATCGTCGCCCGGCTCGGGGGCGACGAATTCGCGGTCATCCTTAAATCCGGATCGAGCCCCGGCGCCAGGATTGCCGCGCGCTCGATCATCGACGCCATCCGCAGCCTGCAGTTCACCTGGGACGGCCGGCCGCATGCGATCGATGCCAGCATCGGTTTGGCGCCGATCCGTGCCAGTAGCGGTGAAGTCGACGAGATCATCGCCCGTGCGGATGCCGCCTGCTATGCGGCCAAGGCCGCCGGCCGCGGCTGTGTTTCCGTGGCAGCTGAAGACAATGGGTCAAAGGACCGGGCCGGGCCGCCGCTCGCGGCGGCGTCCTGAGGCAGCGCTGGCTCTTCGTTCTGGTGGTTAGCGCGTCGGAACCGGGTGTTCGCCGCGATAGTCGTAGAAGCCGCGTCCGGTCTTGCGGCCAAGCCAGCCAGCTTCGACATATTTCACCAGCAGCGGGCAGGGGCGATACTTCGAGTCCGACAGGCCGTCATGCAGCACCTGCATGATCGACAGGCAGGTGTCGAGGCCGATAAAATCGGCCAGCTGCAGCGGTCCCATCGGATGGTTGGCGCCGAGCTTCATGGCGGTGTCGATGGCGTCGACCGAGCCGACACCCTCGTAGAGCGTGTAGATGGCCTCATTGATCATCGGCAACAGGATGCGGTTGACGATGAAGGCGGGGAAATCCTCCGAGACGGTGATCGTCTTGTCGAGTTGCTTCACATAGGCCTTGGCGGCCTCGAAGGTCTGGTCTTCGGTGGCGATACCGCGCACCAGTTCGACCAGCTTCATCAGCGGAACCGGGTTCATGAAATGTATGCCGATGAACCGCTCGGGACGGTCGGTCTGCGCGGCCAGCCGGGTGATCGAGATGGAAGAGGTGTTGGTCGCCAGGATCGCTTCGGGGTTTAGCTGCGGACAGAGCTGGGCGTAGATCTTGCGCTTGACCGTCTCGTCCTCGGTCGCCGCTTCGATCACCAGATCGGCACCAGCGAGATCGGCCATGGCGGGAGCCGCCGAAATGCGCGCCATCGCATCGTTGCGCAGCTTTTCGTCAAGCTTGCCGGAGCCGACCTGGCGGGCCATGTTGCCGCTGACGGTGGCGATGCCCTTTTCGATTCGGTCGGGAGAGACATCGTAGATCAGTACCTTGTAGCCCGAAAGCGCCGACACGTGGGCGATGCCGCCGCCCATCTGGCCCGCGCCGATGATGCCGATCGTCTCGATCTTGGCCATTTACTGCGATCCCGTCGAAAAAGGCCTTTGCGGCCTGCTTTTTGTGCAGTGCAAACTAAAAGGGTGGGGCAGCTTCGTCTACCCCACCCCTTTACAATTTAATACGCTTTGGCAGAGAGCGTCAAAGCGCCTTTTGCAGCTCCGGCAGGATGACGAAAAGGTCGCCGACCAGGCCGTAATCGGCAACCTGGAAGATAGGCGCCTCCTCGTCCTTGTTGATGGCGACGATGACCTTCGAATCCTTCATGCCGGCAAGGTGCTGGATGGCGCCGGAGATGCCGACCGCGATGTAGAGATCGGGAGCCACGACCTTGCCGGTCTGGCCGACCTGCCAGTCGTTGGGGGCATAGCCGGCATCAACCGCGGCACGGGACGCGCCGACGGCGGCGCCGAGCTTGTCGGCGACGGGCAGGATGACTTCCTGGAATTTCTCCGAGGAACCGAGCGCACGGCCGCCCGAGATGATGATCTTGGCCGAGGTCAGTTCCGGACGGTCGTTCTCGGACAGTCTGTTCTCGACGAAGGAGGAGAGGCCGGGATTGGCCGCCGCCTTGACGGTCTCGACCGTGGCCGAGCCGCCCTCGGGCGCCGCCTGGAAGGAGGCGGTGCGCACGGTGATAACCTTCTTGGCGTCGGTCGACTGCACGGTCTGGATGGCGTTGCCGGCATAGATCGGCCGCTTGAAGGTATCGGGCGAAACCACTTCGATGATCTCGGACACCTGTGCGACGTCGAGCAGGGCAGCGACGCGCGGCGCGACGTTCTTGCCCGAAGAGGTCGCAGGCGCAATGATCGTGTCGTAGGCGCCGGCCAATGAGACAACGAGTGCCGCAGTCGGTTCGGCGAGGCGCTCGGCCAGTTCGTCGGCCTCGGCGAGCAGCACCTTGCTGACGCCCTTCAGCTTGGCGGCGGCGTCGGCAGCGCCCTTCGCGCCCTTGCCGGCAACCAGCACATGCACGTCCGAGCCGATCTGCAGCGCCGCCGAGAGCGCCTTGGCGGTCTGGTCGGAAAGCGTTGCATTGTCGTGTTCGGCGATGAGGAGAATGGTCATTTGTCTGTTCCTTTCCCGATCGCTTACAGCACGCCGGCTTCGTTTTTCAGCTTGTCGACCAGTTCGGCGACGCTCTTGACCTTGACGCCAGCCTTGCGGCCGCTCGGCTCCTCGGTCTTGACCACTTTGAGGCGCGGCTTGACGTCGGCGCCATAGTCGGCCGGGCTCTTTTCGTCGAGCTGCTTCTTCTTGGCCTTCATGATGTTGGGCAGCGAGGCATAGCGCGGCTGGTTGAGGCGAAGGTCGGCGGTGACGATGGCCGGCATCTTCAGCTCCACCGTCTGCAGGCCGCCGTCGACTTCGCGCGTCACCTTGGCCTTGTCGCCGTCGAGCACGACCTTGGAGGCGAAGGTGCCCTGCGCCCAGCCGAGCAGGGCGGCCAGCATCTGGCCGGTCTGATTGGAATCATCGTCGATCGCCTGCTTGCCGAGGATGACGAGGCCGGGCTGTTCCGCGTCAACGACGCCCTTCAGCACCTTGGCGACGCCGAGCGGCTCGGTCTGTTCGTCGGTCTTGACCAGGATGGCGCGGTCGGCGCCCATGGCGAGCGCGGTGCGCAGGGTTTCCTGCGCCTGCTGCGGGCCGATCGAAACAACGATGATCTCTTCGGCCTTGCCGGCTTCCTTAAGCCGGATCGCCTCTTCCACCGCGATCTCGTCGAACGGGTTCATCGCCATCTTGACGTTGGCGAGTTCGACCGCCGAACCATCGGCCTTAACGCGAACCTTGACATTCGCATCCACAACCCGCTTCACGGGCACAAGGATCTTCATTTGCCTGTCACCTCTCCTGAGATATTCGGGCGCGCTATAGCAGCGTGCGCCACTGCAGAGTTGTCGAAAGCCGACATTCCTGACTGAATTCCGGCCAAACGGAATTCTGGCCGAACGGAATTCTGATCATCTGCCGCCTAACGGTGGCGCCCTCCGTAGTTGCGGTGACCTTGCGCGTCAATACATGTGCGCCACTCAAATCGGTTCAGTCCTGACCGGAAGCGCCACCGCGGCCCCAGTGCGTCGCCGGTTGCGTGGGCGGGGGATCGGCTGGCGACAGCCCGGTGGAAACGGCCGGCTGATCGGCGGGCTCCGGTTCGTCGTCATCGCCGGCAAGTAGAGGCACGCCCCGGCTGCGCATAATGAGCACCAGCATGCCGCCGGCGATGATGCCGCCAATATGGCAGGCCCAGGATATCTGGTTTTCGCCGCCGGCGGCAAACATCACCACCTGGAAGCCGATCCACAGGATCAGCGGAATGAAGGCCGGGATGCGCAGCGGAATGCGGGCAAAGACCAGCACCCACACCTTCACCCGGGGATAAAGGACCAGATAGGCGGCGACGACCCCGGCGATGGCGCCGGAGGCGCCGATCAGCGGCACTTGCGAATCCCAGGCGACGAGCCCCTGGAAAGCGGCTCCGGCGATGGCGCACAGCAGGTAGAAGATGAGGTAGCGGATGTGGCCGAGCGCGTCCTCGACATTGTCGCCGAACACCCACAGGAACAGCATGTTGCCGCCGAGATGGAAGATATCGGCATGCAGGAAGGCATAGGTGAGGTAGCTCAGGCTCTCCGGAATGACGACGAATTCAGGTGAGAGCTCTGCCGTGTTGTGGACAACCGAAGGAATGAAGCCGAGACCGAGCACGGCTGCGTTGTTGAAATTTTCGCCACCGATCGTGGTGATGAGAAAGACCAGCGCATTGGCCACGATCAGGCAGATCGTCACATATTGCAGCCTTATGTGGCGCAACCTGTTGGTGTCGTACAGCGGGATGAACATGTCCCAGGCCCTCGTCCGCTTTCGAGAAAATTCAGCGGTTCTTGCCGGGCACCCATAACACGTCGGCATTTCCGTTGTCATTGACCGCACGGGCGGCCACGAACAGAAAGTCCGAGACGCGGTTGATGTATTTCAACCCCTCGCGATTGACGTGCTCAGCCGGGTTCTGCGCCAGTGACACCATGATACGCTCGGCCCGTCGCGCCACGGTTCGGGCGAGATGCAAAGCGGCGGCCGCCGGCGTACCGCCGTTGAGCACGAAGGATTTCAGTGGCTTAAGCTCCTTGTTGAGGAGGTCGATGTCTTTTTCGACGCGGTCGGTCTGCGAGGCGATGATGCGCAGCGGCTCGTAGCCGAGCGGCTTGCCGTCATCGGGAACGGCGAGATCGGCGCCGAGATCGAACAGGTCGTTCTGGATGCGGGACAGCATGGCGTCGATGGCCGGATGGCTAGCCGCCGTGTGCAGGCGGGCGATGCCAATGCAGGCATTGGCTTCGTCGACCGTGCCATAGGCATCGACGCGCAGGTCGGATTTCAGCCTGCGCTCACCGGTGCCGAGGCCGGTGGTGCCGTCGTCGCCGGTGCGGGTGTAGATCTTGTTGAGCTTGACCACGCTCTGTCCCCCAATGCCGTCACTTGCGGGTGAAATACACCACCAGAAGGATCAGCGCCAAGGCCAGGGCCTGCAGCAGCACGCGCGCCTGCATCAGCTTGTTCGATGTCACGCTGGAGCCGCCGCGCATCATGTTGATGAGGCCGCGTATAAGCACAATCAGCACGGCTGCCATGGCGAGAGCGACGAGAATTTTCAAGCTAGTTGCCATGGTCTGTTCCCAGTTCTGTTGCGGTCAGGCGCGTCTGGCCAGAACGCGGTAGAGCATCGATGCCGGCAGGATGCGCTTGAGCACCACGCCGACCTTAGCCGGCACTGTTACCACATAGTGCGGGCGCGGGCGCCGCGACAGAAGTGCATGGCGCAAAGCCGCATAGACCACCTCCGGCCCCTTTTTCAGCCGTGACTTGCTGCCGCCGGCCCTGAGCCGCGCCAGTTGCGCGGCATAGGCGACGCGGTGGACTGAAGTCTCGTGATCGATGTTTTTCAGAAACCAGAACAGCCCATTGCTGGCGATTTTCGACGTCACTGGCCCCGGCTCGATCAGCGAGACGTGGACGCCGCTGCCGATCAGTTCCTGGCGCATGCACAGCATCAGGCCTTCCAATGCGTGTTTGGAGGCCGCATAGGCGCCGCGAAAAGGCACCGGCGTCAGGCCGAGGATCGAGGAGCAATGGACCAGGCGACCGTGCCCCTGGAGGCGCATCACCGGCACGATGCGCTGGGTGAGGTCGTGCCAGCCGAAGAAATTGACCTCGAACTGCTCCCGCAAAGCCGCAACGGGCAAGTCTTCGACGGCGCCGGGCTGGGCATGGGCGCCGTTGTTGAACAGGGCGTCGAGGCGTCCGCCAGTACGCTCCAGCACCGATGCCGCAAGGGCTGCGATGGAGTCCGGCTCGCGGTAGTCGAGGTAAAACGCCTCGATGCCGTCGGCCTCGAGCATGGCGATGTCTTCAGGCTTGCGCGCCGTTGCGAACACGCGCCAGCCATCGGCCTTCAGCGCCCGGGCGCAATAGGCGCCGATTCCGGACGAGGCGCCGGTGACGATGATGGTGCGCAACTCTTTCGCCGGCGGGATCGTGGTTTGAGCAAGGGTTGCCATTTGACACAATCCCTTCCCATATTCGCGGCGTCGAGACAATCGAAGGGAACGCGGCTCTTGATGCGGAATATCGTCGTGCTGCGCCGCGTGCTCTATGACGCGCTCGGCCATTTCAACACCGACGACGGCTGGGCTATGGCCAGCCATCTGGCGATCACTTCGCTGATGGCGCTGTTTCCGTTCCTGATCTTTGCAACCACACTGGCGAGTTTCCTCGGCGCGCAGGCGTTCGCCGATACCGCCGTGCATCTGGTGTTCGACACCTGGCCCGAGCAGATCGCCAAGCCGATCGCACGCGAAGTGCTCAACGTGCTGACCGTGCGGCGCACCGACCTTTTGACCTATGGCGTGTTGCTGGCCGCCTATTTCGCCTCCAACGGCATCGAGGCGCTGCGCACCTCGCTCAACCGCGCCTACCGGGTCGCCGAGACGCGCGGCATTATCTACCGGCGGGTGCAGAGCATTTTCTTCGTGTTGATCGCCACGGCAGGGTTCCTGGCGATCAGCCTGCTGCTGGTCTTTGCGCCCTTACTGGCGCGGCTGGCGGAAGCCCATTTCGAGTGGATCAAACCCTATACCGGCACGATCACGCTGTGGCGCTACGTCATCGCCTCAGCGGTCATCATCGGCGGGTTGTTTGCTGTGCATTACTGGCTGCCGGCGGGCAAGCGCCGCTTCGTCTCACTGGTGCCTGGCATCGTTTTCACCCTGGCCGCATGGCTTATCGGCTCGACGATGTTTGCAACCTACCTCGACCATTTCTCGTCCTATGTGACGACCTATGCGGGGCTGGCCTCGATCATGATCGCAGTGGTCTTCCTCTATATGCTGTCGGCGATCTTCATCCTCGGCGGCGAACTCAACGCCGCGATCAGCCGCTTTCTCGAAGCGCGTGCCCGGGTCGGATGAGTCGATACCGGCCGGATTGAGGAACTGGAGAACTGGAGAAGGAGCACACAGCGCCAGATTTCCTCAGGTTCCCCAGTTCTTCAATTCCTCAGTTCTCCCCTTGGCGGGCCGAGCCGTGGCCAGGCCAACGCCGAACGTCGCGATGGCCATGCCGACAATCTGTACGACGCTGAGCTGTTCGCCGAACAGCGCCCAGGCGATAACAGCGGTGACGGCCGGCACCAGGTAGAACAGCGAGGCGACTTTCGACATCTCGCCGTCGCGGATCATCACCATCAACAGGAAGATGGCGCCGATCGACAGCACCAGCACCAGCCAGGCCATGGCAAAGATCAGCTCACCATTGATGATGACCGTGTGTGTTTCGAAGGCGAGCGAAGCCAGGATCATCAGGGCACCGCCGCCGATATACTGCCACATCGTCGCTGCCACCAGGTCGCCGCCCGAGGCATAGCGCTTCTGCCAGATGGTGCCGGCGCTCATGCCCAGCACCGAGACCAGCGAAGCGGTCAGCGTTTCCGGCGTAACGCCGCCGCCGAGCGCGCCGAGCTTCGGCCACAGCACGATGACAACGCCTACGAGTCCGACAGCGAGGCCGGCCCAGTGGCGTGGCAGGATGGCCTCGCCGAGGAACTTGCCGGCAAGCACGGCGGTGATCAGCGGCTGCAGGCCGACGATCAGTGCCGACAGCCCGGCCGGCATGCCCCTGTGGATCGCCCAGAACACCGCGCCGAGATAGACGCCATGCATAAGGATGCCGGCGATGGTGGAGTGAAGCGCTTCGGCCCTTGTGGCTCGCTTCGAGCCAAGCACGAGCATCAGGCCGGCGAGCAGCAAGGCGGCGATGACAAAGCGCACCGCCAGGAAAGTGAAGGGTTCAGCCCAGGGCATGGCATAGCGCGCGCCGATGAAGCCGGTCGCCCACAACACGACGAAAGAGGCGGGGATGAACCGCTTGAGACTGTACATTTTGGGGAAGCCATTTCGCGTCCGGGAGGAGGCCCAATTGGGTGAAGAGTCAACTACGGCAATTGCTCTAATGCGGTTCAATCCGGCAAGCAAAGCGAAACAATTGATCCATAAGCTTGTTGGAATGTAATGGGTGGCCGAATTCACAGGGCGTCGTCGGGGGCAATCGACTTCTGTCGATCGATCCGGCGACACCGCGTTTCGGCTTCGACGGGGAGCGCGCATGCTGTTGCATCTCGACACCAGCTGGCTGTTGATGACGGTTGCGAGCGTGGCCGTGTTCGGCTTCTTCTTCGGCTCGGCGCTCGACGCCATCATGCAGGAGGACGGCTTTGGCTCGACCGGCAACACGCTGCTGTTCACGCTTGGCTTTTTCGTCGCGATCATGGTCGCGAACGAGCATGGCATCGTCCTTAGAGATCTGAAGCTCGCGGTTGCCTGGGGACTGGGCGGTGCCTTCGCGTTTATCGGCGCGTTGGCGCTGCTCAAGGCGGGGCTGGCACGGTTATAGCCAGAGACCGACGAGTTGCCTGACATCGTCCGGCGAAGCGCCGGCCTGCCTGAGCGCGGCAAGGCCGGTGTCGCCAAAACTTTTCGACAGTTTACGCCCGTCCGGTCCGAGCACGAGACGGTGGTGGAAATAGTCCGGCCGGCCGAGGCCGAGCAGTTCCTGCAGCAAGCGCTGGATGCCGGTCGCGGAATACAGATCCTGGCCGCGCACGACATGGTTGACGCCCTGCAGCGCGTCGTCGACGACGACGGCCAGGTGATAGCTGGTCGGGGTGTCGCGACGCGCGAGAATGACGTCGCCCCAGTCCTGCGGCCGCGCCTCTATAGTTCGCGTCGCCGATAACGTCTCGTCGGTGAATTCGCGCCAGGACAAATCCGTGCCGACGCGCGCCCGCGCCGCTTCGACGTCGAGACGCCAGGCGAAGGGCGCATTGTCGGCGATCCGGCGGTTACGTTCGCTGATCGGCAGCGCCTTGTCGGCGGCGGGATAGAGCGGCACGCCGTCGGGGTCGCGCGGCCAGTCGCGGCCGCGCTTTTCACTGTCGGCGATGAAGGCCCTGATCTCGCCACGGCTCATGAAGGCGGGGTAGACGAGTTCCTCGCGGATCAACCGGTCGAGCACAGCCTGATAGTCGGCGAAGTGCTCGGCCTGACGGCGCACCGGTCGTTCCCATTCGAGGCCTAGCCATTCGAGATCACGAAAAATGCCGGCCTCGAATTCCGGCGTGCAGCGGATCGTGTCGATGTCCTCGATGCGCAGCAACAGGCGGCCGCCGGCGGCCTTTGCCAGCTTTCGGTTGAGCAGCGCCGAATAGGCATGGCCGAGGTGCAGTTCGCCATTCGGGCTCGGCGCGAAGCGGAATGTCAGGAGCGTCATCTCTGAGGCGGCAATCCGGTTGTGCAGCGGTTTTGCCAATTGCTACTTTGCTGTTCATCGGCGGACAAGGATACCATGCAACGCATCGCGACACTGGACGACATTGCGCGGGGGCTGGATGCGCTCTGCACAATCGACCCGCGCCTGGAAAAGGTGCGCGGCATGGCCGGCGAGGTGCCGTTGCGGCTGTCGGAGCCGGGGTTTCGTAGCCTTGTCTCGATCATCGTTTCGCAGCAGGTCTCCCGCGCCAGCGCCGATGCCATTTTCGGCCGGCTGGTGAAGCTGGTCGATCCGTTGACGCCGCAGGCCGTCCTTGCCGCCGGCGAGGACACGTTTCGCGAGGCCGGGCTGTCGCGGCCAAAGCAGCGCGGCCTGATCGCGATTGCCCAGGCCGTGGCCGACGGGCTTGACCTGCATCACCTCTGCTCGCTCGACGCCGAAGAGGCGATCGCGGCCATGACAGCGGTACCCGGCATCGGTCCGTGGACGGCGGAAGTCTATCTTCTGTTCGCCGCCGGCCACCCCGATATTTTTCCCGCGCGCGACGTCGCGCTGCAGAGCGCGGTTGGCCATGCGCTTGGCATCGAGCCGCGTCCGCCGGAGAAAACACTCATCGCTCTGGCCGAATCATGGAGCCCGTGGCGAGGTGTCGCATCGCGGCTTTTCTGGTCCTATTATCGCGAAACCAGGGGCAGGGACGCCGCGCCGCCGGCCTGAAACCGCAAAAAAGCATGAAAATCCTGCATTTTTGCCGCTTTTGGCAAGCGACAATCCGCTTCACATCCCTGTCATGTCGGGCTTACAGTATCCGCGCCGATCGGTTACCGCGCCGCGCGTCCAGTGGATGCGCAAAGGACGCGGTAGAGCTTTTGAAGTTGCACATGATCCTTTCCGAAAATCGACTTCGATTTTTGGGGTCATGTGCGAAACGAGGAGGTCAAAAAGGTGACGGTTGCCGTATCTCCGGATGGGCTTCCTGCGCTGGTGCTGAATGCGGATTATCGTCCGCTCAGCTATTACCCCTTGTCGCTCTGGTCCTGGCAAGACGCCATCAAGGCGGTGTTTCTCGATCGGGTCAACATTGTCGCCGAATACGAGCATGCGGTGTCTTCGCCGACCTTCTCGATGAAGCTGCCCAGCGTCGTCAGCCTGAAGGCTTATGTGAAGCCGTCGAGGCATCCAGCCTTCACCCGCTTCAACGTCTTCCTGCGCGACCGCTTCCAGTGCCAGTATTGCGGTACGCCCGAGGATCTGACCTTCGATCACGTCATCCCGCGCCATCGCGGCGGGGCGACGACATGGGAGAATGTCGTTGCCGCCTGTTCGCCCTGCAATCTCAGGAAGGGTGGCATGATGCCGGCGCACGCCAAGATGTGGCCGCTGCAAAAGCCCTATCAGCCGACCGTGCACGATCTGCACAACAATGGCCGGCTGTTTCCGCCCAACCATCTGCATGAAAGCTGGATGGATTATCTGTACTGGGATGTCGAACTCGAACCTTGAGATCGTTCGAGAATTCGGGAGGCAGGCCGTCTGGAGCAATTGTCTGCGCTTCCGATGCTCACGTACTTGCGTACGCTCCGCTTCGGTTCTCGACAATCACTCCATACGACTCAGCCTGCCGAATTCTTTAGAACGATCTCGCGTCGGCGCTCTTGCGCTCTATCAGTCCTTGGCCAGCGCGCCACGGAAGGCGACGGCGGCGAGGATGAAGCTGGCGATGGCGTTCCAGCCGGCCAGCGACAGGCCGAGGATGCGGAGTGCTGCCTTGTCGCAGGACGGCGGCACGAATTTGTCGAGCGCGTCGAGCACGCCCTTGCCGCCGGTGTCGACCGGGCCGGCGCCGGCGGTGCAGTCAGCCGGGCCCTGCCACCAGGCCCATTCGACGCCCGAGTGATAGACGCCGAGATAAAGGCCATAGAGCATCAGCAGGCCACCGATGGCGAGCAGGCCGCGCGTCAGCCATGCAGGCGCGCTGAGCATCGAGGCGATCACGGCCAGAAGCATCAGCGGGGCGCCGATGTAATAGGGCGTGCGCTGCTCCAGGCAGAGATGGCAGGGGATGTAACCGCCAATGTGCTGGAAGGCGAGCGCGGAGCCGACAGTGGCGGCCATGGCGACGGCGAGAAACAAGGCGGTGCGCGTCCGCTGGCGTCCGGTGTCGGCAGTCATCGTAGCTGTCATGTTTCGTCCGTTGAATTCGCCGTCCGCCGGCATGTTCTGAACCACCGCCCGCCTTGGGCGGTCAGAAGGCGTATTTGACCACGATATAGAGCAAAATCAGGGCGGCGGCGCCGGCGCCGACGATCAATCCCAAACGCTTCTCGATGAATTCCTTGATCTCTTCGCCATAGCGGCGCAGCAGCCAGGCAAGAAGCAAGAAGCGAGCGCCGCGCGCCAGGATGGCCGAGATGATGAAGACAACAAGATTGACGTGAAGGGCGCCTGCCAGAATGGTGACCACTTTCATCGGCGGCAGGTGGGCGGCACCGGATGTGACGAGCAGCACCAGCATCAGCCCGGTGCCGGACGACTGCCACCTCTCGAACGTGTCGAGGCCGCCGAAGTGCTCCAGCATCGGCCGTGCTATCGTGTCGTAGGCATAGTAACCGATGAGCCAGCCGGCAATGCCGCCCAGCACGGACGCAACAGTGGCGGTCAGCGCGTAGCGATAGGCGCGTTCGGGCCGTGCCAACGCCATGGGCAGATACAAGACGTCGGCAGGTATGAAAAACACCGAGCTTTCGACGAAGGCGATGAAGGCCAGCCACCATTCGGCGGATTTGCGGGCCGCAAGCGACAGGGTCCAGTCGTAAAGTCCGCGAAGCATCGGCTCTCCTAATGCATGTCGCCCAGACGCAACGCGCTTTGATGCGAGCCTGTCTAGAAAGATTTTCCGCGCCGCACAATGGCAGGAGCTTCATGAAACCGAAAGGCGGGCTTTTGCCGCAAGCAGGGCACGGCGGCGCATTTGGCCTGTTGACGAACAGGCCTCCAACCGTATAGTCCGCGCCCATCCAGGCCGTCCGGCCTGAGCCCCTATGGCGGAATTGGTAGACGCGCTCGACTCAAAATCGAGTTCCGCAAGGAGTGCTGGTTCGATCCCGGCTAGGGGCACCATTGACCACTGACAAGCCCAGTAATCGCAAGGCGTTCAAGGGCTTAGACGTCCCCCGAGGTACATCCTAGAGGTACATCAAGGGATCCAACAATGAGCAGCGTGATCGTGGAACATTGGCAAGAGCGCAAGAGCAAGAATCTGGGCAGTTCCAGCTATCGCTACCGGCGCGTCGAACGGCTGTTGCCGGGGATGGCTGAGGAGATCGCCGCAGCGTTGCCCGTCAGGTTCGTTGAGGTCGGCGCAGAAGGGGGAACAGGCCACTCTTAATACTTCGGTGGCCCCCTGTAGATACACCAGAGCGGATACGCCACAAGACCGAGCAGGATTGCGATCAATCCACCCCAATAAAAGAGCGGGTGTTGGATCCGATCTATGAGATAGATGCCACTGCCATAGATTGCGGCGATGCCTTTCCCCGTCCAAAGGGAGGTGGCCACGGCAATACCACCAATCAGGATCTCTGCTATGAGAATGCCCTTGAGGATTGGTGAGTGCCTACTGCTTCCGGCCATAGGTGTTTCCCCCTGTAAGCGCCTATGCCTGCTATGGCGATCGCGAGGTTGGCGGCAGCGAGCGCTTTGTAAGCCCATGGCAGCGGATGATCATTCATATAGATACCCCCGATAGGCACCAACCGTTGCTGTCGTACCCATTCCATTCACCACGGCTAACACGGCTTGGTTGCACCAGAGTTAAGCGGGCGGCTTGACCCGAGGTACATCGCCGGATACCCGTTGAGGTCCATTGAGACTATCGGACTTCGGGGGCGACATGCCCATAAGGTATTGTTGTTGCTGATAGATTATTCGGTCTAAGCGCTGGTTCGATCCAACCCCAGTACCCTGGTTAGGGGCACCATATCTTTTGATGTCTCCCGACAATTTGAATGGCCTTGATGCGGTTCGATAGGCCGCATTCCGCTCGTCACGCAACCAGTCTGCAAACACGAGTCTGGGACAGCGCGGCGGTCTTCATCCCGCTGGGGATTAGAATGGCCTGCAGGGGCTGCGAGGAGCCAAACGCGGTTCGAAACGTCTCGCCGAAGCCTGCCAGCGGCCTGCCGCAGCGGCGCCTGCAGCGAATGATAATACCGGTATTTCGCGCGCTCCGGCCCTAACCCAACGGGCTGTCATAGGTTCCGCAACAGCCGAAGGCCACAAATCCACACGACAGGGATCTTCGTCCAAGGCCTCCTGAGCGGGGAGTTTTGGCACGTCATGCCCCATTCCGCCGATTGAGCCGAAAGGGCTTTACTTTTCGGAAATTACGGATATTTTGTATCCATAAGGATACTAGATATCCTTAATTAGATAGAGCCGCGACCAGCACCTGAAACCACGTCCGCATGGGTGGCTGCGAACGGGGTACGAAACATTGCCGGTGGAGCCGGCCTCCGTTCCAAACCGGTCAAAGGAGATAAGCATGAACCTGAACAACACCCCCCAACCCGGCAGGGCGGTACCCGAAGAGCTGGTTCCGTCGCGCTACGCGGTACGGGTCGGAGAGATTGACGTGCTGGTGATCAGCGATGGAGTGCTACCGCTGCCAACCAAAATGCTGGGCCATAACGTGGAGACCGCCGTGCGGACAGCCTGGCTGGACGAGATGTTCCTGCCGCCGGACGCTTTCGACTGGTCGCTGAACGCGGTCGTGGTGCATAGCGGCGCGCAGACCATACTCATCGACGCCGGGCTGGGGTTGGACCCTAACCTGAACCTGCCGCGGGCCGGGCAGTTGATCAAGCGGCTGGAGGCCGCCGGCATAGATATCTCGTCCGTGACCGACGTGATACTGACCCACCTGCACATGGACCACGTTGGCGGGCTGCTCGTCGACGGGGTGAAGGAGCGCCTGCGTCCGGATCTGCGGGTCCACGTGGCGGCTGCCGAGGTCAAGTTCTGGGTATCGCCCGATTTCTCCCACGTGGTCATGCCGACAGGGTTCCCGGACGCGCTTCGGGCGACCGCCACCCGGTTCGTGAAAGAGTTCCGCAGCCAGCTGCAAACGTTCGATGACGAATACGAGGTAGCGCCGGGTGTGGTCGCCACGCGCACCGGCGGCCATACACCCGGGCACAGCGTGGTCCGGGTGGCATCCGGCGGCGATCGCCTGATGTTCGCCGGCGACGCTGTGTTCGCGGTCGGGTTCGAACATCCCGACTGGTACAACGGCTTCGAACACGACCCCCAAGAGGCAGCCCGCGTTCGGGTCCGTCTTCTGACGGAACTGGCGGAGACCGGAGCGTCACTGGTGGCCACCCACCTGCCTTTCCCATCCGTCGGCCGGGTGGCGGTCGACGGCGATGCTTTTCGTTGGGTGCCGGCTTTCTGGGACTACTGACCGCTTGTTGGATTAAGATCGAACCGGCGCGCGGAGGCTTCAAGGCCGCGCCCCGGTCGGCCGTCGGCCACAACCAAACCCTTTGCCCCCGGACGTGTCGAACGACGCGCGTCGCACGGGCTGCAAAAACGGAGACAGTCTATGAAAATCGTCATCATCGGCGGAACCGGCCTGATCGGTTCCAAAACCGCCGAACGCCTGCGCAAGCATGGCCATGAAGTAATTGCCGCTTCGCCGAACACCGGCGTCAACACCATCACCGGCGAAGGCCTCGCAGAGGCGCTCAAGGGAGCCGAGGTGGTGATCGACCTGGCAAATTCACCGTCTTTCGAGGACAAGGCCGTGCTCGAATTCTTCCAGACGTCGGGCCGAAACCTGCTTGCGGCCGAAAAGCAGGCCGGCGTAAAGCATCACGTTGCGCTTTCCATCGTCGGCACCGATCGCCTGCCCGACAGCGGCTATCTGCGAGCCAAGGTGGCTCAGGAAAAGATCATCCGGGAAGCCGGCATTCCCTACACGATCGTGCGTTCCACGCAGTTCTTTGAATTCCTCGGCGGCATCGCCCAGGAGGGTACGGTCGGCGATACGGCGCGCCTGGCGACGGGCTATCTTCAGCCGATCGCCTCCGATGACGTGGCCGACTTCGTAACGGACGCAGCCCTTGCCGCACCGGTCAACGGCATCATCGAGATTTCTGGGCCCGAGCGCGAGCGACTCTGCGATTTCGCCGCCCGTTATCTCAAGGCGATCGGCGACAAACGCACCGTTATTGGCGATCCGGAGGCGCGCTATTTCGGCACCAAGCTGCAAGACGGTTCCCTGGTCTCAGACAAGAACCCTCGCATTGGCCGCGTCGGCTTCGATCAATGGTTCGCCACAACAGCCAGAAGGTGACCCACATGCACCTGCCGTATTCAACGGCGCGACAACGGCGCTTTTGCCAGGCGGCCGCTGAAGATGCCCGTTCTTGGTCTTGGCGCGTCGGGAGGATTGGGGGATACGATCGGGATCGTGCTGCGTAACGTCGCAAGCAAGGTGAAGACGGTTATCATCGCGGATTCGGGCCACTGGATCGCGGAGGAACAGCCGAAGCAGGTGATCGCGGCGTTGACCGCTTTCATCCCGGCGCCGCCGAGTTGAACCGCGCCGTCGGCCGCAACGAAGCGCGCTCATCCCGCCCGGTCCAGGACCCATTCAAAAGTGTCGTTCCATAGTGCAGGAAGCGTTTCCCGCGACAGCGTCTCCACCAGCTCGGCGAGGGTGACGCTGCGCAGTTTCTGGCGCCAGGCTTCGTCGGCTTCCCCCATGATGCGCGCCACTGCGCACGGGCCGCTGTCGCAATGACCCTTTGGGCGGCAGGGGTTGTTGGCGCGGATGTTTGCGCAGATGAAGGTCTGCGCTTTGCCTTCCACGGCCTCCACGATATCTAGGAAAGTCATTTTGGCCGGCGGTCTTGCGAGGCGGTAGCCGCCCGACGGACCCAGCGTCGAATGAACAAGCCCGGCCTGAGACAGAGACTGCAATGCCTTGGAAAGATATTCCTTCGGAAGCCCGTGCAATTCCGCCAATGCCTTGGTCGACAGATAGCGCCCCTCCGGCAGGCCGGCGAGGATGGCGCAGCAATGCAATGCCCACTCGACTTGGCTCTTTAGAATCATAAATCCGTTCCGAAAGTGGGAAGTCAATTCATAATACGGATATTAAATATCCCTATTTTGACCGCCTGTAAACGCGGGGTAAACCCTCCCGCTTCCAAGAGCCGCCGAGGTGGCGCGACGCCTACCGCATATTTCCCGTATGGCCCTGCGAATACCGTCCTGGCTGCGGCCAGACCGTCAGGCCGTGCGGCTCGGCGCCGACGCGGGATTTGGTGACCGCTCCTGATGTCGTGTCGATCATGTAGGCGGCGCTGTCGAAGCGGCCGGACAGCCATAGTTGTTTGCCGTCGGCGCTGACATTGCCCATGTCGGGGCTGCCGCCGCCGGGGATCGGCCAATGCGCTACGACCGCGCGGGTTGCGAAGTCGATCACCGTGACGCTGCCCGGACCCTTTGCCGTGCCCTGCTCCATCTTGTGCGAGCCGCGATTCGACACATAGAGCCGCTTGCCGTCGCGGCTGACGACAAAGCCATGAGCCCCGATGCCCGTCGGGATGAAGCCGATTTCCTTGAAACTGTCGCCGTCGACGAGGAAGACGCCGTCATTCATCATGTCGGCTATATAGAACACCTTGCCGTCGGGCGAGAGGCGGATGTCCTGCGGCATGCCCATTTTCGAGAAATCGAGATGGCCGAGCACCTTCTGGTTCTTCAGGTCGATCTTGGCCAGCCCGCCATTGCCGTATTCGCAGGTGAAGATCGCGTAGGAACCGTCGACCGAGAAATCGGCGTGGTTGATGCCGGCGCAGGTCGGTGTCGGCAGGCTCGACTTCAGCGCCATGGTGTGTGGGTCGCGGAAATCGAGCTGCTCCATGGCTTCGTCGACGATGATGGCCGCGCTGCCATCCGGCATGAAGTACAAATTGTAGGGATCGTCCACCGCGATCTGCGGGCCGGGCTTGCCGGTCATCGGATCGATCGGCGTCAGGCTGCCATTCTTGCCTGTGCCATTGTTGGCGACCCAGAGCGTCTTCAGGTCCCAGGACGGCACGACGTGCTGCGGTTTGCTGCCGACCGGAAATCTGTCGACTTCCTTCAGGGTCATGGTGTCGATCACCGTGACGCTGTTGGAGGAGCGGTTGGGCACATAGACGCGCGGCAGTGCGCCCAGCGTGGCCGGGCCGAGATGGCCGGCGCCGGTGTGGCTATAGATGTTGGTGGGCGGCGCGGGCTCGCTGCAGTCCTCGGGACAGCTATCGGCCCAGGCTCGAGCGGGCAGCAGTGCAAGCAGGAGGACGGCCGCACAGGGACCGGCGTGACGCAAAAACGTTTTGATCATTGGATGCTTGTCGTGAAGGTCGGCAGAAATTGCCGCCGCGACCCATAGCTTGGGTTTTGCCATTGATCCAGCGGCTTTTCTCAAGGCTCCCGCGGGGTGCACGGCCTAGCGTCGTCCCAGCAGACTCTTCATGCGGTTGCGCAGGATGCGCGCCATGTTGCGGGTCTCGCGGTAGAGATGCAGCTGCGAGGCGGCCTGGCGGGCGAGGCGGTCGGCATCCGGCGTCAGCCCGATCACCAGCGATCCCATCGGCTTGCGCTCGCTCCACAGCCGGCTCATCACCGGATGGTCGGGCACCGCGCAGGAATCGGTCATCATGATATTGGGGTCGTCGAGATGCTGTCTGGTCACCTCGATCATCAGCAGCGTGCCCGGCGAATAGGTGGCCAGCGTCTCGTCGTAGGCGGTCTTCCAGGTGTAGGCGACGCCGGCCTCGACGAAAACGACCAGGCAAGCGATGGTGCGGCCGTCCAGAGTCAGCGAATGGATGCGGCACATATCGTGTTCGGCCAGCCGGTGCACGGCCTCGCGGGCGAAGGCGGCGCGGTAGCGGTCGATGGCCATGGCGGTGCGCTCGCGGCCCTTCCAGCCGGCGGCCTCCAGCGTCAAAAAACTTTCGATGGCGTAGCGGATCTCGTCGGGGCCACGCGCCACGATGTGTTCCAGTTTGCCGAGATCGCCCAGGCGCCGCTTCAGGCGGCGGAATTCGCGATAATGATGCGCGCGCAGCGATGCCTTCAGATAGGCTTCGCCGTCGGCCTCACTTTCGAGCACCGGCCGGTCCGCCTTGCCGGTGGTGACCATCGTCAGACCGCGCGTCTCGGCAACGGTGGCAAGCACGCTGGCCAACGGGCCGTCGAGCCTTATGTCGGGCAGCACGAAGACTTTCGGCAGCTTCAGGTGCGGCCGCGACAGCATGCCGAAGAAATCCTCGACGACGCCGATCGGGTCGTCATGGTCGACCAGCGGTGTGCCGATCGGGCCGAACGGGCTCGACCATGTGCGCATGACCGGAACGCCGAGCGGCACGGCTGGCCGTTCGACCGAGAACGGCACCAGCAGCCGCAGCCGGTTGCGGTATTCGTCACCGTCGCGGATCACCGCCAGCCGCACCTCGCGGTCTTCCAGCCGGGGCATGGCCGGCGCCAGGAAGCGCGGGTTGAAGAACACGTTGGGCTCGACCGTGCGGGTACAGAGAAAGTCGAGTTCCTCGACCAGGTCGAAGCCGGCCGAGGCCGGATAGACCGCGAGCTTGCGCTGCGGCCGGTTGTTGGCGGGGATTTCGAGATGCGCCGGATCGGCATCACGCGCCAGGCCGGCAAGGCCCGACACCATGGCGCCGGCAGTACCGCCACTGGTTTCCTCGATCAACGGGATGGCGGCCATCAGGCGGCTCGCTTGGCTGCGGGAACGAAGATCAGCATGACGATACCAAGCTTGCGCCAGACGGTGAAGGACAGAGCGCTGGCCTCGAAGACCATGGCAAGGCTGGTGGCGATCGCGGCCCCCCACAGGCCGAAAAGCGGGATCAGCACTATGTTGAGACCGATGTTGAAGGCCAGCGTCATGGCGTAGACGGCGGCACAGATGTTCTGGTTGCCGCTCATCGTCAAAAGGCTTTCGCAAGGGCCGACAGCGGCGCGCGCCACGACGCCGAACACCAGCAGGAACAGCAGCGGGTAGCCGGCGGTGAACTCAGGGCCGAACAGCACCAGCATGGGCTCGCCCAGCGCCAACACCAGCAGTGCCATCAGCAGCGACGGCCAGAACGTCCACGACACCGTCTCGCGGGCGAAGGCGGCGAGCTTTTCCGGTTCGCCGTGGGTGAACTGCGCATAGCGCTGGGCAACGCCGGCCTTGACCGAGAAATAGACGAAATGCACCAGCGCCAGCGTCTTGACGGTGGCGAAATAGACGGCGACGTCGTTGGGTTGGAGATAGGCGCCGACCATCAGCACGTCGGCGTTGGTAAGGAGGAAGAAGAAGCTTTCGACCAGGAAGATCGGCAGCGAGACGATGAACCACACGCCGAAATGCACCTTCATCGGCCCGGCCGGGATATTCTTGCCCATGCGCGAGGTGACGCCGATGAGCTGGCCAAGCGTGGTGGCGTAGGTGGCGGCGATCGAGGCGAAGATCGCCGTCCTGGCATCGGGCGCATAGCCCATCGCCAGCATCAGCGCCATCAGCACCAGGATCAGCACCGGCCGCATGAGGTAGGTCGGCGACAGCGCAAACAGCGCCCAGGAATTGGCCCGCGACTGGCCTTGCAGCAGGTCGCCCATGGCGATCATCGGCAGGCAGAACAGGCCGAGGATGAAGGGGATGACATAGTAGCTCTCGATCCAGTCCGAGCACAGCCAGACGCCCAGTGCGCCAAGTCCAGCGATTGCGGTTGAGGCAATCAGCACGAACAGGCGGCTGGCGACCACGATGCCGCGCAGTTCGGCCAGCATGTTGCGTTCGCGGTATTCGGGGATGAAGCGGATGACCGAGGTATGGAAGCCGAGGCAGGCCAGGTTGCCGACGATGACCATCGTCACCCAGACGAGGACGAAGATGCCGTATTCGAACGAGCCCATCCAGCGGGCCATCAGCACCTGGCTGATGAAGGCGATGACGGCGCTGACGATGCGGATGGCAAAGGCGATCAGCGACATGCGCCCGGCTTCGCCGCGCTCGTCGGCGGTGAACAGCACCGCATCGATGCGGCCAAGCAACGGCCCCACGCGCAGCGCCAAGCGCTGCGGCAAGAACCGCCCGGCCGTCGTCGCCGCGGAAAAGCGCACCCCGATGTCTCTCCGTTTTCCGCTTCGTTTCAAGGTTTTCGGTGTATCGGAAACACCTTAAGAAAGGGTGGGTGGGTGCGGGTGCACAGAGCGGGCAAGCACAGTCGCATGTGCAAGGTACGTCGCTCGTCGTGCTCGTGCAAAACAGAAGGCGAGCGAACGCCGGGGAAGACTGGGGAGCCGGTCGGCGTGCGCTCGCCCCTCCCCCCGCCAAGGGGGAAGGCCAGGCACCGGGGTTTGTCCGGTGCCGAGGTGTCGCATGGGGAGCGTTACATCCCCTTCATCGCATCGCACGACACTTTGGGGTTCATGTCGGCGAAGGCGCCGGTCGGGTTCTGTTTCCAGGCCCAGACATGCAGTTCGTAGAACGGGCCGAGGCCGTAGCGGTTGGGGGCGCTGTTGAAGTTGAACAGCTGGCCTTCGAGCGAGGCCGGCCCCTTCGAGGTGATGTATTCGACCGCTATCAGCTTGAGGCTGCCGTCGGCCATCGGCTCGTACATCACCGCCTCGGGCTTGGCGACATCGACGGCATCGTCCTTGAGATAGGCGCCGTTGACATAGTGGATGCCCATGGCGCCGCCGGTGATGCCGCTGGCGCAAGGGATCGGGGCGTAGCCTTCGGCTGTGGCGGCTGCCACATTCTCGAAGCGGCTGTTGGCGTCGCGCACCTTTTCGGCCAGCGGATTGCCGTCGCGCGCCTGGGCGGTGCCGGCCGCGATCGAGATGGCGGCCAGGGCCGCAAAGCGTGTCGTCCAAAGAGTTATGGTCATGGTGTTTAGTCCGTTTGTTGAGGCGACGGCGGCCGATCGGGCCTGCCGAAACGCCAGCGGCGTTGGGTTGGCGGGACGGTTTTGTTCGTCCCGGTTCATGTGATGGCTATGCGGCGACCGGTTGCCGAACTTCTGGCTGTCGCCGCTAAAAATCGAGCAGAATCAACGATCCCAAAAGTAGTATTGCCAATATTCCTGCGGCACTTCCCGCTCCGCCAGCCCGATGTCGCGCCTCAGATAGTCGCCTTCCGGGGGCAGGCGCCGCCTTTCGGACAGATGCGCAGGCAGCTTCGTCGCGAACCGCCATAGACGGCCGAGCAGGGAATGGCCGGTCTTTCCCAGGACAGGCTCGGCTCCACAGACCGGCAGGCCGTCAGGCAGTTCGCCATGGCTGCGAAGGGCAGTTTGATTCTCATCATTGTAGCGACCGAGCCTGTGATCAGAGGTAAAAGTAAGGGTCAAGAACCCGCACCTCCGTGATCCTGTCGACCGGCAGCGAGTTTTTCTGGGCGGTGCTGCGGATCGCTTCGGGCGAGGGCGCTTCGTAAATGCAGAAGCTGCGCTTCTTGTCGGGTGTGACGAAAGACTGGATCCAGGTGACGCCCTTTTCGGCATTGCGCATGACGACGCCACCCACCGCGGTGGCGCCGATGTCGGTCATCGGTATGTTGAGGCCGTCCGGAAATGTCCGTTCAATCAGATAGCGAGGCATGGAAGGCTTCCTTTTCCATTGATTCACGCTCGATCGGAGCGCAGCTGGACGTTGACCACGCCGTGCCGGCCCGCGCATCGGAACGATTCCCCATATTTGGCGGGACGATTCCCTATGTTGGCGTCGTTCTTTGTGGAGAGAGTCACGGCAATGTGTGCAAAGTCACATTGCGCCGCTCTCTTCCCGGGCTATCGAGAGCGGCCCGCCATGGTGGGAAAACTCCGATCATACGAGACGATGATGATGATGCTTCTGGAACGGCAGACGCAGCTGCAGCAACTGGAGAGCCTGCTTGGCGATGCAATAGGCGGCCATGGCCGCGTTGCGGTGCTGGCGGGGGAGGCGGGGGCCGGCAAGACGGCGCTTGTCGAGGCGTTCGCGGCCCGTGTCGGGCAGAGCGCGGCGACGTTGCGCAGCGCTTGCGAGGATTTGTCGATTCCCGATCCGCTGGGGCCTCTCTACGATCTGGCCCGTGAGGCGCAATGGGCGCTGCCGCGCGCCATCGACACCCGGCATGGACAGAGATTGCCGCTGTTTTCCGATGCGCTCGACGCCTTCGCGGCGAAAGGACCGAGCCTGCTGGTGATCGAGGACCTGCATTGGGCCGACGATGCGACTCTCGATTTCGTGCGCTTCCTCGGCCGGCGTATCGCCAACACCCAGATCCTGCTCCTGGTGACCGCGCGCACCGACCGCAGCGAGGCGCAGGTCAGGGTCCGCCGCGCGCTGGGCGAAATCCCTGCAGGCAGCGTGGCGCGCATCGACGTGCCGCTGCTCAGCGAGGCGGCCGTGCTGTCGCTGGCCGATGCAGCCGGCCGCGACGGCGACGCCATCTACCGGGCGACCGCCGGCAATGCCTTCTTCGTCACCGAACTGCTGTCAGCCGAAAATGAATCGGCGTTGCCGGCAAGCGTGCGCGACGCCGTACTGGCGCGGGCAGAGCGGCTGTCGCCGGGGGCTCGCGCAATGCTCGACGCGGTGTCGGTGTTTCCGCGCCGGGCCGACGCCTGGGCCCTGCAGGGCCTGTGTGGCGTGGCCAGCGCCGGCCAGCTTGCCGAGTGCGTCGCCAACGGACTGCTCGACGATCTGGGCGACAGCTACGCCTTCCGCCACGACATTGCGCGGCGCGCCATCGAAATGATGCTGACAACCTCGCACAGACGGCAGTTCAACCAGCGCGCTTTGGCTGCGCTGCTCGAAAATGGCGACGTTTCCACCGGCCGCCTGGTCCATCATGCGGTCGAGGCGAACAATCTGGAGGCAGTGCGTGCACTCGCACCGATTGCCGCCCGCGAGGCCTCGCGTGTCGGCGCCCATCGCGACGCCGCCGGATACTATGAGGTCGCGCTACGGCATGTGGACTGCCAGTGGGCGGAAGACTGCGCGTCGCTCAACGAGAGTTATGCGTTCGAGTGCCATCTTATCGGGCGGATCGACGAGGCGATTCAGGCGCAGACCCATGCGCGCAATCTGCATCAGGCGAACGGAAACAGGGCGAAGGAAGGCGACAGCCTGCGGTGGCTGTCGCGCCTTGCTTATCTCGCAGGCGACCGAGGCGCCGCCGACAGATTTGGCGAAGATGCGGTCGCGCTGTTGGAAACCGTGCCTGCCGGCCCTGAATTGGCTATGGCCTATTCCAATCTGTCGCAACTGGCGATGCTGGCCGAGAGGCCGGACAAGGCGCTGAAGCTTGGCGAGAAGGCCGTCAGCCTGGCCGAGCGCATGAACAGGCCCGACATCGTCTGCCATGCGCTCAACAACGTCGGCGCCGCCGGGCAATGGCTGAATTTTGCCAAGGGGCGTGCGGATCTCGCCCGCAGCCTGGAAATCGCGCTGGAGCAGAACCTTCAGGAGCATGCGGCGCGCGCCTTCACCAACAGCGCCTGCACCGAGATGAACCAGCTCGGCTTCAGCCAGGCGCAGGCCTTTCTTGAACGCGGCATCGATTACTGCGTCGACAATGATCTCGTGACCTGGCGCGACTATATGCGCGGCGTAAAGGCGCAGCTGTTGCTGCGCCAAGGCCATTGGGAAGACGCTGCCAGCGAGGCGCTTGACGTGCTTTCCAGCGGCCAGACTGCGATGCTGGTTCGCTATCCCGCCGTGGTGGCGCTGGCGAAATTGCGGATGCGGCGTGGCGATCCGTCAGCCGAGCCGCTATTTGCCGAAATGATGCTGTTCCTGGAAAAAGGCACGGAGCTGCAGCGGCTGATGCCTCATGCGGCTCTCATGGCTGAGCAGGCATGGCTTGGCCAGGGCGACAGGGACGCGGCCTTGCTGCTGATCGATCGTGCCGAAGCCATGGCGCCGACAAGGGCGGTTTTCGCCGAGCTGGCCGCATGGCGGCGAATGCTGGCTCCAGACCAGGATCCGGGCGACATATCAGGCATGGCCGAGCCCTACCGCCTGCTGCTGGCCGGCGACTGGCAGGCGGCCGCGGCACTCTGGGACGAATTGCATGCGCCGTACGAACGCGCGCTTGTGCTCACCCAGGGCGACGAGGAGGCGCAGCGCACGGCGCTGGAGATTTTCGAGAGGCTCGGAGCCAGGCCGGTCGCCCAGCATGTGCGTGAAACGATGCGTCGCAACGGCGTCAACAACATTGCCCGTGGCCCACGCCGCTCGACGCGCGCCAACCTGGCCGGCCTCACCTTGCGCCAGATGCAAGTGCTGCAGCTGATCGAACGCGGCCTCTCCAACAAGCGGATCGCCGAGCAATTGACGATTTCGCCCAAAACGGTCGATCACCATGTCTCGGCCGTGCTGGGCAAGCTGGACGCGGTGTCGCGCGGTGAAGCGACGGCGGCAGCGCGCGATTCAGGGTTGTTGTGAGAAGCTTGTTCCAAAGTTTCGACTGAGAGATCAGCGATCCTTCGCGCCCCCCGACCTAGTCTAGTCGAGCGCGGCCGCAGGCAATCACGGCATGAGGCCGGTGGCGCGATACGCCCTGATCGTTCGATCATAGATGCCGATGTCCTGGCAACCGCGCGCCACGAGCTGTGCTCCCTCGATGGCGGCGAAGATCGCCATCGCGTGGTCGCGCAAATCATGCTCGCTCGCCGCAGGGTTTGCCTGCGCCAGAACCTGGGTGATCCAGCCGACATTCGTCTCGGCAAACTTGTCGACCTCGGTTCGCACCTCCGTGGGAAGGTCGGCGAGTTCCGCGCTCATCATCCCGCACAGGCACATGCGATTGTCATTGGCCAACGCCGAGCGAAAGATTTCCGTATATCTGTCCATGCGCCAGGTCGCGTCGCTGGAATTTGCAAGCAGCTCCGACAGATAGTTGGCCCCATCCTCGGTATAGCGACGCGCCAACGCGGCCCCCAGGTCGCCTTTGGTGGGGAAGTGATAGTGCACGCTGGCGCTCTTGATCCCGACCTCTTTGGCAAGCTCGCGAAAGCTGAGGGCGTTGTAGCCATGCGCCTGCACTGTCGCTTTTGCGGCCGCCATAACCGCCTCGCGCATGTCAGTTTTCGTTTTAGCCATCTTCATCCTCTGTCTACCACTCGATAGATAGTTGTTGACGCAGCGAAAGGAAAGGCCTAACTGCTGTGTCGTTATCTACCTATCGATAGACAGCTAAAGGGCCTTTCATGACAATCCTTGATCGCCCCGGCTTCTGATTCCACTCCGAACTTTTCTGCCAACCACCGGGCAGACCGGTTCTTCTCCCGACCATTCACCAATCCCGCCGCCGCAAGCGGCTTCTTTTCACGGAGTTCACCATGTCCACGATCTCGACACCTGACAGCGCTTTCCGGCGCAACCTCTTGAAAGGCGTCGCCGCTGGCGTCGGCCTTGCCGCTGCCAGCGCCGGTGCTGCCGGTGCAAAACCCTGGTGCCTGCAAATGCCGGCGAGCCGACAGCGAACCATCTCACCACCAAGGACGGCACCAGCCTCTACTACAAGGATTGGGGCACGGGACCGGCCGTCGTCTTCAGCCACGGCTATCCACTCTCCTCCGATGCATGGGAGGACCAGATGTTCTTCCTGCTGCAGAACGGCTATCGGGTCATCGCCCATGACCGTCGTGGCTTCGGACGGTCAAGCCAGCCGGCGAACGGTTACGATTACGACACGTTCGCCGACGATCTGGCACAACTGGTCAATGCGCTCGACCTCCGCGAGGCGACATTCATTGGTCATTCGATGGGCGGCGGCGAAGTCGCCCGTTATGTCGGACGCCATGGCCAGGGCCGCGTCGCCAAGGCCGCCTTTGTCTCCGCGGTGACGCCATTCCTGCTCAAGACCGAGACCAATCCGACGGGGGCCCCCAAGGAGGTGTTCGACGGTTTTCGCGCGGCTGTGCAGGCTGACCGTTCGCAATGGAATATCGACGTCACCATGCCGTACTACAGCTTCAACCGGCCGGGCGCGAAGATCTCCGAGGGCTTGCGGCAAAACTACTGGCGGCAGGGACAGGCAACCGGGCTGCTCGCCGCCTATCACGCACTTGGTGCCTTCTCGGAAACCGATTTCCGCGAGGACCTCAAGAAGATCACTGTCCCCGCGCTTGTGGTGCACGGCAGCGACGATCAGATCGTCCCGCTGGAGATCTCCGGGAACCTGACCGCCAAGCTCATGCCGCAGGCCAAGCTCGTGGTTTACGAGGGTGGGTCCCACGGCTTGCTTCACGTCGATAAGGACCGGCTGAATGCCGATCTGCTGACGTTCCTTCGCAGCTGACGCCGCCTGCCTTCAAAAATCGGGGCCGGCCCATAACCGGCCCCGACACCCTAGTCTAGCGGTCGAAATCAGGCAAACGCGCCGTGGCAGTGCTTGTATTTCTTGCCGGAGCCGCAGGGGCAGGCCTCGTTGCGGCCGACCTTGCCCCAGGTTGCCTGGTTGTTCGGGTCGCGGTCTTCGGGAGCGACGATGGCGTTGCTCTCCTGGCGGACCAGAAGCGCCGTTTCGCCGCCCTGGAAGTCGTCCTCGCCAGTGGTGCCGTCGATGTGGCTGCCGAACATGTCCGGCGCTTCCGGAGGCGGGGCTTCGGCGGCCTGGCGGACCAGTTCGACGCGCATCAATTGCGCGGTGACGGCCTGGCGCAGATTGCCGAGCAGCGCCTGGAACAGCTCGAACGCCTCGCTCTTGTATTCCTGCAGCGGATCGCGCTGGGCGTAGCCGCGGAAACCGACGACCGAACGCAGATGGTCGAGGTTGACAATGTGCTCGCGCCACAGATGGTCGAGCGTCTGCAGCACCACCGAACGTTCGACATAGCTCATCACGTCGGGCCCGAAACGCTCGGCGCGCTCCTTGGCGGCGGCGTCGGCGGCCTCGGTCAGGCGCTCGCGGATATCATCCTCGGCAATGCCTTCTTCCTTGACCCAGTCCTCGACCGGCAGATCGAGATTGAGGAACTCGGCGACTTCGGCCTTGAGGCCGGCGACGTTCCACTGCTCGGCATAGGCGTTTTCGGGGATGTTCTTGGTGACGATCTCCTCGATGACGCCTTCGCGCATCTCGGCGATCGTTTCGGACAGGCCTTCGCCGTCCATCAATTCGATGCGCTGCTCGAACACCACCTTGCGTTGGTCGTTCGAGACGTCGTCGTATTTCAACAGGTTCTTGCGGATGTCGAAGTTGCGCGCCTCGACCTTCTTCTGCGCCTTTTCCAGCGCTTTGTTGATCCACGGATGGATGATCGCCTCGTCTTCCTTGAGGCCGAGCTTCTGCAGCATGCCGTCCATGCGCTCGGACCCGAAGATGCGCATCAGATCGTCCTGCAGCGACAGGAAGAATTTCGAACGGCCAGGGTCGCCCTGGCGGCCTGAGCGGCCGCGGAGCTGGTTGTCGATGCGGCGCGATTCATGGCGCTCGGTGGCGAGCACGTAGAGGCCACCAGCGGCTAGCGCCTTTTCCTTCAGGCGCTCGACATCGGCATTGATTTCCTTTTCGCGCGCCTCGCGCTCGGGGCCCGCAGGCATGTCGCCCAGTTCTTCCTCGATGCGCATCTCGGCGTTGCCGCCGAGCTTGATGTCGGTGCCGCGTCCGGCCATGTTGGTGGCGATGGTGATGGCGCCGGGCTTGCCGGCCTGGGCAACGATGGCCGCCTCGCGCTCGTGGTGGCGGGCGTTCAGCACCTCGAAATCCTTGAACCCTTCCTTGCGCAGGCGCTCGGCCAGCTGCTCGGATTTTTCAATGGATGTGGTGCCGACCAGCGTCGGCTGGCCTTTGGCGCGCGCTTCCTTGATCTCCTTGACGATCGCCTTGTACTTCTCCTCGACCGTCCGGTAGACCTCGTCGTCCTCATCCTTGCGGATGACAGGCAGATTGGTCGGAATCTCGGTGACCTCGAGGCCGTAAATGTTGCCGAACTCCTCGGCCTCGGTCAGCGCCGTACCGGTCATGCCGGACAGCTTCTTGTAAAGGCGGAAATAGTTCTGGAAGGTGACCGAGGCCAGCGTCTGGTTTTCCGGCTGGATCGCCACATGCTCCTTGGCTTCGAGCGCCTGGTGCAGGCCTTCCGAATAGCGGCGTCCCGGCATCATGCGGCCGGTGAACTCGTCGATGATGACGATCTCGCCATTGCGGACGATGTAGTCCTTGTCCTTCTGGAACAGCCGGTGCGCCTTCAGCGCGTTGTTGACGTGGTGAACGATGGCGACGTTTTCGACGTCATAGAGCGACTCGCCCTTGAGCAGACCGGCCGCGCGCAGCAGGTTTTCCAGCTTCTCGGTGCCTTCCTCGGTGAAGATCGAGGTCTTCTGCTTCTCGTCGATCTCGTAGTCGGCCGGGCCGAGCTGCAGCATGAAGGCGTCGATGGTGTTGTACATTTCCGAACGGTCCTCGAGCGGACCGGAAATGATCAGTGGCGTGCGCGCCTCGTCGACAAGGATGGAATCGACCTCGTCGACGATCGCGTAATTGTGGCCGCGCTGCACCATCTGGGCGCGCTCGTACTTCATGTTGTCGCGCAGATAGTCGAAGCCGAGCTCGTTGTTGGTAGCGTAGGTGACATCGGCGGCGTAAGCGACGCGGCGCTCCTCGTCGGACAGACCGTGGACGATGACGCCGACCGAGAGGCCGAGGAATTTGTAGACGCGGCCCATCCATTCGGAGTCGCGCGTGGCGAGGTAGTCGTTGACGGTGACGACATGGACGCCCTTGCCGGCCAGCGCGTTGAGATAGACCGGAAGGGTGGCGACCAGGGTCTTGCCTTCGCCGGTGCGCATTTCGGCGATGCCGCCATTATGCAGCACCATGCCGCCGATCAGCTGCACGTCGAACGGGCGCATGCCGAGCACGCGGCGGGACGCTTCGCGGGCGGTGGCGAACGCCGGGACCAGCAGATCATCGAGGGTGGCGCCGTTGGCGAAGTCCTGGCGGAATTTCTCCGTGCGCGCCTGAAGGTCGGCGTCGGACAATGCCCGCATCTCGTTTTCCATGGCATTGATCGCCTCGACGCGAGGCCGGGTCGATTTGACGCGACGATCGTTGGAGGAACCGAAAACCTTACGGGCGAGACCGCCGAGACTGACCATCCAATGGTCCTTTCGATAGAATTCTCAATCTTGAGATGAGCGCCGGCCGGCCCCATCAATTCCGCGTGAAACGCAGACAAACGCAAAAAGCGCCCGGAAAACGGTTCTGGACGCAAAGTCGTTGGACAGATAAGAGGGGGCTCAACTGATGTCAACGCCGCGTTAGCCCCATGGGCAGCGCCAAATTCCGCCACAATCCGGCTGATCTGCAAGCCCGACCAATCCCCCTTGGAGTTAATCTTGATGTCCTTACTGTTTCGCCGTGCGTCGCTCGCCAGCCTTGGCCTGGTCTTCGGCCTGTCGGCTCTTTCGCTGTCGCCTGTCATGGCGCAGGAAGCCGCTCCCGCCCCGGCCGATGCTGCCGCGCCGGCCGCCGCACCCGTCGATCCCAACGCGGTCGTCGCCACCGTCAATGGCGAGAAGCTGACCGAGGCGGACCTTGGGCTTGCGGAGGGTGAGCTGTCGCAGCAGTTCGCGCAGTTGCCGCCCGAGCAGCGCCGCGCCGCCGCCCTCTCGGCGGCCATCGAAATCCGCGTCATGGCCGCCCAAGCGGTCGCTACCGGGCTCGACAAGGATCCTGAATTCCAGCGCCGCATGGCGTTCCTGCAGCAGCGCGCGCTGCATGGTGAGATGGTCGAGAAGGGCGTCGTCAACAAGGTCACCGACGCCGAGGTGCGCGCCCGCTACGACCAGGAAATCGCCAGCACGCCGCCGGTCAATGAGGTTCATGCCCGTCACATCCTCGTGAAAACGAAGGAAGAGGCCGAGGCGATCATCAAGCAGCTCGACGGAGGCGCCGATTTCCAGAAGCTCGCCAACGAGCACACCAGCGATCCCTCCGGAAAGACCAATGGCGGCGATCTCGGCTGGTTCGGACCTGGCCAGATGGTGCCCGAGTTCGACAAGGCGGCATTCGCGCTCGACGTCGGCAAATACACCAAGGAGCCGGTGCAGTCGCAGTTCGGCTGGCACGTCATCAAGCTCGAGGACAAGCGGGTCAAGCAGCCGCCGGCCTTCGACGACGTCAAGGACCAGGCCAAGCAGGCGGTCATCCGCGACAAGTACTTCGCGTTGGTCAAGCAGCTGCGCGGCGCCGCCAAGGTCGAAATCCCCGACGCCAATCTGAAGAAGGCTGTCGACACGATGGAAGCCGGCAAGTAGGCCAGCATCGAAAAGCCATGCAAAAGGGCGCCGTTTGGCGCCCTTTTCGTTTCGAGCCTTGGCTGGCGGAAGTCAGCGATAGTGGGTGGAAGCCTTGAACGCCGCCGGATCGCCTGCGGCAAGGGCACCGATGAATTCGGGGATGCGCACCAGGAGCATCATCGCCCAGAACAGCGGCCAGTCCGTCCAGCGGCAAAACGCCGTGCCGACGGCCTGCGCCGTCTGCTGGTTTTCCTTGAAGGACGTTCTCACCGCCCGGCAGGCGAGGCCCAACCTCGAACATCGGCCCTTCGACAGCAAATCCATGCGCGCGAATTGGTAGCCCTTGTTGCGCCTGACATCCCAGATGAAGCCCAGCCCCTCATAGGCATGGATCGAGACCGCCTCGGTGGCCACCTCCATCGCCACGCCATCCTTCAACATCTCATGCTGCCGCAGATGCGAGGAGACGAAAGGTCCGTGGTCGGCTTCGAAGCGGTGGCGTTCGAGAACCGACCGCCGGTACAGAGCGCCATTGTTGCTGACATGGATGATCTGGCCGTTGCGGTTGCGGCGTTCGATGAAGCCGCGGTCGAGCAGGGACATCACCCGCATCATCATGGTGTCTTGGTCATAAATGGTACGACCGGAAACCGCATCGATCTTCGGGTTCCTCTCGAAAGCTTCGTAGAGGATCGCCAGCCATCCGGGCCGCGTCAGGCAGTCGGCCTCGACGACAGCGACGAGGTCATGGCTGCAATAGGCCAGCGCGGCGTCTTTCAGTTGCGAGGACTCGTCGCTGTCATGCGTCGCGACGATCACCGAAGGGCAGGAAAAGGCCGGTTTGCCGGACAGTTCGGCTTCGATCGACGATGCGTGGCCATGCGGCAGCATGATGATGATTTCACCGGGCACGCCACGCGCATCCTGCGCATAGGCGCGCACTGCCCGACGCAGTTCGTCATCGCCATCGGGCGTCAGATAGTCGGAAACGATGACCAGGCTGACGGGCAGAATTGGTAACGCGTTTTCGGTCAAGTCGCCCCCCGGCGATAAGTCAGCGATTAGCGAGAGATGCCAGATATCACATAGCGGACGGTGGTACGGATTGTAACCTCGTCTTCGTCGAGACGGTTGGTCAAAAGGTGTTTCCAGGCATAGGAAGCCATGAGGTCGGCGACCAGCGCTGCATCGATATCGGCCGCAACCTCGCCTCGCGCCTTGGCGCGCTCGATGATCCGGGCGGTGTGGGACCGACGCCCATCGGCATAGCCAGTCAGGGCCATGGCCGCCGCTTCATCGGACTGCGCTTCGGCGATCAGCGAGCGGAACACGCTGCCCGAAGATGTATCGCGCCAGTGCGAGAAGAGGTTTTGAAGGAAACCGACGATATCGTCTTCGAGATTACCGGTATCGGGCACGGAGACGCGCTTTTGCCGCTTGTAGACCTCCAGCAGCAAGGCCGCCTTGCTCGGCCACCAACGATAGATCGTGGGTTTGCCGGCGCGTGCACGCCGCGCGACGGCTTCGATGGAAAAGCCGGCATAGCCGGCCTCGACCAGCACTGCCTCCGCAGCCTCGAGAATGGCCTCGGCGCTGTCTGGGTTGCGCCGCGCCCCTATCGATCTGCGCGCCGGATCCTCGCCCATGTCTGTCCTCGCCAACAATTCGCCGGCAATATAGGTGAGACGGCAGTCAAACGAAACGGCCCGTTTCAAGCGATAGGGTGGAAGTCGGGAATCGCGGCGCAGCAGATACGCTTTGGGGCAGGAGGGCGCATGCCCGAGGCTCGCCCTCGACAGCGATCAGTTCATCGCTTGCGAGGTTTCCGACGCGATCCGCCATTGGCCGCCGCTCTTCACCAGCCCAAGCGTGACTCGAGCCTTGCCGGTCATGCGTGCCGCCGATTTGTCTTTAGACACATAGTCATAGCTCATCGCGAACGCGGCTTCGGCGCGGTCCTCGCCCTGCGGTGTCACTTCGAGGCTGCCGGGCTCGAGACCGAACGACCAGGATGCAAATTGCGCGAACCAGTCAGTCTTGAGCTTGACGACGGCGTCGCTGTCATAGCGCGTGCCGAAGATGGTGGCGGAAGGAGCATAGAGCCGCTTGACGGTTTCGCCGATCGCTGCTGCATCGGGCGCCAGATAGTCGTCGCGCAGGAATTTCTCGATCGCGGTCTTGTCGTCGCCGACGGATCGTTCGAGTGCCGCGACCTTTGTCTCTGGCGCCGGGGCGACGGCAGGCTTCGGCTGCGCCACCGTTTCGCCGCCAGGCACGAACTCGAACCGCTCGAGCAGCGAACCCTGTTCCCAAGGGCGCTGTCCCTCGCGAGTTTCGGAGACTACGTCGCGGCGCACCGCGATCATCATGTCGTTGATGCTCTGGCCGGGTTGGGCCATGTGCCGCAGCAGGGCGGCGGCAAACGGCGAATTGCGTCCTGTTCCGTCCATGGCAACAGCACCTGGGGCCGTCGAGAAGGCGATGAAGGAGCCGCGCGTCGAATCGAACTGCGCCAGGCCGGCAAGCGCCGTCGCCGAGCGCGTCGTGGCGGTGCGACTCAGGCTGCGGGCAAAGGGATTGTTGCGGCAGGCATCGAGGAACACCAGGCTGACCTTGGTATGCTGCTCCATGATGTCGAGGACTTCGTCGATCGGCACGGCTTCGAGCTGCAGCTTCACCGGCATGTCCAGCCGGGCGTCGACCGGCACGATATAGTTGCGCCCTTCGACCTGCAGGCCGTGGCCGGCGTAGTAGAAAAGCCCGACGCCCGCACCTTCCAGCGCATCGGAAAATTCGCCGATCTTGCGCTCGAGCTCGCGCTTGCCGAGGTCGTTGCCCTCGATGACGTCGAAGCCGATCGAGCGCAGCTTGCCGGCGATGTCTGTTGCATCGTTGACCGGATTGGCGAGCGTGCCGGCTTCGGCATAGGTGCCGTTGCCGATGACCAGCGCCACGCGCCGTTCCGGCTGCGCATCGGCGCTCAGGAGCAAAAGCCCCATAAACGCCACTGCCAAGATAACCAGCCTGCCCATGGCCGATATCATAACGCCAGAGGCCGCGGTGACGCCAACGGATTTGAAATGCAAGCTTAATCCAAGGTGGCTTGCCGACGCCGACAAGGCGAGAAAACGCCCTTGCGCCGGGCCTTGGTATCGGGCAAACCGGCCTTCCCCAGCGTTTTCCGTCGCCCGAGGTCCCCCATGTCCGCAACGATTTCGCCGCTCGCGCCGAAGAAATATCCCAAAATGCCTGCCATTGAGGGCGTACGCATCGCCACTGCCGAGGCCGGGATCAAATACAAGAACCGCACCGATCTCCTGGCCATGGTCTTCGATGACGGCACAGCTGTCGCCGGCGTGTTCACGAAATCGAAATGCCCCTCGGCGCCGGTCGATTTCTGCCGGCAGAACCTCGGCGCCGGCAAGGCGCGGGTGCTGGTCGTCAACTCCGGCAATGCCAACGCCTTTACCGGCAAGAAGGGCCGCGCCTCCACCCAATTGACCGGAGAGGCGGCGGCCAAGGCTGCCGGCTGCACGCCAGGCGAAGTGTTCCTCGCCTCCACCGGCGTCATCGGCGAGCCGCTCGACACCACCAAATTCAGCCATTTGCTGGCCGGACTGGTCAAGGACGGCAAGCCAGACCTTTGGACCGAAGCGGCCAAGGCCATCATGACCACCGACACCTATCCGAAAGTGGCGACCGCGACGGTCAAGCTCGGCGACGCCGACGTCATCATCAACGGCATTTCCAAGGGCGCCGGCATGATCGCGCCCGACATGGCGACGATGCTGTCCTTCATCGCCACCGACGCGCCGATCGCCGCCCCCGTGTTGCAGGATTTGTTGTCGCGCGGCACGACCAAGACCTTCAATGCGGTCACCGTCGACAGCGACACCTCGACCAGCGACACGCTGCTGTTGTTCGCCACCGGTGCTGCCGCCAAGCGCGGTGCGCCCGCCATCAGCGATCCCAAGGACGCGCGCCTCGGCGCCTTCCGCCGCGCACTTGGCAAGGTGCTGAAATCGCTGGCGCTGCAAGTGGTGCGCGACGGCGAGGGCGCCCGCAAGCAGGTCGAAGTCACCGTCACCGGCGCGAAATCGGCGCGCTCGGCCAAGCGCATCGCGCTGTCGATCGCCAATTCGCCGCTGGTCAAGACGGCGGTTGCCGGCGAGGACGCCAACTGGGGCCGCGTCGTCATGGCCGTCGGCAAGGCCGGCGAGCCGGCCGACCGCGACCGCCTGTCGATCTGGTTTGGCGACAACCGGTTGGCGCATGAAGGCGAACGCGACCCCGGCTACTCCGAGGAAGCGACCTCGGCCTATATGAAGCGCGACGACATCCGCATCCGCGCCGATATCGGTATCGGCCGCGGCAAGGCGACGGTGTGGACCTGCGATCTCACCAAGGAATATGTCGCCATCAATGGCGACTACCGGAGCTGATGAAATTGGCTTCCAGGCATCCGGCAAGCATGCTCGCCATCGTGCGCCGCTACGAGGCGGCGGGTTTTCGCGCCTGGCCAGCTGCGGCCGTCCATTATGACGGCACCTGGGTGGTGCGGCTGACGGCAGGTCATCCGGCCAAGCGGCTGAACTCGGTCAACCCGCTCGATCCCGGCGACACCCAGCACATTGCCGAGCGCATCGGCCGCGCCAGCCGGCGCTTCGACGCCTATGGCAGGCCGCTGACCTTCCGCATCTCGCCGCTGTCGGGGCCGGACCTGGCCAGGCATCTCGACAATGAGGGCTGGAGCACATTCGACGAATCGCTGGTGATGCGGCTGCCGCTGGCGGACGCGCAGCTGGCGCCGGCCATGGACCAGATTCCGCTGAAGGATATCAGCCGCTTTCTTGGTGCCTCGCTCAAGGTCAGCGGCTCGGATGCATCGCTACGGCCAGGTCTTTCGGAAATCATCGGCGCGATTCAACCCGAGGTCGGACTGTTTGCGCTCGAGGAGGGGGCCGACCCGCTGGCGGTGCTAATCTGCGTTCATGACGGCGATCTTGCCGGCTTGTTCGAGATCGCTACCGACAAGTCGGCGCGCAACAAGGGCCATGGCCGCAACCTGATCCTGTCGGCGCTGAAATGGGCCAGGCTGCGCGGGGCGCGGGAAGCCTGGCTGCAGGTCGAGGCCGGCAATGCGCCGGCGCTGGCGCTCTATCGCTCGCTGGGATTCGAGGAAGTCTATCGCTACCACTATCGACGGCCGCCGGGCGCATGAGCCAGATTCTCACCGGCAAACGCCTGCTCCTGGTCGCCGCCTGCGCGCTGGTCGATACCGATGGCCGCGTGCTTTTGGCGCAGCGGCCGGAGGGCAAGCAACTTGCCGGCCTGTGGGAGTTTCCGGGCGGCAAGGTCGAGCCTGGCGAGACGCCGGAAGAATGCCTGATCCGCGAGTTGCAGGAAGAGATCGGCATCGAGACCGACATACCCTGCCTGGCGCCGCTCACCTTCGCCAGCCATTCCTATGATGATTTCCATCTCTTGATGCCACTCTTCGTCTGTCGCCGCTTTCGCGGTATCGCGCAGCCGAAAGAGGGGCAGGCGTTGAAATGGGTGCGGCCAAAGCAGATGCGCGACTACCCGATGCCGCCGGCCGACGCACCGCTGATCCAGTTCCTCATCGACCTGCTGTGATCTCAGCCGTTTCGCCGCCTGATGTAGCCAGCGTTAATGGAAGATTTATCTCGTCGTGAAAAATTGCGGCAAAGCGGATTCGCCGGAGCGATTGCATGAGCCTCGACAGGGAATGGGACTCGATCCGGCCGGATCGCAGCTTTCGAGCCGCCAATGCCGGCATCAGCGTATTGCGCATCACGCTGTTGTTCGGCTCGGCCGCGGTGGCGCTGGCCCTGATTGCGGTCCCCGTCCTCGATAAACAGACGCGATTGTCCAGCCGCGATGCTCTTGCAAGCGGCCTGGACACGATGAGCACCGGCTCGGTCGGCTCGCGCGCCACCTATACGCTGCGCAGGAGCGTGCTGCAGCCGTCACCCAGTTCGGTCTGCATCATCCGCGCCGACGGCCGGCGCAGCGGCGACTGCTGACGAAGAAGGTCAACAAAAGCTTATTGATTTCCTTAACGCAGGCCCCGTTTCACCGCCTGTTAAGCTTGTGCCGTTAACCTTTCTTAACAGGTCGGCGGTATGGTCGTGACAAGAGGGATCGATGATCATGAAGACATTGTTGCAGCGATTTTTGGAAGACGAGACTGGCGCCACGGCCATTGAGTATGGCCTGATCGTCGCCGTGCTGTCGCTTGCCATCGTCGGCGGCGTCGGCAAGGTCAGCAATGCGATCCAGTTTCTGTTCAGCGACACCAACAGCAAGCTTGCCAACGCCTTCGCCGAGCACTGATCCGGAGCGGCGTCACCGCCCGCCGGGATTTTCCAGTATCGTCTTCAGCGAGACCTTCGCCGAGCCCGGTTTCAAGGGTTTTTGCTGCGAGGCATCGGGCGCCCAGCCCGACATCCAGACGACAGAGAAACTTGCCCTGATCCGGCCATCGGCGTCCGAAAAACGTTCGGCATAGATTTCGGCGGCACGGGCAAACAGCTTTCGCGCACCCGGCCGCCGGCTGCGATCGGTCAGCGCGCTGGTTTCGCCCATCGCCCTGAGATCGGCGATGAGGTCGAAAAGAGTATCGTAGCGCACGGTCACCGTTTCGACGTCGGCCACCGGCAGCGCAAGGCCGGCGCGCTGCAGCAGCGCGCCGGCGTCGCGGACATCGGTGAAGGGGATGACACGCGGGCTGGCGCCGCCATAAAGCTCGGTCTCGGCGGCGAGCAGGCTTTCGCGCAGTTCGGAAAGCGTGCCGGCGCCGGCGAAGGCACCAAGGAAAAGCCCGTCGGGCCGCAGGGAGCGGCGGATCTGCACCAGCATGCCTGGAATGTCGTTCATCGCCTGCAGTGACAGCAGCGAGACGGCGAGATCCAGGCTTTCCGGCGGAAACGGCACGGTCTCCGGCGGTGCGACCAGCCCTGGCCGGTCGGCCAGAAACGCCGCGTCAGCCTCGACGCGCACGATCTCCGCTGCCTTGCCGCTTGCGGCAACAACGTCCGTTGCGTCCTGCGTCTGGCAAAACAGCACGGCGGCCTTGCCGAATTTTCGTTCGACCGCGCCGAGCCGGTCCGCAAGATCTTCCGCTGCCCGTCGCATCAGAAAATCGGCGCCGGCCACGGGATGGCCCAATGCCCGGCGCTTGTGTGCCAGCCAGAGCTCTGTATCGATGATGGGCTGCAAGGCAAACATCCCTGTTTGTCCGCCTTGTGATAAAAGTGGCGCGGACGACAAACCACGTGGCCGATCCGGTGATGGAGATCAAGAGCCTCGCTCAAACGATGTTGGACTGGCCGGCGCGGGTGCTGTTCCCGCCGGTCTGCGCCGGCTGCCGCAGGCATGTCTCTCAGCCCGGCGTTTTATGCGGCGCCTGCTGGCCCAAGCTCCGGCTCCTGGAGCGGCCATGGTGCGCGGTGATGGGCACGCCATTCACCCACGACATGGGCGAGGGGTTCCTGTCGGCCGAAGCGATCGCCGATCCGCCGCCTTTCGAGCGGGCACGGGCGGCGGTGGCCTATTCGGGCGTCGCCCGCCAGATGGTGCAAGGGCTGAAATACCAGGATCGCACCGATCTCGCGCCATGGATGGCGCGCTGGATGCTGCGCTCCGGCGCTGAACTGATCGCGGACGCCGATGTCGTCGTGCCGGTGCCGCTGCACTGGCGGCGCTTTTTCAGGCGGCAGTTCAATCAGTCGGCGGAACTGGCAAGGGCGGTCGCGCAGCTCAGCGGGGTGCCTTTCTCGCCCTCGGCGATCCGGCGCGTCAAGCTCACACGCCAGCAGGTCGGGCTGGAGCGGCAGGAGCGCGAGGATAATGTGCGTGCGGCCTTCCGTGTGCCCACCGAAGCGGAAATCGAGATCGTCGGCCGCCGCGTGCTTCTGGTCGACGATGTCTACACCACCGGCGCCACCGTGCGCTCGGTCGCCAAGGCACTGAAAAAGGGCGGCGCAGCAGCGGTTGACGTCCTGACCTTCGCGCGTGTCCTGCCGGGGGACTTTCGGGCCGACGAGTCCGCGACTATATAAGATCAGGGAAAGACAGGATTGCAGACTGATGCTCGATGTGACGATTTACACCCGCATGATGTGCGGCTATTGCGCGGCGGCCAGGCGGCTGCTCGACCGCAAGGGCGTCGCCTACACCGAGCATGACGCTTCCTTTTCGCCGGAATTGCGCCAGGAAATGATTTCGCGGGCGCATGGGCGAACCACCTTTCCACAGATTTTCATCGGCGACACGCATGTCGGCGGTTCCGACGAACTCCACGAACTGGAGGCGCGGGGGCAGCTGGACAGGCTGCTTGCCGACGGCTCGACGACGCAGACCGGTTCGTAGAACCGCTCTTTTCTTTGTTTTACGCAATTCCGGACGGAAATCCGCTACACGCTTTTCCTGGAATTGCTCAAAGGGGACATGACCATGGGTGTTTTCAAGGCGGCGGCGATCCAGATGCGTTCGGGCGAAAGCCCCGAGCGCAACGCGGTCGATCTGGAGCGGCTGGTGCGTGAGGCGGCAAGCCTCGGCGCAACCTACATCCAGACCCCGGAAATGACCGGTGCGCTGATCCGTGACAAGGAAGCCAGGGCTGCCTCGTTCACCTCGGAAGAAAAGGACATCGTGGTTTCGACCGCGCGCAAGCTCGCCAGCGAACTCGGCGTCTTCCTGCATATCGGCTCGACCGCCATCCTGCGCGCCGACGGCAAGCTCGCCAACCGGGCGCTGCTGTTTGGACCGGACGGCGCCACGCTTGCCACCTACGACAAGATCCACATGTTCGATGTCGATCTCGACAATGGCGAGAGCTGGCGCGAATCCGCCGCCTATGAGCCGGGCACCGAGGCCGTCGTCACAGAGATCGATGGCGCCAGGCTGGGCTTTGCCGTCTGCTACGACCTGCGCTTTCCGCAACTGTTCCGCGCCGAAGCGCTGGCCGGTGCCGATCTTTTGTCGGTGCCCGCCGCCTTCACTCGCCAGACCGGCGAGGCGCACTGGCATGTGCTGCTGCGGGCGCGCGCCATCGAAAACGGCGCCTATGTCGTCGCCGCGGCCCAGGGTGGCCTGCATGAGGACGGGCGCGAGACCTATGGCCATTCGCTGATCGTCGATCCATGGGGCCGCATCATCGCTGAGGCGGCGCATGCCGAGCCTGGCGTGATCGTCGCCGAGATCGACACCGCACAGTCGTCGGCCGCGCGCAAGAAAATCCCCAACCTCAAGAACGCGCGCGACTTTGCCATCAATGCCGGCACGGCCGAGGCGCCACGGCTCAGGGGCGCCGCCTCGTGATCCGTTTCTCGCTCATTTGCGAACACGAGCACGAATTCGAGGGCTGGTTCCGCAGCAATGACGATTTCGACACGCAGAAGAAGCGTGGCTTTGTCGATTGCCCAGCGTGCGGTTCGCACAAGGTGCAAAAGGCGCTGATGGCGCCGGCTGTCTCCACGGCGCGCAAGCAGGAAACAATCGCGCTGGCCATGGGCGAAGCGCAGAAGCAGGCGCTGGCGCAGCTGAAGGCGATGGCCGACAAGGTGCGCGAGAATGCCGACTATGTCGGCGACAAATTCGCCGAGGAAGCACGCAAGATCCACTTCGGTGAAACCGATGCGCGCGGCATCTATGGCGAGGCGACGCTGGACGAAGCCAAAGGCCTGGCCGAGGATGGCGTGGAGTTTATGCCGATCCCGAGTTTTCCGGAGGACCGCAACTGAGTTCCAAGGGAGTTTTGCGCGACCTGGAAACGATTGAGCGGCAACGCGGAATAAATGGTGTTATCAGCCGGTTGGCCCGCTGGGCCATCGTCAGGTTCAACACCAGTCGAACGATCGACGGTGTAGTGATCATTGGCGACAAAGGTGTCGACAAGATCGTCGAAGCGCTCGGCCTTATCAAGAATTTCGATCCCATCCGCTACACGCACCTGCGCCGCGATGTCGGGCAGATTCTCGTCACAACCTTGCCGGCATCGGTCGCTCAATGGGGAGAGTCTTTAAAGGCTTGCGAACTGGACGAACGCTATCTTACCCGCGAGGGGACGACACCCGCACACATTGCGTCGACAATTGTCCATGAAGCCACGCATGCGCGGTTGATGCGATGCGGCATCGGCTATGAAGAGACATTGCGGGATCGGGTCGAGCGGGTTGCCTGCGCCGAGAGATCGCTTTCGCAGCTAGGTTGCCGGCAGGAAAAGATCGGCTTGAAGACGTTGAGGCGACACTTGCCGCCATGCCCGATCTCTCCGACAGGGCAATAAGCGAACGCGACCTGGAGGGGTTGCGAGACGCCCTTCTCTACCTCAACATGCCCAGGTGGATGATCAGTCTCGCAATATCTTATCAGCGGCGGAAAGACCGACGCCGTTTGGCGCGGCAGCGAGCGAGCTGAAGGTCTAGACGCTGCCTCCGATCAGCTTTCCAAGCAACTGAGCCAGCGTCTCCCGTTCGGCGCCAGTCAGGCCGGCGAGGATTTCATGCTCGTTGGCGACGTGGGCGGTCAGGGCCTCATCGATCAAGGCCAGACCGTTTTCCGTGAGCTGCACCACAATGCCGCGCCGGTCGTTGGGGTGCGGGCCGCGCAGGATCAGTTCGGCCTTTTCCAGCCGGTCGAGCCGGTTGGTCATGGCGCCCGATGTCACCATCGTCGCCTCGTAGAGCGCGGTCGGCGTCAGCGCGTGCGGCGATCCCGATCGCCGCAGTGTCGCCAGAACGTCGAATTCTCCGGCTTGCAACCCGAAGCGGGCGAACAGCGGCGCCAGGCGTTCGCGGGCGATCAGCGACGAGGCCTCGTTCAATCGCCCAAGCACCAACATCGGCGAAACATCCAGGTCCGGCCGTTCCCGCTTCCACTGCTCGACCGCCTTAGCCGCGCGATCCATTTGTCTCACCGTTAAATATCTTGACGTTAAGAATCATTGCGTTATCTTATCGGAAAATACAGGGCTCGCCGAATGCCGCAAGTGCCAATTTCTCAAGTGAGTGGACGGGACCATCCGATGAAACTTCTCTGGGCATCGGCGCTCGGCCTCCTGGTGGTCACCGGCGGCCTGCTCGGCCTGACGCTGCCGTTCGGCAAGCTGGCGACGGCTGCCGGTGTTCCGGCCATGGTCTGGGCCTTCGTCATCTCGTTCGGCGCAGGCGGTGTCCTGTTGTGCGCGCTGCTCGCCAGCGGCCAGCGCATGCGGCTCACCCCGCACAGGCTGCGCTATTTCTTCATCACCGCGGCCGTGTCCTATGCCGCGCCAAATCTCTTGATGTTCTCGGCCATCCCGCATCTCGGCGCCGGCTACACCGGCATCATGTTCACGTTGTCGCCGGTCATCACGCTGGTGTTTTCGATCCTGCTGCGCGTCCGGCGGCCCAGCATGCTCGGCATTGTCGGCATCGCCGTCGGCTTCATCGGCGCGGTCATGGTGGCGGTGACGCGCGGCGAGGCCGGCCAGCCGGCTGATTTCTTGTGGGTGGTGGTTGGGCTGCTGATCCCGGTCAGCCTTGCCGCCGGCAACATCTACCGCACCGTGGACTGGCCTGAAGGCACCGGTCCGATCGAACTTGCCGTCGGCAGCCATCTGGCTTCGGCAACGCTGTTGCTGATCGGCATTCTCGTGCTGTTCGGCCTCAGTGCCTTCGCCCCGCTCGCCAGCGTGCCGCTGGTCGTCGTCGCGCAGGTCGCCTCAGCCTCGGCGATGTTTGCTTTCTTCTTCCGGCTGCAGGCGGTGGGCGGACCGGTCTATCTCAGCCAGATCGGCTATGTGGCGGCGGCCGTCGGCCTGTTTGCCGGCACGATCTTCCTCGGCGAGCGCTATCAGCTGCTGACCTGGGCCGGCGCGGTGATCATCACCATGGGTGTGATCATCACCACCAAGGCGCAAAGCCAGAAGGCGTGAGGGCCAGAAAGCGTGAGGGCCAGAAGGCGTAAGGGCCAGAAAGCGTGAGGGCCAGAAGGCGTAAGGGGTCAGACCGACCCCTTCTCGGCCAACACCATATAGTTGACGTCCATGTCCCTGGAACGCTGCCAGCGGTCGGCGAGCGGGTGGTAGATGACGCCGGTGCGGTCGATGACGGTCATGGCGGCGCTGCCGAGCGCCTTTTCCAGCTCTTCCGGCCGCACCAGCTTGCCGAACTGGTGGGTACCGCGCGGCAGCCAGCGCAGCACATATTCGGCGCCGATGATGGCGAGGCCGAGTGCCTTCAGCGTGCGGTTGATGGTGGCCACGAACATGATGCCGCCGGGCTTCACCATCTCGGCGCATTTGCCGATGAACAGGTCAATGTCGGCGACATGCTCGACCACTTCCATGTTGAGGATAACGTCGAATTTCTCGCCGGAGTCGGCAAGGTCTTCCGCCGTCGTTGCGCGGTAATCCACCGTCACGCCGCCTTCGGCCGCGTGCAGCTTGGCCACCTCGATGTTGGTTGCCGATGCGTCGGCGCCGACCACTTCGGCGCCAAGCCTGGCCATCGGCTCGCACAACAGCCCGCCGCCACAGCCTATGTCGAGGAAGCGCAGCCCTTCGAACGGCCGAGCCGCCCGCGGGTCACGGCCGAAACGCGCCGCCACCTGGTCCCTGATATAGGCCAGCCGGACCGGATTGAACTTGTGCAGCGGGCGGAATTTGCCGTTCGGGTTCCACCATTCGGCGGCAAGGGCTGAGAAGCGTTCGACTTCTCCGGCATCGATCGTCGATCGACGGGGCTCTGGCATGGGCGGGTCTCCTAGAGCTCTTTTATTCTGACGCAATTTCGGACGGAAAACCGGTTCCCACTTTTCCTGGAATTGCTAGGGAGCGCTAGGAAGTCGGGTGTGAGGCCGCGAATGTCAAGGCAACAATTTTCCGTGCTGACATCGCGGCACACTCTGTCAGGGGCATGTCAGCTGCCGAACGCCGCGATGAAACACGGTTGGCATGCCACGCGAAAGAGGAGCATCGTTTTTGAATTCGAATTCGACGGAGTGGATCCATGACATCAACGCCAGCGTCGATTCTCTGGCGTCGGCTGGATGTGGAGGGCCACGATTCCTGCCAGCTTTCGCAGATCACGGACGGCTACTGCCTTAGGGGGCAGGCCATTTTCGTCCAGGACGGCCAGCCATGCTGCCTTGCGTATCAGGTGACCTGCGATGCCGGCTGGCAGACAAAGTCGGCGCGGGTCGATGGCTTTCTTGGCCTGCGCGCGCTGCGCTATGAGATCGAGCGCGCGGCCGACGGCCAGTGGACTTTGAATGAGGAAATCCAGCCGGACGTCGCAGGCCTGGTCGACGTCGATCTCGGTTTCACGCCGGCATCGAACCTTCTGGCGATCCGCCGGTTCGACCTCGGCGTCGGTCAGGCAAGGCCCGCGCCGGCCGCCTATCTGACGTTTCCCGAATTCAGGCTGACGCGTCTTGAGCAGAGCTACCAGCGGCTCGATGAAGGCCGCTATGCCTATGCCGCGCCGATGTTCGGTTACGAGGATATCCTCGTCGTCTCGCCGGCCGGCTTTGTCGTCACTTATCCCGGCCTGTGGACAGCCACGGCTGCTTCGCCCTGAGCGTGTCCGGTACGGCTACTCCGCGTCCAGCACGTCGCGCAGTTTTGCTGCCAGTTGTTCGATGGTGAAGGGCTTGGCCAGGAAATGCACATCATGGTCGAGCACGCCATTGTGGACCACGGCGTTCTTGGTGAAGCCGGTGGTGAAGATCACCTTCAGCTGCGGCAGGCGCGCAAGCGCTTCCTCGGCGAGCTTGCGGCCGTTCATCACCGGCATGACGATGTCGGTGAACAGAAGTGCGACACCTGGATTATCCGCCAGTTTCTGCAGCGCTTCCTGGCCGCTGCCGGCATGGATGACGGTGTAGCCGAGTTCGCATAGCGCATCCGTGGTCGAAGCGCGCACGCGTGCGTCGTCCTCGACGACAAGGATCGTCTCGGTGACCGCGGCGGGATTGTCGCCTCGCCCGGTGGGCAAGACAGCCTCTTCCGCGCCGAAGAAACGCGGCAGATAGATCTTGATCGTCGTGCCTTCGCCGGGTTCGGAATAGATCTTGACGTGGCCGCCCGACTGCTTGACGAAGCCGAACACCTGGCTCAGCCCCAGGCCGGTGCCTTTGTTGACCGGCTTGGTGGTGAAGAACGGCTCGAACGCCTTGGCCATGACGTCAGCCGGCATGCCCTCGCCGGTGTCGCTGACCGCGATCATCACATACTGGCCGGCTTTGACGTCGGCATGGGTGGCGGCGTCGTCGAGATGGCTGTTGGCGGTCTCGATGGTCAGCTTGCCATTGTCGTCCATGGCATCGCGGGCGTTGACCGCCAGGTTGAGGATGGCGTTCTCGATCTGGCTCGGATCGGCATGGGTTTTCCACAGACCGCCGGCCAGCACGGTTTCGATGCGGATGGTTTCGCCGAGCGCGCGTCGCAACAGGCCCGACATTCCGGTAACCAGACGATTGGTGTCGACTACTTGCGGCGCCAAGGGCTGCTGGCGCGAGAAGGCAAGCAGCCGAGCTGTCAGATTGGCGGCCCGGGTCGCCGCGTCGGTCGCGGCTTCGATGAATTTCGCGATGTCGTGCTCGCCGCGCGCGAGCTTGCGCTGGGCGAGGTTCATGGCACTAATGATCACCGCCAGCATATTGTTGAAATCGTGGGCGATACCGCCGGTCAGCTGGCCGACCGCCTCCATCTTCTGCATCTGGCGGATCTGCGCTTCGGCTGTTTCGCGCGTCCTGATCTCGTTGCCGAGTTCGATGTTCTTGCGCATCAGCTCTTCCTGGGCGACGAGGACGTCGCGGAAGCGGCGGCGTGACAGCCGGATCGTGTAGGCGCCAAGCAGGAAGATCGCCAGCAAGGCCGCCAGCGATCCGATACGTAGCCAGCTTTCGACCCGGTCGGTATGTTCGTCGCGGGCAGCGACGGCCGCGCCGCCGATGCGCCGGATCGTGTCCATGCTGGCCCGGATCTGGTCCATCGCGGCCTTGCCCTGGCCGCTGCGCACCAGTTCCAGCGCTTTCGCCGCATCGCCGCGATCGTAAAGGGCAATCGTCTGTGCCAGTTCAGCCTGTTTCAGCGAAAGCGCGTCCTTGATGCGATTGACCTGCTGGACGAGTTCGTCGTCCGCCGAGGTCCTGCTGTCGATGCGGGCAAGCTGGCCCGGAATGGCCTCGACGGCCTGCCGATAGGACTGGAGGTAGGATTTCTCGCCGGTCAGGAGATAGCCGCGCTGGTTGGTCTCGGCATCCTGCGTGAGCGAAAGCAAGCCCGAAAGCGATTCCTGGTACTCGATTGCCTGGCGCGCCGCTTCGCGGTTGGCCCTCTGGCCCTCGACCAGCACGGCGCGCGTGCCGACGATCAACCCCAGCACGGCGAAGCCGATGAAAAGCGGCAGCGATTGCCATCGCATGGCACGTCGAAGACGAGCAATCATTTGATATGCCGGACCAAAAGGAGTTCCCCGCAGGCAGCATTTCGTAAGCGGCGGCGGGGCGGAACGCAATATGCCCCCGTCCTGAAGCCGGCAATCCGTGGCCAGCCTTGCGAAACCGTGATCATTTGGCTAAGGAGGCCGCGCATTCAGCGGCCGGCTTCTGCCGGACGTTTTTTCCCTTTCGGCCCCGGGCCGGCTTCAGTCAAAGGCATTTCGCTTCCATGGCGCGCATCGTGATGAAATTCGGCGGAACCTCCGTCGCCGACATCGCCCGCATCCGCAACGTGGCGCGTCACGTCAAACGCGAGGTCGATGCCGGCCATGAGGTGGCTGTCGTGGTCTCCGCTATGGCCGGCAAGACCAATGAACTGGTCGGCTGGACCCGCGAAGCCTCGCCGATGCATGACGCGCGCGAATACGACGCCGTCGTCGCCTCGGGCGAACAGGTCACCGCCGGCCTTCTGGCGATCACGCTGCAGAATATGGGCGTGCATGCCCGCTCCTGGCAGGGCTGGCAGATCCCGATCAAGACCGACAACGCGCATGGCGCGGCTCGCATCCTCGACATTGACGGCGCGTTTCTGATCAAGCGTTTCGGAGAGGGCCAGGTTGCAGTTGTCGCCGGCTTCCAGGGCATCGGGCCGGACAACCGCATCGCCACGCTCGGCCGTGGCGGCTCCGATACGAGTGCGGTGGCAATCGCCGCCGCGGTCAAGGCCGACCGCTGCGACATCTACACCGATGTCGACGGAGTTTACACCACCGATCCGCGCATCGAACCCAAGGCGCGGCGGCTCAACAAGATTTCGTTCGAGGAAATGCTCGAAATGGCCTCGCTCGGCGCCAAGGTGTTGCAGGTGCGGTCGGTCGAGCTTGCCATGGTGCACAGGGTGCGTACTTTCGTGCGGTCGTCCTTCGACGATCCCGATGCGCCCGGAATGGGGGATTTGCTCAATCCTCCGGGAACGCTCATTTGCGACGAGGAAGAGATCGTGGAACAGCAGGTCGTCACCGGAATTGCCTACGCCAAGGACGAAGCGCAGATTTCGCTGCGCCGCGTCGGCGATCGCCCGGGCGTTGCCGCCGGCATTTTCGGCCCGCTGGCCGAGGCCAACATCAATGTCGACATGATCGTCCAGAACATCTCCGAGGACGGCAAGTTCACCGACATGACCTTTACCGTGCCGTCCGGCGACGTCGACAAGGCGCTGGCCGTGCTCGAGCGCCTGAAGGCTTCGATCGGCTATGACGTGGTGCAGTCGGAAGCCGGCATGTCGAAGGTCTCGGTCATCGGCATCGGCATGCGCAGCCATGCCGGCGTGGCCGCCACGGCCTTCAAGGCGCTGGCCGACAAGGCCATCAACATCCGCGCCATCACCACCTCCGAGATCAAGATTTCGATACTGATCGACGGTCCCTACACCGAACTGGCGGTTCGCACTTTGCATTCCGTCTACGGTCTGGATAAGCAGTAGCGAGAACGATTTGAGTTGTTGCGTGTGCGCCGGTCGCAGTGGAAACTGCGGCGGGCAAAATGCCCATTGGAGAAGAAGCCGCGATGCGTGATACGGCCAGTGGCCCGCGCGTTCTGCTGAAACGGCTCCGCGAGCTCATGCAGGAGCCGCTGGAGCCGCAGGAGCGGCTCGACCGGATCGTGCGCGACATCGCCTCCAACATGGTCGCCGAAGTCTGCTCGCTCTATGTGCTGCGCGCCGATTCGGTGCTCGAACTCTACGCCACCGAAGGTCTGAACCCGAACGCCGTCCATTTGTCTCAGCTGCGGCTGGGACAAGGCCTGGTCGGCACCATTGCCGCCAGTGCGCGGCCGCTGAACCTCTCCAACGCGCAGGAACATCCGGCCTTCGCCTACCTGCCCGAGACTGGCGAAGAGATCTACAATTCCTTCCTCGGCGTCCCGGTGCTGAGGGCGGGGCGCACGCTGGGCGTGCTCGTGGTGCAGAACAAGACCATGCGCCACTATCGCGACGACGAGGTAGAGGCGCTGGAAACGACCGCCATGGTGATCGCCGAGATGATCGCCACCGGCGATCTCGCCCGGCTCACCCGGCCCGGCCTCGAACTCGACCTGCGCCGTCCCGTCAGCTTCACCGGCCTGTCCTTCAACGACGGCGTCGGCCTCGGCCATGTGGTGCTGCACGAGCCGCGCATCGTCGTCACCAATCTGTTCAACGAGGACAGCGAGGAGGAGGTGCGCCGGCTGGAAACCTCGCTTGGATCGCTGCGGCTTTCCATCGATGACATGCTGGAGCGTCGCGATGTCGCCTTCGAGGGCGAGCATCGCGAGGTGCTCGAAGCTTATCGCATGTTCGCCAACGACCGCGGCTGGGTGCGGCGGCTGGAAGAGGCGATCCGCAACGGCCTGACGGCGGAAGCGGCGGTGGAAAAGGTGCAGAGCGACATGCGCGCCCGCATGCTGCACATGACCGACCCTTATCTGCGCGAGCGGATGAGCGACTTCGACGATCTCGCCAACCGCCTGCTGCGCCAGCTGATGGGCCGCGGGCCGGAGGATGTCGCGGCGTCCTTGCCGAAGGACGCTATCCTGGTCGCCCGTTCGATGGGCGCGGCCGAATTGCTCGATTATCCCCGGGACAAGCTGCGCGGCGTGGTGCTCGAAGACGGCGCCGCCACCAGCCACGTCGTCATCGTCGCCCGCGCCATGGGCATTCCGGTCGCCGGCCAGATGAAGGGCGCCGTTTCCATGGCGGAAAACGGCGATGCCATCATCGTCGACGGCGAGGAAGGCACGATCCATCTGCGGCCGCAGCCGGACCTCGAAGCCGCCTATGCCGAAAAGGTCCGCTTTCGGGCGCGCCGGCAGGAAGTCTACAGGGAACTGCGTAAAAAGCCGTCTGTAACCAAGGACGGCGTCCAGGTCGATCTGTTGATGAATGCGGGCCTGGCCGTCGATCTGCCGCAGCTGGCCGAAGCGGGTGCGGCCGGCATCGGCCTGTTCCGCACAGAATTGCAGTTCATGGTCGCCTCGACCTTCCCCCGCGCCGAAGCGCAGGAGAAACTCTACCGCGACGTGCTCGACGCGGCGCGCGGCAAGCCGGTGACCTTCCGCACCATCGACATTGGCGGCGACAAGGTGCTGCCCTACTTCAAGGGCGCCATCCAGGAAGAAAATCCGGCGCTCGGCTGGCGGGCGATCCGCCTGACGCTCGACCGGCCCGGCCTGCTCAGGACGCAGATCCGCGCTCTGCTCAAAGCCTGCGGCGGGCGTGAATTGAAGCTGATGCTGCCGATGGTGACGGAACTCGGCGAAATCGCCCAGGCGCGCGAAATCATCGACCGCGAGGTCAGGCACCTCTCGCGCTTTGCCCATCATCTGCCGACCAGCCTCAAGCTCGGCGCCATGCTTGAAGTGCCGTCGCTGCTGTTCCAGCTCGACGATCTGATGAAGGCGGTCGATTTCGTCTCGGTCGGCTCCAACGATCTGTTCCAGTTCGTCATGGCGGTCGATCGCGGCAACACACAGCTGTCCAACCGCTTCGACACGCTGTCGGCGCCGTTCCTCAGGGTGCTGAAGCAGATTGCCGACGCCGGCGCGCGCAATCACACGCCGGTGACGCTGTGCGGCGAACTTGCCGGCAAACCCATATCCGCCATGGCGCTGATCGGCCTGGGCTACCGTTCGATCTCGATGTCGCCGGCCTCGATCGGTCCGGTCAAGGCGATGCTGACCGAACTGCCGCTGGAGGAACTGGAGGCCTTCTTTGCCGACAATCTGATGGCGCCGGCGCATGGCCTGCCGATGCGGGCGCTGCTGCAGGCCTTTGCCGACGACCGCTCCATCCCGCTATAGCATCAGCCCATGGTCAACCTTCCCCGCGAGCGTATGGATCAGGTCGTCAAGCGTTTCGAGATGCTCGAAGCGCAGATGTCGGCTGGGCCGGCGGCCGATGCCTATGTGAAGATGGCATCGGAATATGCCGAACTTCAGGACATGGTGGCCAAGGTCAGGGAATTGCGTTCGGCCGAGCATGAACAGGCCGACCTCGAAGCGATGCTTGCCGACAAAAGCACCGATGCCGAGATGCGGGCGCTGGCCGAAGCCGATCTGCCCGGCGTCGAGGAGCGTATCGAGGAACTGCAGAAGGATATCCAGATCCTGCTGCTCCCCAGGGATGCCGCCGACGACAAGAACGCCATCCTCGAAATCCGCGCCGGCACCGGCGGCGACGAGGCCGCGCTTTTCGCCGGCGACCTGTTTCGCATGTATGAGCGCTATGCCGCCGAACACGGCTGGCGCTTCGAGACGGTGTCGGCGAGCGACGGCGACGCAGGCGGCTTCAAGGAAATTATCGCCACCATTTCCGGCCGGGGCGTCTTTGCCCATCTGAAATTCGAATCCGGCGTGCATCGCGTGCAGCGCGTACCGGCGACCGAGGCCAGCGGGCGCATCCATACCTCGGCGGCGACGGTTGCCGTGCTGCCGGAAGCCGAAGAGGTCGACATCGACATTCGCGCCGAAGACATCCGTATCGACACGATGCGCGCCTCGGGTTCAGGCGGCCAGCACGTCAACACCACCGATTCAGCGGTGCGCATCACCCATTTGCCGACCGGCATCATGGTGGTGCAGGCGGAGAAATCGCAGCACCAGAACCGGGCCAAAGCCATGCAGATCCTGCGCGCGCGGCTCTATGACATGGAGCGCAGCAAGGCGGATGAAGAGCGCTCCGAAGCGCGCAAATCACAGGTCGGCTCGGGCGACCGTTCCGAGCGCATCCGCACCTACAATTTCCCGCAGGGGCGGCTAACCGACCATCGCATCAACCTGACGCTCTACAAGCTCGACCGGGTGATGATGGGCGAGCTCGACGAGGTCATCAACGCGCTGATCGCCGACCACCAGTCGAAGCTGCTTGCCGATATCGGCCTCGATGGCTGACACCCTGCCCGGCACGCTCGGGCCGCTGCTGCGGGCAGTGCGGGAGCGGCTTGCCACGGCCGGCGTCGCCGTTCCGGCGCTGGACGCCAGGCTGATCGTCGAGCATTTCTCCGGCACGGGCCGCACGCAGGCGATAGCCGAGCCACAAAGTGCGGTCGACGCTGGTGCCGTTGCCGCGATCGACGCCGCCTTGCGCCGCCGCCTGGCCGGCGAACCGGTGCACCGCATCCTCGGCTATCGCGAATTCTATGGGCTGCGGCTCGCGCTGTCGCCGGAAACGCTGGAGCCGCGGCCGGACACCGAAACGCTGGTCGAGGCGGTCCTGCCCTTTGCCAGCGAAACGGCTGAAAGGCTGGGGGAATGCCGCATTCTTGATCTTGGCACCGGCACCGGCGCCATTGCGCTGGCTTTGCTCAGCGCCGTTCCCGCCGCGACCGCCACCGGCGTGGATAGTTCACAGGATGCGCTCACGACCGCGACGCGCAATGCCAGGCAAACCGGGCTGGCCGGCCGGTTCGAGGCGCTGCACTCCGACTGGTTCGCAAAAGTTTGCGGCCGGTACCATGTAATTGCCGCAAACCCTCCCTATATACGGTCCGAAGACATTGGAAATCTGCAGGACGAGGTCCGCGATTTCGATCCGCACGGAGCCCTCGATGGCGGTGTGGACGGTCTTGGCCCTTACAGGATCATCGCCGCCGAGGCGGCAAGGTTTTTGGAAGCACAAGGCAAGATTGCGGTCGAGATCGGCCACACGCAGCGCAATGAGGTCAAAGACATATTCGCGGCAGCCGGCTACAGGCTGACCGGGGCATTTGTCGATCTTGGCGGAAACGACAGGGTTCTTATGTTTGAACAGGGAAAGCCTTGACGCAGTGCAAAAAAGCGCTTGGCAATGCCGGGGAATGCGGCTAGGGTCCGCCTTAACCGGATGAGACGAAGCAGGCAGTGCTCTTAGCGATTCGGTTTTCCTTGGAAATAGCTGCCTTCTTGCGCAAACGACGCCCAAGCTTCGTGCGGGAATCGTCCGGCAAGTGATGTAACCGGAACAGGATGACACGTGGCGCCAACGCAATTGATGCGGGCGAACGCCGGTGAAGAAACGAAACGGCTGGCTGCATGAGCGCCTCCGTTCGTGAAACGTTTTTCGAAAATTTCAAAATGAAGAGAGTCTTATGAGGCCACAACAGCAGAACAGGCGCATGCGCGGTCGCAACAACAATGGCGGCGGCGGTGGCAACAACAATAACAACAACAACCGCAAGGGTCCCAATCCCCTGACGCGTAACTACGAGAGCAACGGCCCGGACGTGAAGATCCGCGGATCGGCTCAACAGATCGCCGAAAAATACGCCACTCTGGCCCGTGACGCGCAAAGCTCCGGCGACCGGGTGATGGCGGAGAACTACCTCCAGCACGCCGAGCACTACAATCGCATCATCGCCGCCGCGCAGGCGCAGTTGCCGATCCAGAATACCCAGCAGAACCGCGACGATTTCGACGATGACGAAGATCGCGACGATTTCGACAATGCCGGCAACGGCAATGGGGGCGAGACGCAAGCTCCGCAGGCGAACCTCGGCAACGGCCCTCAGCCGACGATCGAAGGCACACCGGCCGAACTGGCATATGGCCAGGAAAACGGCCGCGAGAACAATAATGGCCGTGACAACAATGGCCGCAACAATAACGGGCGCGACAACAATGGCCGCAACCGTGACCGTCGTCCTGGCGGTTATGGCCAGAACGAGCAGCGTGGCGACTATGCCCAACGCGGCGAGCAGAACGGCCAGCGCGGCGACCAGCAGCGCTTCACCGAGACGCCGGCGCAGGGGGAGACCGTCGCTGCGGCTGAGCCTGCGGCCGAGACCGGTTTCTCCGAGCCGGCACCGCTGTACGAAAACCTGTCGCCGGCGGCTCTTGCTGCCCGGGCCGAACTCAATGAGGCTGCGGCCGAGAGCGGCGCTGGCCGCCGCCCGCGGCGTCCGCGCCGCCCGCGCACCAATGCCGATCACGTCAGTGACAACCAGTCCGGTGGTGAACAGGCGGATAGCGCCAGCGAAACCGCCGCAGCCACCGAGGTGGTGGATGCGGCACCGGCTGAGAGCCCGGCCGGCGACCCGTTCGTCGTCGACGCCAACAACTGACCGAACAAGACGGTAATCCTTGAAACGGCGGAGAGAAATCTCCGCCGTTTTCGTTTGCACCGGCATGCAATATCCTGTCCGGCGAGTCTTGAGCGGCAATGGCTTGCGCCCCATATCTGGCGGGAACTGGACCTGGCTCCGATGAGCGGGTCCGTCACCGCAATCTGATCCGGTGCCGCAAAGCGGGCCGGTGATGGAAGGAGACAGACATGAACCTCGAGAAATACTCCGAGCGCGTCCGCGGATTCATTCAGTCCGCCCAGACCATGGCGCTCTCGCGCAATCACCAGCAATTCACCCCCGAACATATGCTGAAAGTCCTCGTCGACGACGATGAGGGGCTGGCCGCTTCGCTGATCGAGCGCGCCGGCGGCAACGTTCGTGACGTCAAGCTCGGCGTCGAGACCGCACTTGAGGCAATGCCCAAGGTGGAAGGCGGCAACGGCCAGCTTTACCTGGCGCAGCCGCTGGCCAAGGTGTTTTCGACTGCGGAAGAGCTGGCCAAGAAGGCCGGCGATTCCTTTGTCACCGTCGAGCGGCTGCTGCAGGCGCTGGCCATGGAGAAATCTGCCAAGACGGCCGATATCCTGTCCAAGGCCGGTGTCACCGCGCAGGCGCTGAACCAGGTCATCAACGATGTCCGCAAGGGCCGCACCGCCGATTCAGCGAGCGCCGAGCAGGCTTATGATGCGCTGAAGAAATACGCCCGCGACCTGACCGCCGACGCCCGCGCCGGCAAGCTGGACCCGGTCATCGGCCGCGACGACGAGATCCGCCGCACCATCCAGGTGCTGTCGCGGCGCACCAAGAACAATCCGGTGCTGATCGGCGAACCCGGCGTCGGCAAGACGGCGATCGCCGAAGGCCTGGCGTTGCGCATCGTCAATGGCGACGTGCCGGAATCGCTGAAGGACAAGCAGTTGATGGCGCTCGACATGGGCGCACTGATTGCCGGCGCCAAATATCGCGGTGAGTTCGAGGAGCGGCTGAAGGCCGTGCTCAACGAAGTCACTTCTGCGGCCGGCGGCATCATCCTGTTCATCGACGAGATGCACACGCTGGTCGGCGCCGGCAAGGCCGATGGCGCCATGGACGCTTCGAACCTGTTGAAGCCGGCATTGGCGCGCGGCGAGCTGCACTGCGTCGGCGCCACCACGCTCGATGAATACCGCAAGCATGTCGAGAAGGATGCCGCACTTGCCCGTCGTTTCCAGCCGGTGTTCATCGACGAGCCGTCGGTTGAAGACACGGTTTCGATCCTGCGCGGCCTGAAGGAAAAATACGAGCAGCACCACAAGGTGCGCATCTCGGATTCGGCGCTGGTGGCGGCGGCAACCTTGTCCAACCGCTACATCGCCGACCGCTTCCTGCCGGACAAGGCGATCGACCTCGTCGACGAAGCCGCGTCGCGGCTGAGGATGCAGGTCGATTCCAAGCCCGAAGCGCTGGACGAGATCGACCGCCGTATCATGCAGCTCAAGATCGAGCGCGAGGCGCTGAAGGTCGAGACCGACGACGCTTCGAAGGACCGGCTCGCCCGCCTGGAGAAGGAACTCGTCGGCCTCGAGGAGGAATCGACCGAGATCACCACCAAATGGCAGGCCGAGAAGCAAAAGCTTGGGCTCGCCGCCGATCTTAAGAAGCAGCTCGACGAGGCACGAAACGAGCTTGCCATTGCCCAGCGCAAGGGTGAGTTCCAGCGCGCCGGCGAGCTTGCCTATGGCAAGATCCCGGAGTTGGAGAAGAAGCTCCGGGAAGCCGAGGCCCAGGACGACAAGGCCGGCATGGTCGAAGAGGTGGTCACGCCTGACCACGTCGCCCATATCGTGTCGCGCTGGACCGGCATTCCGGTCGACAAGATGCTGCAGGGCGAGCGCGACAAGCTGCTGCGCATGGAAGACGAGATCGGCAAGCGTGTCGTCGGGCAGGGCGAGGCAGTGCAGGCGGTGTCCAAGGCTGTGCGCCGCGCTCGTGCCGGCCTGCAGGATCCGAACCGGCCGATCGGCTCGTTCATGTTCCTCGGACCGACCGGCGTCGGCAAGACCGAGCTGACCAAGGCGCTGGCCAACTTCCTGTTCGACGACGAGAGCGCTTTGGTGCGCATCGACATGTCGGAGTTCATGGAGAAGCACTCGGTCGCCCGGCTGATCGGCGCGCCTCCCGGCTATGTCGGCTATGAGGAAGGCGGTGCGTTGACCGAAGCGGTGCGGCGCCGGCCCTATCAGGTCGTGCTGTTCGACGAGATCGAGAAGGCGCATCCGGATGTCTTCAACGTGCTGCTGCAGGTGCTCGACGACGGGCGGCTCACCGACGGGCAGGGCCGCACGGTCGACTTCCGCAACACGCTGATCATCATGACGTCGAACCTCGGCGCCGAATATCTGGTCAATCTCGGCGAAGACCAGGACGTCGACGTCGTCCGCGACGAGGTGATGAGCGTGGTGAGGGCCTCGTTCCGGCCGGAGTTCCTCAACCGCGTCGACGAGGTGATCCTGTTCCATAGGCTGCGCCGGCAGGATATGGGCCGCATCGTCGAGATCCAGCTCAAGCGGCTGGAAAGCCTGCTCGTCGACCGCAAGATCACGCTGTCGCTCGACCAGGAATCGATCGACTGGCTGGCGTCAAAGGGCTACGACCCGGCCTATGGCGCGCGGCCGCTGAAACGGGTGATGCAGAAGGACCTGCAGGATCCGCTGGCCGAGAAGATCCTGCTCGGCGAGATCCTCGACGGCTCGACCGTCAAGGTCACCGCCGGCTCCGACAGGCTTAACTTCCGGTCGAAGCCCACCGTGGTGGCGACCGAAGCGGCAGCCTGATACCGTGCCGCGTGTCCTATCGGACGCGCGGCATTTTCTTATGAAATAACAAATTCTTATGAAACAAATCCTTTGTCGGGGTTCAGATGACGCTGGACGACTACAACAGCTTCTGCGCCTCGCTGCCGCAGACGACTCATGTCGTGCAATGGGGCGGCGCCCATGTCTGGAAAGTCGGCGGCAAGGTCTTTGCCATCGGCGGCTGGAATGATGGCGGCCAGCTTTTCGTCACCTTCAAATGTTCTGAAATGGCCTATGACGTGCTGAAGGACCAGCCTGGCTGCCGGCCTGCGCCCTATCTGGCATCACGCGGCATGAAATGGATCCAGCGTCAGACAAGCCAAAGCATGGATGATGATGCGCTGAAGGACTATCTCGGCGAAAGCCATCGCCTCGTCGTCCTCAAGCTGACGAAGCAGACGCGCAAGGAATTGGGCCTGTAGCGACGTGAAATCCGCCATCTTCATGCCCGGTTCATGTTGGAAAGCTTAAGTTCTGGTTTGCTGGCGAAGGGGTTTGCCTGCAAGCTTTTGACGGTCAGGGCGTTCCTTGCGCATCCAAACGGAGGCGAGAGCGTTCTGAAGGGAACACTGCCGGGCGGCGGCGCTTACGGACCGGAGAGTTTGACCACCATGTTCCGCACGATCTTTGCCTTTTCGGTGCTCGCCACCGGGCTGCTTGCGTCCAGCGCCATGGCATCGCCGACGGTGGATGACGCATTGCCGGTTGTTCGCGCTGCCGATAGCGGCGGCATTGTGCTTGCCCAGGACGGCAATCTCGACATCTATTACGACGCCAGGGGCAACCGTGTCATCGTCGATGCCGACACCGGCAAGGTCATCGCCATCCAGCCGCCGCAGACCAGGCTCGACCGGCGCGCGCTGCGCCGTCAGATGCGAACGCGCGAACTCGGACGTGCACCGGTCGAGGATGATGACCGCTACTATCTCGATGATCCCCAGGACATGGCGCGTTTCCGCCGCAAGCAGTTGGAAGAGGAAGGCACCGTCATTCCGCCGTCGGTCGACGAAAACGATCCCTATGGCGACAATTCGGACCAGGTCTTTCCGGATGCGCCACGGGACGAGGGGACCTATGGCAACACGTATCCGGACGCGTCCCAGCCTGAGCAGGACGGCATCAAGCGCCAGCCGCTCGACGAGGCTTCGATAGATCCGGTTCAACCGGCGACACCGGGCGACGAGGCAGCCCTGCCGCCGAAGGTCGACGGCAAGGCGGTCGTCGACCCCTCGCTTTCACTCGGCGCGCGCCAGGATGTGGCGGCATTGCAGGTGCTGCTCGACCGCGCCGGCGCCTCGCCCGGCGTCATCGACGGGCGGTTCGGCTCCAATGTAGACAAGGCGCTGGCCGCCTACAACCAGATCACCGGCAGCAATCTGCGCTCGACCGACGCGGTCGGTATCCAGGCAGCCCTTGCGCAATCCGGCGGCGATGCTTTCGCCAATTATACGATCACGGCCGAGGACGCAGCCGGTCCCTATGTCGCCTCGATACCGGAAGACTACAGCCAGAAGGCGCAGCTCGACCGCATGGCCTACACCTCCGTCACGGAAGCCCTGGCCGAGCGCTTCCACATGGACGAGAATTATCTGAAGTCGCTCAACCCCGACGGCGGCTTCAACCGCCCGGGCACGATCATCAAGGTCGCCAACTTCGGCCGGCTGGTGTCGACCCCGGTTGCCCGCATCGTCGCCGACAAGGACAAGAAGCAGGTCTTCGCCTATGATGACGCCGGCAAGCTGGTCGCGGCCTATCCGGCTACCATCGGCTCCGCCGACACGCCGTCGCCAACCGGCACACACACGGTGTCGCGCGTCGCGCTCGATCCGAACTACACCTACAACCCCAGCATCAATTTCAAGCAGGGCCAGAACGACAAGATCCTGACCATTCCGCCGGGACCGAACGGCCCGGTCGGCTCGGTCTGGATCGCGCTGGACAAGCCGACTTATGGCATTCACGGCACGCCCGACCCCTCCAAGATCGGCAAGACCGAAAGCCATGGCTGCGTGCGCCTGACCAACTGGGACGCGCGCGAACTGGCCAAACTCGTCTCGCCGGGCGTCACGGTGGAATTCGTCGGCGGACCAACAATCGCGGATGTCGGCGGGACCTCAACCGATGAGTTTACGCAGCAATGAGGCGCGCGGCGCGGCGGCATAGATGAGCTGCACCAGCAGGATGAAACCGATGCTGAGCAGCGGCGTGATCAGGCACAGCGCTGCGCCGATCGCCCACAGGATCTGCGCCTTGACGATGCGCATATAGACGGTGTGCGTCGTTTCGGCGTCGAGGTCTTCCGCCAGAAAGCCGTTCTTGTCCGCATACCACCAGCTGCAGCTGCAGAACAGCGTCACGCCGAGCATAAAAAGGTTGAGCCAGTAGACCAGCACCGCGGTCCTGAATTCGAGGAAGTCGGCCAGAAGGTCGGTTGAGAACGGCAGCAGAGCGATGAAGGCCAGAAAACACAGGTTCAGCGTCGCAAGCCGCCGGTCGGACCTGGCGATCAGCCCGTGCTGCGCCTGCTGGCCGAACCAGAAGATGGTCAGCGTCAGGAAGCTCAGCGCATAGGTCAGGAAGCGCGGCGCCAATGCTGCGATCGCCGAAAGCAGTTCGCCTTCGGAGTGGACCATTTGGTGCGCCGGGACCCGGATCTCGAGCACGATCAGGGTCAGCGCGATGGCAAAGACGCCATCGGTGATGCCGACGACGCGTCCGCGCGCCTCCGCCGATGCTTCGAGTGGTCGTTTCATACGGCTTCCCCTTTGCTTGCATCTCTGAACCTAACACGGCCTCGGCGCTTTACATCCGGATTGATGTGACCCTGCCCATGCGGGCAGGGTTTTGCCGGAACTGGAGTCATGACAGTGGGGCGCTGGCTGGTTGTTGCCTGCCTGCAACAAGCCTAAGCAGACGCTCATGAAGTCTCCGAGCGATGCCGCAGTTTCCCCGACCAGCTCTGTTTCCAACGGCACGTTCTGCCCGCCGCCGCAGCGCAAATTCGTGTTGGTCGCGGCGATCCTGGCATCCGCGCTCGGCTTTATCGACGGCTCGATCCTGGCCATCGCCATGCCGGCAATGCGCGTCGATCTCGGCGCCAGCCTCGCCGAAGCGCAATGGATTTCCAACGCCTATGCGCTGACGCTGTCAGCGCTGATTCTGGCGGGGGGTGCTGCCGGCGACCGGTTCGGCCTGCGACGCGCTTTCGTGGCCGGCATTGCGCTGTTCATTGTCGCTTCGCTTGCCTGCGCGATGGCGCCGAATGCGCTGGTGCTCATCGCCTTTCGCGCCATTCAGGGCATCGGTGCGGCTATCATGGTGCCGGGCAGCCTTGCCATCATCGCCAAGGCCTATCCGAAGAAGGAGCGCGGCCGGGCGATCGGCATCTGGGCTGCCGCTTCGGCGTTGACGACGGCGCTCGGACCGGTGCTGGGCGGCTTTGTCCTGTCGGCTTTTGGCGGCGGCATCTGGCGGGCGATCTTCGCCGTCAATTTGCCGCTTGGGCTGATCTCGATCTATCTCTTGCTGGCCAAGATTCCCGCCGACGCGCCGACGGAGAAGCGAAGCCTCGATCTCGGCGGCGCCGCTCTCGCCACGCTTGCCTTCGGGGCGCTTGCCTACGGGCTGACCGCGATGAGCGCCGAAGGCGGTGGGCTGATGTCAGGACCGAGCATCGCCGCGGGAGTGGTGCTGCTCGTCGTCTTCATCGTCTTCGAGCTTCGGCAGAGCGAGCCGATGATCGATCTCAAGCTGTTTCGGATCGGCGCCTTCGCCGGCGCCAATGTCGCCACCTTCTTCCTGTATTTCGCGCTCTCGGCCAATCTGTTCTACCTGCCGATGCTGTTGATCGCCGGATGGGGGCTGAGCACCAGAGAGGTCGGCTTCATCTTTCTGCCGCTGTCGGCGTCGATCGCGCTGCTGTCGGGTCCCGTCGGCCAGTGGTCGGATCGGATCGGTCCGCGGTTTCCGATTGCCAGCGGCTGCCTGGTCGTCGCCATCGCCTTCGCCGGGCTTGCCCTGCTCTCCCATGCCGGCATGCACAATTTCTGGACCGGCACGTTTCCGCTGATGGCGGTGATGGGGCTCGGCATGGCGCTGGTCGTGTCGCCGCTGTCGACGGCGATCATGACGGCGGTCGAGGACAAGGATACCGGTGCCGCCTCCGGCATCAACAATGCGGTTTCGGGCATTGGCGGACTGATCGCGGTGGCCGCGATGGGCTCGCTGGCGGCCTGGGTCTATTCGACGATGCTCGATACCCGCGTCAGGCCCGGCATTCCGGGGTTCGGCGAACCAGTCTCGGCGGCGCTCGCGCCGGAACTCGAAGCGATGCGGCTCGCCGCCAGCGATGCTGCGTTCTCTGCCGTGTCGACGGTGACGGCCGTGCTTTGCCTGCTTGCTGCTGTCATCGCCTGGGCAACCGTTTCGGGGCAAAAGCTGCCTTGGTCACGCGCCGAAGAGAATCAGCCGACCTGATTCGGAGCCGGTCCGATTCGAAATGCTCTGATTTGGGGCAAATATGATTTCGACGGTGTCGAGTGTGAGGGCTCAGCCTTCGATCTTGGCGCTCGCGACCTTCAGCGAATTGCCGTCTTCCTGCTTGAGCAGATCGTCGATGCGCTCGCGTTCGCGCTTGAAGGCGACTAGGTCGTCGCCCTTCAGTACCTTGCCGACCGGCAGGCGCACCCGCATCGGGTCGACCTTGGTACCGTTGACGATCAGCTCGTAGTGAAGATGTGGCCCGGTGGAGAGGCCGGTCTGGCCGAGATAGCCTATGACCTGACCCTGCCGGACGTGGACGCCAGGTTCGATGCCTTTGGCGAAGGCGCTCTGGTGGTTATAGGAGGTCTCGTAGCCATTGGCATGGCGAAGGATGATCTGCTTGCCATAGCCGCCGGCCCAGCCGGCTTTTTCGACGGTGCCGTTGCCGGCGGCAATGATCGGCGTTCCGATGGGGGCTGCCCAGTCGACGCCGGTATGCATGCGGACATAGCCGAGGATCGGATGCCGGCGAGCGCCGAAGCCGGAGCGGAATTTTCCGGCGGGCAGGGGATTGCGCAGCAGGAACTGCTCGGCGCTTGATCCGTCCTCGTCGAAATAGTCGGTCGATCCGTCCTGCATCTGAAAGCGGTAGAAGTTGCGCGTCTGGCCGCCGAAGGTCGACGAGACATAGAGCAGTTCCGATTCGTCGGAGGCCTGGTCGTCGCCGTCCGGCTGCGAGAACAGCACGTCGATGCGGTCCGACGGATTGAGCCTCGACTGGAAGTCGACGCCGGAGGCCAGGAGCTTGACCAGTTGCTGGGTCAGCTTCTTCGACATGCCATAGGAATAGGCGGCGCGGTAAATGCCGTCATAGACGTTCGGCAGGTTGCCGCGCACCACCACCGGCGCCGACGAATCATCGAACGCCGTCAGCAATTCCGGATTCGGCTCCGGTTCCTGCGCCGGCACGTACTGGCCGCGATCGTCGAGCGCTATGGTGACGATGTGCGTTGTCTTGTCATAGACGCTGGTGCGGACCACCTTGGCGGCGTCGCCATGCACTTCGAGCC